>JAUUYH010000105.1 GCA_030590505.1 Kiritimatiellota bacterium
GGAGTCGGGGTCTCACCATCATCTGTCTTACAACCTACAAAGACGCTAATCAGTAGTGTAGCAGTCAATAACAGCAGGTTCCTTTCCTTCTTTAAAAAACGATCCATTTTTTGTAACCCCTTTTTTCTTAGTTGGTTATAAAATTAATACACACGAATTCAACGAATAGTTTATTCGAAGAAGTTGTAATATATCAGCAAAAAGCAAAATTTGAAGCTGATTTCAATCAAAATATCAAAAAAAAATGATTTATTTTTAAAATCATGGGAAAAATTGATTTATTTCAATTTATCCCATTCTTTTATATACTGATCAGCGATCTCTTTTGATTGTATTGCGACAATATTCTCATAATTATCTCTTGAGGCATTTATTGTCCAGTTGAAGCTTCCAGTTATGACAATTTGTTTATCAATGATAGCAAACTTATTGTGCATATAATCACTTTTTTTCATGGCGATCAGGGTTATTTTAATTCCCACTTTGCGCATCATGGAGATTAATCGTTTAGTGTAATTGAATTTTGCCTGTTCTTTATCTATTTTTAGGTAAATTTGCACATTTTTGTTTGCCTGAGTGATAAAAGCTTGTGCGATATCTTTGTTTGT
This sequence comes from Kiritimatiellota bacterium, assembly GCA_030590505.1. Classification (GTDB taxonomy): domain Bacteria; phylum Verrucomicrobiota; class Lentisphaeria; order Victivallales; family JAADHT01; genus JAUUYH01. The sequence goes on from JAUUYH010000105.1 coordinate 609, forward strand.
AAATGTATATATAGCACCATAGATAGTTTTACTTGCTTTTTTGATATTTAAAATCAGTAGTTTTTTGCAATCATTATTAAAGGCAGCGGTAACTTCTGCCTGAGAGGCTTTTTGTTTCTCCACCGATAGTGCGATTGAGAGGGTCCAGCTTGCTATTATAGCAATTAGAAATAATTTCATATTAAATAGTTCCTATTTTTTTGAGTCACTGGCAAAAGTCACTACGGCAGATCATTTTTCAAACGATCCAAAATCTCTTTTTTTAGTGCTACAAAATTCATTTTATTCATTTTATTCATTTTATTCTGTTCTCATCTGTTTTGATAGAATGCCATATTCCACTGTTGAAATTTTATTCCAAGAGTCCTCTGAGTTGTAGTAGAGTGTTTCTGGCGAATCGTATCCGAATTTACTTGCGGCAAAGTCCTCAATCACCTGTGGGAAAACGACCCAGTCACCATCGACTTTCAGCAGTTCCTGATTTTTTTTGGCAATTTCTTCAAGAAGATCCTTGTAGCCACCTACTGGTCTTTGTTTAGGACGCTGCTCGGCACAGGAGATTAAGGAATTAAGGGAGTGTTCACCAAAATCAATTTTAACAGGAGTCGATATTCCAAGAATGGGGCCAGAATCCATTCCACCGCCTCCTGCGGTATAGGGTTGTGCAATAATGACACTGGAACGCATTGATGTAATTCCTTCTAATATTGCCGCTTCAATTGGTATAGTGTGAAGCCCTACAAGGATACGTTCTCCATTTTTTTCAACAGTTAAGTCTCCTGGGTGAATATTCAGGCATGGAAAATCATTTGTGATATTAGTCATCAGTACAAAGCCAGCAAGTATGCCGAAATCAATTTTATAAGGCTGGAGCTCTGTTCGTAGATTGCTAGTCCACTCTTCGCGGATCTCCTGTCCACGTTTAGTCATGATAGAGATTCTTGTTTCACCACGTTCGTTATAAAATTTTTTAATATCCATAGCAAGAACAGGAATATTAAATGATGAACCAATCTCAATTGCTCTGCTTTTTTCAGGTTTATCAGTGATTATAACAACAGGATTCCAGTTTTTTGATGCAATTTTTTTTGAATATTCGATGATCTTTTCGGCATTACTGCCACTTCCGCTTATGAAAAGTGCCCCACGAAGCGGATTTTTAGACTTATTTAGAAAATTATTTATCATTTTTACACACCTGTATTGAAATTGACCTGATTACAGTTAATATATAGACTTAATATGATTTCTGCAATTTTGCGGATGTCCTATATTACATGATTTTACGTATAAAAAAAGCTAAATTTAATAAAAAAAAGGCAGATTGACCTATGAAAAAGAGAACTGTTATGAAATTGACCATGTTCGTTGTACTTGTTGTTGCATCACTTCTACCTGTTTATGCTGGTTCCTGGAATTGGACTAGGCCGTACAAGATGCCGGAAAAAAATGTTGAAACCCTCATTGTTGTAGGGAATTACAGAATGCCTCTGCTTTTAGCAGATTTGATTCAGTGTGAAACTAAACAGCCTATTCTGCTTATTCCATCTGATTCAGACGGCAAAATATTTTTTCTGCCAGCAAAGGATAAGACGATGTCGGTTGAGTTTGATGATCTAACAGATTTTATCAAGTATTTGAAGCCGAAAAAGATTGTTGTACTTGGAGATAAAAGCTACGTGCCTTCTAAGTATCTGAATGCCATTGATTCAAACCAGACTGTAATTTCTATCACCAATAAGAGTTGGACGAAGATTGCGGATACAGCATCAAGAATTCTGAATCTCACTTATTTGAAGAGACGTTTTTCTAAGTATGAGGCAAAAATTCTGAGCGGAGATCTTTACCGTCCCGGAAATCCTGCACTAGGTGATGCGACATTTACTAAAGAGGATGATATTCCTCTTGAGATTATTGACGAGGCGAGCAGCGAAGATACAATAATTATAGACGATACAATCATCATTGATGATAATGCAAATACTGAAGTCATTGATGCTCCTATAATTGAGCCAAATATCACAGATGAGCCACAGTTGATTGATGAAACTGAGGTTATTCCTAAATAATTTATAGATGCGCAACTTTTTTCATATTGCTCGAAATACTTTTAGGGAGTGCATCAGGGAACCTATCTTCTTTCTCCTTTTTCTAGGCGCAATAATGGTTATAGGCCTTTTTCCTTCAGTATCTCTATTTGTTTTTCATGAACAGTTGAAACTTGTTGTTGACAGCTCAATGGCGACAACTCTTCTTTTCGGTTTGATTATAGCAGTTTTCTGTTCAAGTAGTGCTATCTCGCGTGAAATAAATAATGGAACGGTACTACTGCTTCTCTCTAAGCCTGTATCGCGATGGAGTTTTATTCTTGCAAAGGTTGCCGGTATTTTGGTGGCTATAACTCTCTTTGTCGCTATATGTAATATTTCGACATTGATTTCCTTGAGAGTTGCGAAAGATCAGTTTGATCTTGAGTATTTGACTTTTTATATCTACTATGGAATGATTGTTGCAGGTATGGGATGGGGGGCTTTGCGTAACTTTTATGCCAAAAAATCTTTCTCAGCATCATCTATTATGTCGATTTCTATTCTGTTACCTATTACTTTGGCAGTTGTCCATTTTATCCCAGTCCAAGGAAAACTTATTAGCCTACATACAGAGGTGATTTCAGCACAGTTATTGCTGTTTTTTGCTGTGTGGATAATGGTTGCCATAACTGTTATGTTATCCACCAAGCTGGATCTGGTAGCAAATTTACTGATAAGTTCACTGCTCTTCTTTTTTGGGCTAGTGGCGGACTATTTTTTGGGAGCATCAGCAGGAACATTATCATTCTCCGCTATCCTTTATGCTATAATTCCTAACTGGCAGTTTTTCTGGATGGCTGATGCACTAACAAATAAGCAGACGATTCCATGGGAGTATGTAGGTTGGACTGGAGTCTATACTGTGTTTTATATCTCAATCTGCACGGTTGCAGCTGTTACTCTTTTTAATGATAAAGAGATTGCAGAGAATGTTAGATAGTGCCTGAACGGAAAGACCTCGCCCATTAGGATTACCCACGAATGAGAATAATCCGTCACTACGTTCGGGGACGGTGAAGCCCCCTTTTTTAGTTAATGCGTTGAAGGAGTTTTTCTCCCTGTGCAGCCCACATGCCTGCGTTTTTAAAATTTATCAACTTAAGGCAGTTTTTAGCTTTCGTGTCTTGTTCTGCTGCATTATAGATACGACCAGCAGAGAAGTTGGCTTCGCCGCGAATATATTCAGGAAGTGTAGGATTAGCTCCTATCATTGCAAATTTATCTGCTGCTTCGTCTGGTTTGTTCATAGCTTCAAGCGTATATGCCACATTTAGGCTTGCACGGTTTTTTGATTCACCAGCAGGGGCGTCAATTGCCAGTTTTTTATAAACTTCAAGTGCTTCCTCAAACTTTCCATCATTGAAGTAGAGTGTTCCCAGCGTTAGACGTGCAGGATAAACAGCAATACTATCTTTATACTTGGAGGTTACTGTCTTTAATTCATCTACAGTTTTTGCTGTAGTTAATTCGGTAGCAATTTTCTGCTTTTTCTGTTCAATTTTGGTGTAAACTACTGCGATAATTGCGACGATAATTGCAACTGCAATAAATGTCTTGATTATAGTTTTTAGGTTCGTGCTGAAAAAATCTTCAAATCTATCAAAATCATCGACTGAATTTTTAAAGACCTCATTCTGCTGTTTCTGCTTAGCTTTATCTGTAATCTTCTCTTTTGCCATAATATGTTTTCCTTTTATCCTCAAAATAGAGGAGTTGATTCCTAATAATTATCTAATAAGTTGCTTACGTTATATCATAACTTATTTATGTCAACCGTGAATATCAATAAACAGTGCGTAATTTTTATAAAGAAGCTTCGAACTATGGGTAAGAATGCAGAACCGAGACCTGCCTACGCTTTTCGAGCTATCTCAGATTTTCAGATAGTTGATAAATTATTAAGGTTGTTGTTTGACAAGGTTGTTATATGGTTGATATTATCCGCTCTGAATTATCGGCTCGTCCGATCTTTTCACCACCAATAAAAAAATGGAGTTGAACTATGTGGTTTTCACAAGCTTTTAAAAATGATCCTGAATTTGCAATGCTGCGGGTTTTGATTGTTGTTTTTTCGGTATGTTGTCATGAGTATATGCACGCACGTACTGCACTTTGGCAGGGGGATGATACAGCGAAACAGAGGGGGCACTTGACCTTAAATCCTCTTAAGCAGATGGGGTTTTTTTCACTGATCTTGCTTTTTGTTATTGGAATAGCCTTCGGACAGGTTCCCGTGAATCCGTCCAAACTTAAGGGGCGTTACAGTGAAGCAATGGTCTCCTTTGCTGGTCCGTTGACTAATCTGATATTGGCGCTAATCTTTTTTGTCGGTATTGTTATAACTTATAAAGTCGGTGAGGGGGGAGAGGTAAATCTTTTCCTTGTACGGGTCTTGGGTACTGGGGCTATATTAAACCTTGTTCTTTTTGTCTTAAATATGATTCCAGCTCCGCCTCTTGACGGTTTTGGGATTTTGAGGTCATTTTTTCCAGCACTAAAAACGACATCTTCAGAATTTCTTAACGGAGCTTACTTTTTTATTATTATTATCGTATTTGTCTCTGCAGGCCATATCTTTTCTTTTGCCAATTCACTTGTAATTAATGGACTTAAATTGTGTGGAGTTAAATTGTATTTTGGATAATTGTACTGTCCGCTTTTTAGATCTGTACTAAAATATAAAGAAATTCTAGAATGGTTGTGGTACACTTTGCACGGATGAAATCTTAACATTTTCTTTAAACTTAATTAGCTAGCAAAAGAAAGACAAGATATCTACCGCTTGCGGTATAAATTCTGCCTTCTACATTTTTTTACAAATATAATGGAACTTTTATTGTTTAAAAGAGTCTTGTAAGGAGTAGGAAAATTAATAAGAATTTATAAGGAGGTACATTATGAGAGATCAGAAACAACCAAGAAACTATTTCTGGAAAGTAACCGTTGCGATACTTATGGTAGTAGTGATTGCGCAATTTATCATCACCTATCAGGGAAATAAGGAGAATGGAGCAGCAGCAGAAGTAGCCAACAAAACTGAAGAAAAGAGTGTACAATTAGTCCCGCGTTCTATTAATGCACGATCTTCAAATACGCAAAATCAGACGCCCATATTGCAAAAAAAACAACAGATAATGAGGCCCCTTCCGAATTTATCTAGGAATCAAAATATACAATTAGGTACGAAGCTTGCTCCTAAGCAACAACAAACCGCATCGCAGAATATATCTCCTAATATGATGATCAATACGGGGAATAATAACAATGATGCGGGAATGGCACAAATGCAGGGGCTAATGAATGCGATGCTCGCAAATATGAATACTAATGCATCTTTTCCATCAATGTCACAGCAGGGGCTAAGTCGGAGCAAGCCTCCAGTAATATCTATTGATAAAAATCAAAACTATGTTGTGCAGTTAGAAATTCCTGGGCTCGATAAAGATGAAATTCAAGCAAGAGTTTCTGGTAATATATTGACTGTATCTGGTGTGCAAAAAGAGGAGTCCACTAATTCTGGACAAGGTTCATATTCATACATCTCATCATCCAGCAGTTTTCAGAACTCCTTTGCTCTCCCAGGGGCAGCAAAATCGGAAGGAATAAAATTACATTATGATGGCGATACTCTGACTATTAGAATACCTCAAGCCTGAGGCAATTTATTTGATTCCTGTGCGAAATGAATAGGTTATTTATTTATACTGCCTTAGGTTAAGATGACAAAAAAAAGCAGTGCATGAAGGGAATCATACACTGCTATACTTTACGCGGGTGAAATCTTAGCATTTCGATTAAGGTTGAGTCGTCAATAAAAGAAATACAAGACCTCTACCGCTTGCGGTATAATATCTTTATTTTACGCTTTTTCGAGTTCTAGCGTTTTAGTTATCTGGTCGCATACTTCAGTCGGACCGAAGTACTGAATCGGGCCAGGATATACGTAGTCTGTTTCAATTGCCCATTTTGCTCTGTTGCGTTGAAGGGTAATAAACGGGTTGCCGTCAAGCTTAACAAGTGCTTTCTGGATAACAGGTTTATCTTCGCCGTGTCTTCTCTCGACATTCATCATCATGGTAATTGGAATTCCGCCGCAGATCCACTCCTCGGCAGGTTTATTGGTATGCTGAATTGAAGACATAAAACCGGTTTTTCCAGTTCCTGCAATTGCCGCTGCTGTATAACCGAGACTGTAGCAGTAATCTGCATCGTAGTTAGATGGAGCGGCACAGCGTCCTTCGTAACCAAAGAAGTGAGTTTGCGGAGTAAATTTACCATCATATTTACCTTCAGCACTCAATTCGGACAGCTCCATTGAAACCATTTCCGCGAGGAGCTTTTCGGTTTCTATCAGAGATACCTGAACATTTCCGTGCGGATCTCTGTCGAGCATCAGTTGAACCTGAATTGTGACAGGAAGTGAACTGAATACATAAGATGCCTCTTTGCTTAGGTGATGATTGACAAACTGCAGCTCTTCAGAACGGCCTCTGAGATTTGCGAAGGCGTCTGATTCGTTTGCTAGAATATCGTTGAGTTCCGCAATAAGCATTTTCATCTCAGGGATAAATTCAATCAATCCTTCCGGAATTAGAATTACACCAAAGTCTCCTACTGTTTTAGAGCGTTTGATTACAATTTCGGCAATTTCATTAACAATTTCATCGATAGTCTGTTTTTTCTCAAGTACCTCTTCACCTATGAGCGTGATGTTCGGATGTGTCTGTAGGCCAGCTTCAAGAGTGATATGAGAAGCGGAGCGTCCCATAAGTTTGATAAAGTGCCAGTATTTCCTTGCGGAATTCGCATCTCTCTCAATGTTTCCGATCAGTTCACTGTAAACACGACAGGCAGTATCGAAACCAAAAGATGCTTCGATATATTCATTTTTTAGATCACCATCGATAGTTTTAGGACATCCCACAACTTGGATTCCTGCATTTGTGCTTGCATAGTATTCTGCAAGTAAGCATGCATTGGTATTTGAGTCGTCACCACCGATAACTACGAGAGTTTTGATGTTAAGTGCTTCGCAGTTTTTTCTTGCCTGTTCAAAAGCTTCAGTCTCTTCAAGTTTTGTACGACCTGAAGCTATCATATCAAAACCGCCTGTATTGCGGTAAGCGTCTACAATTTCTGCTGTTATTTCAATGAATTTGTTATCAATTAAACCTCCAGGTCCACCAAGAAAACCGAATAGCCGACTGTCGGCATGAAGTGACTTTAGACCATCAAATAGCCCTGCTATAACGTTGTGTCCTCCAGGAGCCTGTCCGCCGGAAAGAATTACACCAGCATTGATTGGTGCATTTAATCCGCTCTGGTCCGACTCTGAAAAGGTCAATTTTGGTTTCCCAAAGTTATTAGGGAATAGTTCCTGAATCTTTTTTTCATCAGCAACAGCACCCGTCGGTGATCCCTCGCTTACTGTTACACATGCTCCGCTTCTGAGTGCAGGCGGTAGTTTCGCTGCATAGGCAGCTCTGGCTTTCTGAAGTGTCGAAATTGCCATTTTGTTCTCCTTTATAAATAATTGATCCATTAATATTTGCTGACTTTTGTTTTCTCTTGATATCTATCTGTATCAAAACAAAGAGCAATATAGACGCTTTGAGCGTTCTGTAAATAGTAACTTTGCATAATTTATTAAGCTTCTTTAGTTGAATCCCACCAAAGACGATTATCAACCTGTCCCCTTAGAGGGGGCTTTTTAAATGAGCGATAATCAACCTGTCCCCTATGATACCCTATGATATCACAATTTAATCCACAGATGAACTCCGATGAACACGGGTAAGATTTTAACGCAAAGGCAATTCCATTTATAAAAAGAATCAATGATCTTCTTGAATTTTACTGGCTTAAAGTGTATAGTTAATTTTTGGGTTGATAAGAAATTTTTAATTTTATCTGTTAAAAGTAAAGAATA
>JAUUYH010000125.1 GCA_030590505.1 Kiritimatiellota bacterium
CCGCAAAATATTTCTAAGCCTTATACATACTTGGTTCGCGCAAGCCTATGAAACAGCCTGCGGGGTAGATCAGGAACACCTTCCCAATCCTGAACTCTACCATCATATTGATGTCCATAAATTTAATATGGATGAAGAGCACGCATTGAAAAATCTAAAAAAAGCTGAAACACTCCTACAGAATCTCAACTGGAATGTAAATGAAGAGCTGGCAATTCGCGAGTTCTGTTGCTCATTTACAGCGTAAAAATTTCTTTACAACGCAATAATGTAAATTAATACAAAAGATTAAAAAAAACATATGAGCGATCTATTTGATATAAATGACGAAATGCTTTTGTTTGAGCGTAAGAAGTGGGATGAAGGGATAAAATTTGTTGCTGGAGTGGATGAAGCGGGCAGAGGGCCTCTTGCCGGACCTGTTGTTGTGGCGGCTGTGATCTTCACTGATCACACACAAATCCCCGTGGTTAATGACTCGAAACAACTCTCGGCAAAAAAACGCGAACTGCTTTACGATATAATCATATCAACACCTGGTGTCCTCTACAATATTCAGGAAATATCTCATAAAATTATAGATGAAAAAAACATCCTTCAAGCAACTTATTTAGGGATGAGAAATGCTGTAATTGCCCTAACAAATTGCGAATTCACCCTTATTGACGGTCTACCTGTGCCCAATTTTCCTGTTCCGTGCGAAGCAATTGTCAAGGGTGATTCAAAATCTGCGAGTATCGCGGCAGCAAGCATCCTAGCAAAGACCCACAGAGATGCAATAATGGTGAAATACGCAGAAAAGTATCCACAATACGGCTTTGAAAGCCATAGTGGCTACGGCACGAAAAAGCATGTAGCCGCACTTAAAAAATATGGAGCGACCCCCATTCACAGAAAAAGTTTTGCCCCTGTAAGAGATGTAATAACCCCACCACCTGAACAGCTAGAGCTATTTTAACCCATCTTTCTTCGAAATCTGGGTTCGGGATATCCCTTTTTGTCGATTGTTTTTTTTTGCGTATTTCGCAAAAGACAAATCAATAAAACCTCTTCTCTTAGTATTGATTTTAAAACTTTTAGTAAAATATTCAAGATAAGTGCGTTGACTTAAGGTGGAGCTAAGGTTATATTCTCAAGGAATTTGAACCTACTCTAACAATATGGAATGACCAGTATGGAAAATAATAGCCAGTTAAGCTTTAACTTTAGTAAAGTGACAACTCCTGAATCTAAACAGGATAAGAGGGGTGTTACGCCTAAAAAAACAGAGACAATTGCAGCAGAAGTTGCAACTATAGTTGATCAGCAAGAGATGCCAAAACTGAAACCACGAGCAATGAAACGTGCGATTCTCGCATGGCTGATTCCCCAGACACCATCTGGAATGGCATTGAATGTTCCGACAAGAGTATCAAAATACTGTTCGGATGTCGCGGCATTCTGGTCTTCTCCTTCAAAAAAACGCCTTATGACTCCAGCCAAAACCCTAATTGTCGAAATTCGAAAAAACCGTGAACAGTGCTGGCCCGACTGCTCTCGACAAGAAGAGTTGCTGCCGCTTCTGCGTAAAATGAAAAAAGAGAAGGCATCTATTGAAGCCATACTGAGACGCGAAGAGCCTGAGCTAAAAGAGAACGACACGCTATTTCCCGAATTTGAGAGCTGGAACTATAAGCTTACAAAAAAACGAAAATATCATACATGCCTAAAACAACTTGAGGAGATTGAGCACGCACTCTATAAGGGCAGTAGATTTGAACAGATCAGGCGTGCACATGTTGCCGACTACCTCTACCTCGCAGTTCCAACTGGTACCGTGCTACCCAATGAGTTAGCAGACGGATGGGGGCTGATCAATATCAATCCAGATATGACAACAGAAGTAGTAAAAGAGGCGGAAAAATGGGAGTGCCAGGATCAGAATAAACTTCACCTAATTCAGCATATAGCCGCTGGTTGCAAAAAAAGCCTGCTCTTCTCACTAGGCGTTAATGAGCTTGCAAACGGGAAGGCTTCATTTACACCAATACCTATAAAAAGACGTGCAAAAAAGAGCAGCGTCCTATGAGACTCACACTCCTCCACCAAAGCAGGGGATATTAAATTTGAAAATATTACTGCTGACATTTAATAACACTGATACTCAGAATATTCCGCCCCACTCTGAACATACATTTATTGTAAAACAAATTGAGTGTAAAAAGTCCGATTACTTCCCTGAACTAAAAAAAACTGCGAAGTTCGCAGAAGATAATGGTTGCGAACTTATGGTAACACTACCACCTAAGAGTCAGCTGGATATTTTACTGCCGATGCTGAATGCAATGCCGAATCAGGATATGGCAACCTCACTGGTGACTGCGTTTAACTCATCAGAGAATAAGTGTGCATCTGAAGATAATCGCGTGACAACAATGCTGCAACTTCTTACCGGAGAACTAATTTGCGAATTTCGCAATGATCTTAGAATCTATCCAACAAAGTTAATATCCTATCTTCCTGAAAAGTTTTTTGAATATCCGATTACATACCTAAAAATTCTGATTAACGCATCCCGGGCAGGCTATAAAATCGTCCCAGTCTGTACAGAATCCAAAAATCTTCAGTTTACAGAGAAGAAACTGCCAGCTTCGCGTTTTTGTATCGGAGAATTATTCAAAACATTACTTCCGTTTATTCAAAAACGCCTATGCCCGCGCAATTTTCAAAAAGAGAAGCTAAAAGAGCTGCTTATGCATCCTAAAAGTTTTCTCAAATACCTGTTAAAAGAGAACGCCACTCCAGGTGCCCTTGCAATGGCGGCGGGTACAGGAATCTTTATAGGAACACTGCCTATATTCAGCATGCATACAGTTGTTATAATCTATATAAGTATCAAACTAAGACTAAATAAAATGCTTGCTGTCAATATGCAACACATCTGCATGCCCCCATTAGTTCCAATTGCCTGCATCGAAATTGGACACTATATGCTGAATGGTAAATGGTTAAAAACAGCTAATATAGAGACCATGTTCAAAGAGCTTGACTCCCGTATTCTTGAGTGGATTTTGGGGTCACTTATACTTGCCCCGATACATGCGCTGGTATTTGCAGGCATTACCTACGTAATAGCAGTAGCAGTCAGATCTAAGCAAGCCAAAAACAAATTTAAAAAGATAAAAATAGAGCAAGAATGAAGTGAATAAATCAGTTATTGCAATTTATGCGTAATTCGCAAAACAAGGGATACCTTTTATTTATTACTGTTCCATTCGTGTATATTCGTGGCTAAACTCTTATGTCTTTGTATTGCAAATTATTTGACTGTCAAAAAAATATGATGCTATTTTCGTTCAGAAAAAACGGCTAATTTGATAGGTTTCGTTGCCTTTTTGAGCCACTTCATCTCTTTTTCATTCAGATACGGATCAAGGACACACAGGACATCTTGATGGTAGAAGTTTAACCACTCAATCTCCTCTTCAGATAGTAGTTCAGGTAGAACTGGGGTTAAATCTATAGGACACATGCCCATTGTTTCAAATTCAAAAAATGTTCCGAACTCCGTCGTATCACATAGAGTCACTGTCACCATATTTTCGATACGGATTCCATGCTTCCCCTCTCTGTAAAGTCCAGGCTCATTGGTTAGAATCATTCCCTCTTTTAGCGAAGTCTCAGATCTTCCGAAACCTGCAGGCCCTTCGTGTACCATAAGATAAGAGCCGATGCCATGCCCCGCTCCATGCAGATACTGCCTGCCCGCCTGCCATAATGGGATTTTTGCAAGAACTTCCAGATCTCCGCCACGAGTACCTTCAGGAAAAACAGCCAACGCCATATTTATATGTGCCTTAAGGACAAGTGTGTAGTCCTCCTTTTGCAGCTCGGTAAGTTCGCCAACTGCAATGGTTCGAGTCATATCTGTTGTTCCATCAAGATACTGACCACCGGAATCTATCAGTAGCAATCCTTTGGACTTGACTTCCGCATTACTCTCTTCTGTTGCCGAGTAGTGACAAAGTGCCGCATGTTCCTGATACCCTACAACTGAATTAAAGCTAACATCTTGAAAAAGATCCATTTGAGATCGTAATTCAGCAACTTTCTCTGCACATGAGATTTCGGTTACCTTAATTTTCCCAACACTCTCTTCAAGCCATATAAGAAATTTTACCATAGCCACACCATCCTTAGTGCAGGCATCAAATGCACCCTCAACTTCAACGTCATTTTTACATGATTTCATCAAAGGCACAGGGCTTTCCCCCCCAACTACTTTGCACTGCTTCGGAATAGCATCAAACAGGCCTTGACTGATATCTCCTGGGGCGACCAGAAGACGTTGCCCTGCCTGAATATTCTTGAGGTATATTGCTATTGCATCATATTCCTTTATCTGCACACCAGCTAATTTTATATCATTTGCTAGTTTCGCAGGCACCTTTTCAGGGTTGATAAACCATATTATTTCATTTTGCGAAATTAGCAGAAATGATGTTGCCAACGGCTGATGTTCCATATCATCACCACGTATATTCAGAGTCCAGGCAATATCATCCAGCATACATATCAGATGAATATCCGCATTAAGATCAGGTAGGACTTCCCTAATTTCGAAAAGTTTATCTTCGCGAGATTTTCCCGCATATTCTAGGGGGTGATCCTTTACTTTTGCATCAGGTAACCCAGGGCGGTCACTCCAGATTTTATCAACTAAATCAATATCTCTTCTTAATTTCATCCCCTTGGGGGTGATTTTTGCCCCAAAGCTACGGCACCACTTTCGAGAAAAAACCATACCATCAAGAGCGACCGTATCACCGTTTGAAAGATTACTTACAATCCATTCATCAAGTTCCGGGACATCTGCCATACCTGCACGGAACACCTTAAACTCAGAATTTGCTGTCTCATCTTCTGCCTGTATGTAATAACGAGAATCTACCCATACTCCAGCTTTATCCTTTGTTATAACTACAGTTCCAGCACTGCCTGTAAATCCTGATATCCATTTGCGAGCCTGATAACGTGGGGCAACATTTTCTGTCTGATGTGGATCCTGGCTTGAGATAATATATGCGTCAATTTTATTTTTCAGCATCTCTTTGCGAAGGGCGTCTATACGTTCATCTATTTTCATCTCTTAAAATCCTTTTGTATACCGCAAGCGGTAGATGTCTTGTCTTTCTTTTGATAGCTAATTAAGTTTAAAGAAAATGTTAATATTTCATCCTGCAAAGTAGACTGTATCTCTTTCTACAATTCTAAATCTATTTAGCTTCAGATACATTGTGTACTTTTCTGCATTTAGGACACTTAAGTGTAGCTTTTGAGAATGTTGGTGGAATTTTTATGCGAACTCCGCAACTGCAGGGTAAAAATATAAATTTATTTAATTTATGCAGAATGTCTGTTGCATCACGAGTCTGCTGTTTTCTATCAACATGTGCCTGCGCAACTGGGGCAACTCCACGCATCTTAAGCTCTTCCGCAGAACGCAGCGATGTTGTACCTATAACATCTTTGCCATTTACTGATTTATAGGCATCATTGTACGAATTAAGTCCAGCATTTGTCCCCATATTACGTAAAATAGCAACACGTTCATCAGTCGGAGGATGAGTGCTAAAAAGCGAACTGCCTCCACCTCCACCATCTGCTTTCGCCTTCATAATCGGTTTGATTATATACATAGGAGCTGTTACACGATTTGCCGATGGCAGTGGAATATGTGCCCCGGATATCTTTTCAAGTGCTGACGCAAGCCCTTCGGGGTAGCGGGTGAAAACTGCCGCAGATGCATCTGCAAGATATTCTCTGCTTCGTGAACACGCCATATAGAGAAGATTTGCCAAAATTGGTGCGATAATCGCAAGTATAAGAGCAACAACCATAAGTATAACCTGCAGACCGCCACCGCCGCTGTCATTTGAAGAACGTCGTCTGGAGTTACCACCTAAGATAGCACCGTAAAACATACTTCTAACAAATACGTCAGAAAGAATTACAATAGTTCCAAGCATTACACCAGCAATCGTCATAAACCGCGAATCAAGATTGCGAATATGGCCAATTTCGTGCGCAATTACTCCCTGAAGTTCGTCCCTAGACAGAATCGAGAGCAGCCCAGTTGTGACTGCCACTCCAGCATTCTCAGGTGTCCCCACGGCAAATGCGTTCGGGGCACGCTCTTCCATTATGTAAACCTTCGGAGTCTCTGGCAGTGCAGCGGCAATTCTCATCTCCTCCACAATATTATAAAGTTGCGGAGCATCATCATGGGAAATCTCTCTGGCTCCGGCAAATGCAAGCAGCATATTTTTGCCCTGAAACAGTGCAACCAAAGTCATTATAAACCATATAAACCCAGCAATAAAAATACCGAGAAGAATCGGTTTAATAGATTCCGTACCAAACCAGGCTCCACCAATCGACCCGCCAAGTGCTATAAGTAAAAGTCCCATTAATGCAATTAAAAAAAACGACTTTCTTTTATTCGATGCTATTGCTTCCCACATAATTATATTTCTATGTTAAGATGTTGTGATATTAAGATGTTGCAATGATAAAACATCACAACATCTTGTTGGGCTAGTTTGCGAAATTCGCAACTTCGATATTTAGAACTTCACCTTAGGTGCTTCACGCTGCTCTTTATCGGTCAGCTCAAACAGCTCCATCTTCTGAAAATTACCTATACCGGCAACAATATTTGAAGGAACAAGTTCAGTTTTTGTGTTATACCTCATTACTGCATCATTGTAAGCCTGACGCGAAAACGCGATCTTATTTTCTGTAGAAGTAAGCTCTTCCTGAAGTTGCATAAAGTTCTGATTAGCTTTCAGATCTGGATAGCTTTCAACAACGACCATCAGTTTCCCAAGAGCACTAGACAATTCACCTTCTGCAGCAGCTTGATTAGCAACTCCGGAGGCGCCTACAGCCTTACTTCTTGCCTGCACAACAGCTTCGAGCGTTCCGCTCTCATGCTTTGCATATCCCTTAACTGTCTCGATTAAATTTGGAATAAGGTCATGACGACGTTTCAGCTGTACATCAATCTGTGCCCATGCATTTTTTGCATGATTACGCAGACGCACCAGCACATTGTATGTTCCGAAAAACCATAATACTGCAAAAAAACCGATTACCAACACAACAATACCTACAATGACTCCAGGTCCCATAGCTCTATCCTCCTTAAAATTCATACTTAAAATTCATGAAATATCTTTCAGTAGTTATAACTTACAACCATAATGAAGATAATCCAATGCCCAAACTTAAAAGTTGCAGATTTGCTGTAAAAAAATCTCTTAGTCAATTTTTTCATTCTGTATATAATGAACTGCCTCGGTACAAGCACACGAAGTATCTACGCTTTTAACAAAAGCTTGGCAAAATATTTTTTTATATGAAAAGGCTACAAAAGGACAGGAAATAAAACCCCAGCAATTCCGAATGAAAAATAGTTCTCATACTATTCACTCAAAATATTGCATTATATTTCATTAAAAACATTTCATTTCTCCAACTACCCTTTTTTTGCAAAAATCAGCATTTTTTGC
>JAUUYH010000245.1 GCA_030590505.1 Kiritimatiellota bacterium
ATGAGCGTTGGTGTTTTGCTCTGTGTTCAATGATCTGATAGGTTATTTTCTTAACAACATCCTGTGCAAACATCCAGATGATGTTGTACACCCAGACTACGGCGATAAATGTCCATGGAAGAGGTGGCACTAACCAACCGAATCCGCACATCATTGCCGCAAATATCTGTGTGCCTACAATTGCAAGAAACAGTGGCGCACTCGGGAACGGTGGCAAGAAAAAGAAACGTTTTGTGCGAGTTAGAAACAGCATTAGGTGTCCGCCAACGACAAGTTGGAGAAATATCATTGTCTGGATGTGTGCAGGGTCAATCATCACTCCAAGTAGTTCGTCTCCCAAATAGCTGATTCCGATAAAGAGCAGACCAAATGTCTGGATCACTGCCATAATTCCGAGTACACTTGAGATCCCAAGCACTCTGCCCATCTGCCATCTTACTGGTTTCGGATTAATAATGGTATTGTCGTATGCTATGGTCATTATAGGGATATCATCAAGCAGTGCAAGGATAATAATCATAACGGCTGTTAGTGGTTGAAAATGTCCTGTTTTTCCTGCAAATTCGAGTGTCGGAAAGATAATCATCGACAGTACAACAAAGAACATTACATCCATTGTCATTGCTATGCGGTAGATTGTATAGCTCATCATACGTTCAAATATCTGACGTGAAGTTTCAATGGCTTTTATAATTACGCTTAGGCCTGGGGCTGTGAGGATAATATCGGCTGCGGCACGTGCTGCATCTGTGGCTCCTGATACAGCAATCCCTGCATCTGCCTGCTTAAGGGCAGGGGCATCATTTACTCCGTCTCCTGTCATTGCAACAATATGATTACGTGACTGAAGGGCTTTCACAATGCCGTATTTATGCTCAGGAAATACTCTTCCAAATCCGTCGGCTTTATCGATACACTCTGCTGAACGTGCAGATAGGTGATCGGGACTTTGCCCCTCAAATAGTTCTGTAGCAGCTATAAGATTTGCTCCCATTCCCAGTTTTTTAGAGGTTTCTGAACCTATTGCAATATCATCACCGGTTACCATTTTTACTCTTAATCCATGCTCTTTTGCCTGTTGAATCGTCTGGGCTGAATCATCACGAGGCGGATCGAACATTGGAATAATTCCTAAAAAGATCCAGCTATTTCCCTCATCTTCACTTTTTGCTACGCCAAGTGCACGATAACCTTTTGCCGCTAGTTCATTCACAAACCCTTCCGCTGCTTTTTTATCACTATCACTCAGTGAACTCATCTCTATAATAACCTGAGGTGCACCTTTCGTGCATTTTATTAATTTATTCTCGGGCGTTTTTATTATTGATTCTGTTCTCTTGCTTACAGGATCAAATGGGGTAAATTTCTCTTGAGTGTATTTTGTAAGCTCAGATTTATCTTCCAGACCTGCGATAATCGCAAGATCAATTGCATCGTTATCCTCCTCCTTACTTGCAAGTGAGGCATAGAGAATGCACTCTTCTGGAGTCTCCGCTCCAAATGTTTTTGGAGTATCAAGGGTCAGCTGGTTTTTTGTAAGCGTTCCCGTCTTGTCGGAACAGAGAATATCAACACCAGCCATCTCTTCAATAGCCTGCAATCGCGACACTATTGCTTTGTGTTTTGACATAGCTAATGCACCGAGTGCCATTGTTACAGATAGCACAGCCGGCATAGCTACTGGAATTGAAGCTATTGCAAGTATCAGGACAAATTTTGATAGGGCGAGCAGTTTATCGACATCAATGCCACCTGCTGAAATATGGACACGATATAGCACAACAGCTGAAAGTATAACACAGAGTGCAACCGAGAGTGCAATTAAAAAATTCCCTACCCGCATAACTGCCTGCTGGAAATGTGAGATATTTCCCGCACTTTCGACAAGTTTCGCAGTGCGTCCGAAAAATGTATTGACACCGGTAGAGGTTACAACCGCGATCATCTCTCCCTGTTTTGCAACGGATCCAGAATAGATTATATCTCCGATCTTTTTATTAACCGGCAGAGACTCTCCAGTAAGGGCAGCCTGATCAACTGTAAGGTACTCTCCTTCAAACAATTTTGCATCTGCTGGTATTACATCACCCAATCGCAGTCTGATTACATCACCAGGTACTAAATCTGATGCATTAATCTCTGCCCATTTACCATTTCGCATAGCTCTCGCCTTCATTGCAAGTCCGCTTTTTAGTGCGGCAAGTGCATTGCTTGCTTTATGCTCTTCCCAGAAACCGATTAAACCATTAAAAATAAGCATAAACATAATGATCAAAAAATCATCGACATCTTTTGCTAGTAGAGATAAGACTGCTGCAATTTCAATCATCCACGGAATCGGACCCCAGAAGAATTTTAAGAATTTAAGTATCGCATTCTCTTTCTCTTCAGTAATCTCATTCTTCCCAAACTGCTCAATGCGTTTTGCATGTTCTTCTGATGTTAGACCCGTTTTTTGCGATGTCTCAAGTTGTGATATAATATCTTCAATTGAAATATCCTTGGCTTTTTCTGTATCAATTATTATCGTTTCCATAACTTATAAACCTGTTTTTGCTTGATGTTGATCGTCTCTATTGCTTAATGTAACAGTAATCAAACATCTTTGCAATCAGTGTGAGGGATATTTCTTCAGATTAGTCTATCTAAAAAATCAGAACTCTAGCACTTCTTCCTCTTAGGCCACCAGAGACCTTGTGTCGTTGGAGCCAATGTCGTTTTTTTCTTTAAAAGAAAATGCGCGAAGCCCAAGTACGTTAGAGATGATAGAAATCATGCCTGAAAGGCTTCTGAAGTACGTTAGACATTCCTGATATTACTCTAACCCCTCGTTCGTATTAATTATATTTTGAGTTTAGTGAAGACTCCTAGCGGATATTTGCTCAAAAGATATATATTATATACTTTAGTA
>JAUUYH010000024.1 GCA_030590505.1 Kiritimatiellota bacterium
GTACGTAAGGTGTCGTAGCATAAAAAGTGTCGGAATGAATTCCGACATACGCAGGACGGGTTTTAACCCGTCACAGAAGAGGGTGTCATTCCACGATTAACCTATCCCTAAATGTTCTCGGGCGACCGCAAGGATTGCCCCTACGAGAAAATTGTGGACAGGTTGATAATCGTTCTATATAGGGTTTCACTCAGCAGTGCGTTAAATTACCAGCCAATTAAAGGCTTTTTTTCCTGCTTAGCGATCTCAACATTCTCTTCCCACATAGCAAGGCCTGTTTTAAGGTCGGTAAGAGTCATGTGGATAAAGAAGTATGATTCACGCATTCTTCCAGATGTAGTTTTCTGTTGTACAATTTCTCCAGCCAGGCTCATATCAGGCGCAATTGCTGTACCAGCTTTTTGAACAGTTGACTGATCAAACATATCATCATTTTCAAGCTCCCGTACCTGCTTGCTTGCTTTATCATCAGGGCCGCTTCCGCCGACAGCTGTGGTTGTAAGGGCTTTACCTGAACGCAGAAGAGCCTGTCTGATCTTATCCGTCAGAATCCGTGTATTGATATGCTGAGATGTTGAGTTTTTGATAGTACTGATCATCAGAATTGTTTTGCGGCCGTCTGGTCTGTTGAGGGCTCCTGAAGAGAGAAGTGATGTAATTCCCTTTTCGGCAGCAATTTGCCAATCCTTAAAATTAATATCATCAACGGTTGTCAAGCCGCTGTTTCCAGATGCATCCATTCTGTGTGCTCCTGTGCCACATGCAGACAAAACTATAACTGCTGCTGCCAATCCTGTAATTGCGATAATCTGTTTCATTCTGTTTCTCCTTTTTTGCGAATTTCGCATAAATTATTCCACTAAGGTGGGTTTATTTCCCGTTTTTTGGGATCTTTTCATAAAATAAGCACTTGTGTATCTACCGCTTGCGGTATATTTTAATTTCGTTCATTAATGTTTTCTCTTATACTGAGCAAGAAATCCTTGCATCGCGGATTTGGTGAAATACTCATTATTCTGACAGTGTCTCCTGGAATAACACTCATTGGAATCCAGGTGCTTGCTGCCGTTTTCACCTCCATTCCGTTTGCGTCAAGCCAGGTAAATCTATAGGTGATCTGATAGGGATTATCTCCCATAAACCAAGTTCCGATTTGATCAAAAAAACCGGATCGTACGTTTTTGGCTGTAACTTGTACTTTTAGGAGTCCATCTGGCTGCTCGACTTTGTCAACACGCTCAATCTTTAGGCGTCGTTTTAAAAAATTATCAGTAGTTACCTTTGCAGTCTCAACTGAGTTCCGCTGCATATTTTTGTCTTTATTCTCAACAGTATTAACTGTGGACTGGCAGGCACCGAGCAGTAGGCATCCAGCGACAATTGTCATAATTTTGTTCATTTTATTCATCGTGATCATTTTGCAACTCCTTTTGTTTATTAATTTTTTGGTATCTCACTCCATCTCAAATAACTTATATATAACTTTATCCGCAGATAACGCCCGTATATAGACAATAGCGACCTTTGTGCTCTTTTTCAATTGGATTGTACAATTTCCCCCAGAATGACTTATTCCTGGTTTTAAGGATTTCTGTGCCTCTATTTTAACTGTTTTATTCGTCGTAATTGGGGTAAGGGTAAATACTCTATTTGCCGGAATTGGTATATGAGCAACCTCCACCTCTTGTGGTAGCGTTTCCCAGCATCTGGTATCTGCAGTATTAAATAGCCATTTATAAAGTCCTGTTAATGCGTAAGCCCCGATCTGTGCTCCTGTTCCTCCTGCCTGACTTGCCGCAGCAACAGCAATATAGCTGCCGATCTCTTTCGTCAAGGTTGAGACAACCAGACGAGTAATCATAGTTGGAAGCCGCATGTGGTACTCCTGCGACATTACGGAGTCAAAATCTACGATCTGCTCAGTTTTTTCAGTGATAAATTTATTATTTGATTTAAAGTTAAGTTGTAGCGAAGAGAATGGAGGTTTAAAATATTCATACTGTGGGAATGCAATTCCTGTATATCCCACAAAAGGAAGTATAATTTGAAATTTTCTCTGATTAAGTGCCGGAGCCCGGCCATTAAAGAAGAGGAGATAGACAATTTTAGTATTCAGCGGTGAAGTTGGTATGCTTATTTTTGAGAGTTCCTCGGGGATCTTATCACCGATCTCTTTTGCGCATCTTACATAATCTTTCTGAATCAGTCTATTTTTCGGGATCATTTTGTAAAGATTCCGAAAGTCAACCATCGCCTCGCCGTAATTGTTTTCAAGGAGATACCCCATTGCGGAGAGGTATGTAACAAAAGGGTTGCCAAGATTTCCGTACAGTTTGTTAGCTTTCTGTTCCGAGCTTTGATATGCTTCTTTTATTACGGGATTTTTGACAATCGACTCAAAAGAGATTGAGGTATTGCTCTTGCTCTTGCTCTTGTTTCTTTTTGATACATTTTTTTTATTTTCTATATTTTCGCCATCAATCTCTTTTTGCAGTTTATCTATCTCATCCTGAAACTCTTTAAGAACATTTTTCTGCGCATCTCGCATTCTCCTCAACTCGACCTGTGCCCCTTCTGGATTATTTGATCCCCAGTAGCCAAGAGCCTTATAGGCATTTAGCATAACTTTATCAAGTGCCATTCCTTTGTATGGAAGAGCATTTGCATTTGTGGCAGCAGCCCCCACTTCCACACTGCCTTTTCGTGCATTTATAACAGCTCGATCCCGAAAATCTTTAAGAATTGTTTCAGACCTTGCGTAACTTTTGAGGCTTTTTTCATATTCTCCAGCATCCAACTCCGATGTTCCAGCCTCTAGGCACCAGATCAACTCATCACCAGTCCCCTCTCTGGATTCACTTTTTTCAAGAAGATCAGTTGCCGCTTGTTTTACATCTCCAGAGTAGTAAAGAGCCATAAATGGAGCTTTCTGCTTGTGTGCATCAATAATGGAAGAGCATCCTGCAACAGTAATCAAAATACCCAGCATAAATGCAGATATAGTGTGTATATGTAAGATTCTCATCATTGTTTACATCAATCCTGTTATACCGCAAGCGGTAGATATCTTGCCTTGCTTTTGCTAGCTAATTAAGTTTCAAGAAAATGTTAAAATCCCACCAAGGTGGGTTTTATTATGCAATAAAAATTGCGAACTTCGCAACTTACCAACCTGGAGTTACCTTCGGATATGCCGCAGCAGGTGCCCGTTTTGATTTTTTAAGTGGTCTGCATATATCTCCGTACTTAATCTTTTCTGCACCAGAGATTACCTTACCCTTGCTGAATTTTACTTCAATCGATGTTACTTCAACAACTCCAACCTCTTCTTCTGAAGTTCCGAGAGACTCCCCAGTGTCAACATCTACCAATTGTTTCCCCTGATGAATAACCGTGTATTGGTCACCAATTTTGACTCCTGCACCTTTACCACGGTTAAAAACAACATTCTCGTCTTTGATCTCAATTATTTTTACTGGATAAATACCTGCGAGAATCGCATTTCCGAGTTCATTTGCGGTTTTCGCAAAAAGCATATCTTTAAAGTCCGCGAGTGTCCAGTCTTTACGTTCAGTTGCAGGAACCTCTCTGCGAACATCAATGCTTTTTAGTTTTTTGATAACTTGATCAGCAAACATAATTTTCCCGCTACTTGTATCAATTACCTGATACTGACACTTAAAAGTCGCAACGATTCTTGGTGCAGTCTCTCCAGTTATTTTAATATTCTGACGAATAGTCTGAAACTCCAGACGGTTTATCGTTCCAGTAACCAGATAGTCAGCAACAAGGAGTTTTCCCATTTTATCCGCCTGCCCCGGATCAGCCCAGTCAGACTCTGTCAGTTTATTTTCATCCATGATTTTTGTAATCTGCGTACGACTTAACATATTGAATTTTCGTGATTTTGTAAGAAAATTAATCAGTTCATTTGAGAATTCAAGTTCAACTACCGTACGTGTGATATTCAAATTTCCTATAGTTGTATTACGTACTATCGGTGATATTTGAAAGGGTAAAACTGCCATAGTAGGCTGTTTTATCGGTGCGGCCATTGATACATTTGTAAGAGTGAACAGTGCCAGTATGCTGATGATTCTTTTCATTGCCATTCTCCTTTTTGTTTTGTTTTTCTATTTCATTAATTAAAATATCCCTAGTTTTTGAATTTAGCAATCTTTTTCCTAAATATTTTTACTTTTTCTTACTTATATTAATTTATGGATTGTCAAGTAAATAAGCATACAACCAAAAGTAATATATATAATCCATCCTCCTATGCAAATTATAATGCTTGGCGTTGTTTTGTTAATCCGTATAGGCCATGAGAAACCTATACCTTTATAGTCACCCATTGACTTTGAAAGCCATATACAGGAGAATGGGATAATTAAAGAACAAAACATTCGAAGAAAACCTTCCCATCCTCCTATCCAGGTAAAAATGAATAAATAAGCTAAAGAGAATATGATAAGTAAAATTTTATTCCAATCAGGGGTAAACTTTGGTCCTTCATATTCTGAAATATTTCCCAATTTATCAATTATTTTCATAAATTACCTTAAGTACAAACACCACTCTAGCCCCCATTTTTCATGATAATCTAAAAAATTAAGACTAAATCACTTATGATTAACTACTTGATCGCACTTATTCAAAAGTACAATTTGTCCTTTTTATATTTTTACCTCTTTTTTACTTAAAAGCTTCGCCATCGCACCATATCTAATTGCCCTGCTGCATGTTGCAGTAAATGCTACAGCTAATATTTGCAGAACAATGAGCTACGGCACGCTGGCTCGTAAAAAAAGCGGGCTAGTATCCCCTCCGCTACAGGCGTTTGTTATGGGCTTAAATTTGCGATAGTCGCAGATTTATACCGCAAGCGGTAGATACCTTGCCTTTCTTTTGCTAGCTAATTAGTGACTGAACGAAAAAAGTCATTTCATAACAAAACGGCACTAGCTAATTAAGTTTAAATAAAATGTTAAGATTTCACCCCTGCAAAATTTAACTTACTTATATCTTTTGGGATGGGAGCGGTAAATGTCATCGTTTCTCTTGTTTTAGGATGGATTATTGTTAATTTCCAAGCGTGCAGAAGTTGGCGCGGGAATGAGGTTTTTTTTTGGCCACCGTAGGTTCTGTCTCCTAGTACAGGATGGTGTATGGATGCCATGTGTACTCTGATTTGATGGGTACGGCCTGTCTCTAGGTTTATCTCGAGGGCTGAGGCTGGAGAGTTGTCGAGAATAAATTGATCAATAAGTTTATAGTGCGTGACTGCCTCTTTCCCCCTATGGCTGACCATTGCCATCTTTTTTCTATTTACGGGATGCCTGCCAATTTTGCCGGTGATTGTATCTTGAGGTTCTTTTAGGTGTCCGGCGACAATGGCGAGGTATGTTTTTGTTATTTTATGTCTTTTGAATAAGCTGATAAGTTTATCAAGGTTAAGTTGATCTTTAGCAATAATCATGCAACCTGATGTATCTTTATCGAGTCGGTGTACAATTCCCGGTCTCGATTTATCGTCAAATTTATCTGCGAAGTTCGCAAATTTCCCCAAAAGTGCGTTGACGGTTGTTCCCGAGTTAGTTCCGGCTCCTGGGTGTACGACTACCCCAGGGGACTTGTTGATTACGAGAATTTCATCATCTTCGTATATTATATCAAATGGGATATTTTCGGGTTGCGGCAGGGTCTCTTCGAATTGTTCGGGTATGATTAATTCGACAGTGGCATCGGTTGCAACTTTAATTTTAGGAGATAGTGAGATTTCGCCATTGTATGTTACACTTCCATTTTTTATAAGTTTTTGAATAGTGGAACGGGAGTGGTCTGGTATATTTTTTGCGAGAAAAGCGTCAACTCTTTTTCCGGCATCATCATTAGAAACTATAAATTTTAACATTTTTGTATTACTCACTGGAAAAAATTGAAAATATTGTTATGGCGAACTAGAGATCATTGCGAAGTTCGCAATTATACACAGCCCTATTTCAACAGATCGTTTTTTATTCTGCATCACTAGAGAGAGGATAACTTTTACTCTTCTGATTGGCGACTGAGATTAATTGATATTTTGCTCTATTTTTTGACCTTATGGGCATCTCTGAATATATAGAGCAATAATAATAGAATTCCTACAACCTTTAGGAGTGTTCCTATTGCACTTTGAAAGACTTCAGAGGAGTTAAATTCTCCTTCTTCCCATATTGTAGCAACGTCAGTGCCTAAAAAACCAACGATCCCAATACCGAGATATAGGATTATCAGATATGCGATTGAGCCGAAAAAAGCAAAAAGTATTTTGCCCAGATTGATCATTATCCAAGTCTTTGTGTTATCCGCAGGAGCTTTTGTATAGGTTGTTCCCAACTTTTGTCGTTTGATTATCATAATATGTTTCCCTTATATAATCATCTATATTTTCTATTTACAATAACAGTATAACCTACAAATGTGGTTTCCGCAATAGCGTTTGATTATAAATTTTGCCCATTTTTAATTTTGTGATATTGCAAGACTCCAAAGGTAGCGTATATTCTAAGTCAAGATTTGTTTGTATTTATTTGTCTTTGCTTTATAGACGTTGGTTTTTTTGTGGCCGATTAAAGGTTGTGTAATTAAGCCGTAAGGCTCCATTGCTTCCTGCAGAGAGAAGTTGTATGTGAATTGAAAAATATTTGAAAAATGTTATTATGATATAGAAAATTACAGGAATTATTTTATGCCTAAAAGAGATGATATAAAAAAGATTTTATTGATAGGTGCCGGGCCGATTGTTATCGGGCAGGCTTGTGAGTTTGATTATTCTGGAACGCAGGCGTGCAAAGCACTTCGTCAGGAGGGGTACGAGGTTGTCCTTGTGAATAGTAATCCAGCAACAATTATGACAGATCCTGAGTTTGCGGATAAGACCTACATTGAACCACTCTCAAAAGATATTCTCTGCGAAATTATTAGAAAAGAGCGTCCTGACGCTGTTTTACCTACTCTCGGAGGGCAGACGGCACTTAATCTTGCGATGGAGCTTGATGCGTGCGGAATTCTTAAAGAGTATAATGTTGAGATGCTTGGTGCTAAGCCTGATGTGATTGAACGTGCAGAGGATAGGCAGCTCTTTAAAAAAACTATGCTTGCGATAGGAATGGACATGCCAGGTAGTGCATCTGTTCGCAATATGGATGAGGCGATACTGGCAGTTGATGAGATTGGTTCATTTCCTTTGATCATACGTCCAGGATTTACTCTTGGAGGAACCGGCGGCGGAATTGCTGCAAATATGGAGGAGTTCAAGGTTATTGTTGCACGAGGTCTTGCTGCAAGCCCTACAAATGAGGTGCTTGTTGAAGAGTCACTTGTCGGTTGGAAAGAGTATGAGCTGGAAGTTATGCGTGATAAGAAAGATAATGCTGTAATTATCTGTTCTATTGAAAATATTGACCCAATGGGTGTTCATACTGGTGACAGCGTGACAGTGGCACCTCAGCAGACCCTTACTGATCGGGGTTATCAGAAGATGCGTGATGCATCATTGGAAGTTATGCGTGCAATTGGAGTTGAGACTGGAGGCTCCAATGTACAGTGGGCAGTAAACCCTGAGAACGGGCGTATGGTAATTATCGAAATGAATCCGCGTGTGTCACGGTCAAGTGCACTTGCATCCAAGGCTACTGGATTCCCGATTGCGAAGTTCGCAGCAAAACTTGCTGTAGGATATACCCTTGATGAAATTTCAAATGATATTACAAAAGAGACTCCTGCCTGTTTTGAGCCGTCGATTGACTATGTTGTAACAAAAATTCCGCGTTTTGCCTTTGAGAAGTTTCCGACAGCAGACAGTACGCTGACTACGCAGATGAAATCTGTGGGTGAAACAATGAGTATTGGAAAAACCTTTAAGCAGTCACTTCAAAAGGCTCTCAGATCTCTAGAGGTCGGGCGTGCTGGCTTCGGTGCTGATGGCAAAGGTGCAAAACAGGAAGTGATGAGCGATAATGAGTTGACAGCTGAACTTATCCGTCCGAATGCTATCCGTTTTTTCCTTATACACGAAGGTTTTAAGCGTGGTTGGGGATTAGAAAAGCTTCAAGAACTTACAGGTATGGATCGTTGGTTTTTACGCCACATGGAGGAACTTGTTGCGTATGAAGATGAGATTAAATCAGCCGTAACACTTGATGGGTTAAAAAAAGAGAGACCGCTTTTTCTTCAGGCTAAGGAGTTCGGTTATTCCGACAAGCAGTTGGCATTTCTGGTAAATTCTACAGAGAAAGAAGTGCGAGTTGCTAGAAAAGAGGTAAATATTAAGCCTGTTTATGCACTTGTTGATACCTGTGCCGCAGAGTTCGAAGCATATACGCCTTACTACTACTCGACTTACGGAGAGCTTGATGAGTCTAAGAAGAGTGATGCTAAAAAAATTATGATTTTGGGTGGTGGCCCGAATCGAATCGGACAAGGGATTGAATTTGACTACTGTTGCGTACATGCCTCGTTTGCTTTACAGGCTGCTGGGTATGAGACCATTATGGTGAATAGTAATCCTGAAACCGTTAGTACCGACTATGATACCAGTGATAGACTCTATTTTGAGCCTCTCACAGTTGAAGATGTTCTGCATATCTACGAAAGTGAGCAGTGCGATGGCGTGATTGTACAGTTTGGAGGTCAGACACCTTTGAATATTGCCAAGGAGCTTGAGGAAAACGGAGTAAATATTATCGGCACAAGTCCTGCGAATATCGAGGCGGCTGAAGATCGTGATTTTTTCCAGAAATTAGTAACAAAAATTGGAATACTTCAGCCAGATAACGGTATTGCAACCAATGTTGAAGAGGCGGTTATTATAGCGAAAAAGGTGGGCTATCCAGTTCTCATGAGACCCTCTTTTGTCCTCGGCGGTCGAGCAATGGTTATTGTTTATAATGAAAAATGGCTCCGTAAATATATGAATGAGGCAGTTGAGGCTTCATCTGAGCGCCCTGTTTTGGTTGATCGATATCTTGAAAATGCAACAGAGGTTGATGTTGACTGTATTTCTGATGGTGAGACTTCGGTTATTGGTGCAATTATGGAGCATGTTGAGCTTGCTGGTATTCATTCTGGTGACAGTGCCTGTACCATTCCTAGTTTAAATCTCACCAAATCAGTAAAGGATAAAATAAGAGAACATACATTTGCACTGGCACGTGACCTTGGAGTCATGGGGTTAATGAATGTTCAGTATGCTATCCAGGGCGAAGATGTTTATATCCTAGAAGTAAATCCGCGTGCTTCGCGAACTGTTCCGTTTGTAAGTAAAGCAATAGGAGCACCACTTGCGAAACTCGCAGCTCTTGTAATGGTTGGTAAAAAACTTAAAGATATGGGCTTTACAGAAGAGATTATTCCAAAACATTTCTCAGTGAAAGAGGCAGTTTTTCCGTTTAACCGCTTTCCTGGTATTGATATAGTCTTGTCTCCTGAAATGAAATCAACCGGAGAGGTTATGGGGATCGATGCAATCCCTGGACTTGCATACCTGAAAGCTCAGGTTGCCGCAGGCAGTGAGATTCCTAAGCAGGGTAATGTCTTTGTAAGTGTACGAGAGCTAGATAAAGATGATATTATTCCAATTGTTGAAGATCTTGTTAAACTCGGATATGTGATATATGCAACTCCTGGAACCGCTACCGCACTATGTGATGCTGGAGTAAAAGCCAATGCACTGCTTAAAATATCAAAAGGCCGCCCAAATGTGCTTGATATGATGCACGATGAGGATCTTGCTCTGATTATAAATACTCCAACTCCAGGACCTAAATCTATGGTTGATGAGATTCATATCCGTGCAGAGGCAACATTGCGAGGAATTCCGATAATAACAACAGTTGGTGGAGCAAAGGCTACAGTTGACGGCTTGACTGTCCTTAGGGAATCCGATGGTATGGAGATCTGTTCGCTTCAGGAGTATCACTCAGACGCAATTAAACTTAATTTATAAGGCTATCAATATGAAAAAAGTTTTTCTTATTCTATTTTTATTATCATTTTGCTTGGCACTGTTACCTACTTCCTGTGCCGTTGGTGCTGGATTCTGGTATATGAAAAATAAAAACTGGAAAGAGAAGGCAAATAAGATTGATGGAACGGTCATTGAACTTGTAGAAAGTAAGAACTCTGACGGTCATGCAATGTGGAGTCCTGTAGTTGAATACAGCTATCAGGGCAAGACAAAAAAATATAGATCCAACCAATCTAGCTCTCCTCAACCGTATGATGAGGGCGATACTGTGACTCTATTGATGAATCCTGATGATTCTAAAGATGTCTGTATGGATTCAACCATTTCACTATATGGTGGTGCAATTGCGTTAGGTATATCTTCTCTTCCTTTTGCATTCTTTACATACCCAATATGCTTTCTCTTTATGATACTTGCTATCTTTATCAAGAAACCGAAGTCGTCAAGAAAAGCATCTGGATAACATTGCTCAGCAATTCTATCCCGTTTTTTCTGATTACTTCTCCTATCTTTCTCTAGTGCGAGCACTTGTATAAAAACATGCCCTTCCAGAGCCTGAAAGACTTGTCAAAGGACTTTTCTTATTCCCCATCTCTTGCCCCATGTCAGACAGGAATGTCTAACATACTTGGGCTTCGCACATTTTATTTACTTCTTCTCTTAATCTTTGTCTTAATCAAAACTCTTCTTTCTTATTCCTTGTATTCTTCCTCTTCAAGTACGTTAGGCATTCCTGCCTGATAGCGTGATTTTTTTAGGGACAGGTTGATTATCGACCATTGAAAAAGCACAGTAAAAAGGGAGGCGATAATCATTAAGGAAGAGTAGCATGCGTTGTCCTCAACGCATTAAGCCAGCAAATAATACGCAAAAAAAGGAAATAAATAAAGCCTGACAGGCTATTCTTTTGTTTCTTCTTTGACATCTCTTTCAGCTTTTGCTATTTGCGTTAGGGACAACGCAAGCTACTTAAGGTTTTGCTATTTGTAGAAAAAAAAATGCGAGATTCGCAGAGTAAAGTAGTCCCTGATATTCAATTTTAAATATCGCTTTTAGCGAAAAATGTTGGATTTGTAACTTTCCTAGCCTAGTACAGCATAAATCTTAAACTGTCGCACCAAAAGCCTTGTTGCGACTTATACGATATTTTAAGCTGTACACCACACTAGATGCTTTGCATCAAGACTAGGCTATGTGAAGAAGGGACAAGCTGGTGTTATATCTTTAAATTCAAATATAGACCCTTGATTTTTTTCTTTAAGTCTATAAGTTACATATATGAATTATTCAAATAAATTAATTATACTATGGGTTCTGTTTTTATCTATAGTTGCTTTACCTATCGCTGTCAGTGCGCAAAAAATTGTTGACCTGCGAATTACGCCGACAGTTAAGGCCGTGGCTAAGGCATTACCATCTGTTGTAAATATTGGAACGGAGAGGATTGTTTCAGTTGCACAGTCTCCGTGGGGAGGTAGTGATCCTTTTGAGCAGTTATTTAAGAATTTTTATAAAGAACAAAAAGGGCGCAAAGAGACATCGTTAGGTAGCGGATCTTTAATCTCCTCCAAGGGGCTGGTTGTAACTAATTCACATGTTGTTCATCGTGCTACACGAATAATTGTAACGATGTCTAATGGTAAACAGTACTTTGCGAAAGAGATTGCTGGTGATTCATTAAACGACATTGCCCTATTACAGCTTATCAGCATAAAGCCAAACAGCAATTTCATTCCAATTACATGTGCAAAGCCCGACTCTCTGCTGCTTGGCGAACCGGTAATTGCAGTTGGCAATCCTTATGGACTTGGTAGCAGTATTTCTAGGGGAGTGCTGAGTGCGACCAAGAGAAAAATTTCATTTAACGGTAAGGTTATCTTCGGGGATATTCTACAGACAGATGCTGCTATAAACCCTGGTAACAGCGGGGGGCCTTTAATCAATATCAATGGAGATATGATTGGGATTAATACCGCAATTTACGGAGAGGCGGACGGGATAGGTTTTGCTATTCCCCTAAAACGAATTGAATCTATCCTGGCAACCTGGATGATTCCTGAAAAATTCAGAGACGTATCTCTTGGTGTTATTCCTGGCGAAAAGGTGCTGAATGATGAAGTTGTCTATTTCATAAAAGAGGTACTCCCAAGCAGCCCAGCATGGAAGGCAGGAGTTCGTGAAGGAGATGTAATAACTGGCCTAAATGGAAATAAAATCAACTCTCTTTTGGATATAAGTAATAAAATCTGGGATCTAAAAAGCGATGATTCTATTTTATTTAATATTGTAAAAAAGGGGAAGGTTCATTTAACTGTAGTTAATAGTCCCACAATGGATGGGAAAGAGATGGCATTAAGCAGACTGGGATTAGGATTGGAAAAATTGACCGTAAAACTATCCAAAGTGTTACAATATCCGTTTCATGGCGGATTATTAGTTAATAATGTAAAAAATCGACTAAACGTGAAGCGAGGCGACATTCTTGTACGAATCGAGAATGTGCCAATCTATGAATTTTCCGATATAAGAAGAGCCCTGAGAAATAAACACTACAGCGACAAGGTAAAAGCAGTATTTATTACAATTATCAAAAAAAATGAGCGAACACTCATAACAAAACGCAATGTGTTAATAACAGTAAAATAAATATGCTTCACCGCTGCGTATTATTGTATACTTTGCACGGATAAAATCTTAACATTTTCTTTAAACTTAATTAGTGGCTGAACGAAAAGTAGCGTTCCACTTTTCATGCCTTTCCGCAACATTTTTTAAATTTTTTGCCACTTCCACACGGGCATGGATCATTTCGCCCGACCTTTACAGTTTGTTGAAGATTCTGCTGCATTGCACGAATTCTGTTTCGCTCCATCTCCTCCTGCATCTCACCCATTTTTCGCTCTTTACGAATATGATTTGCAAGACTTTTAAAGCGGGAGAGGGAATGCTTGTAGAACATCTCCCAACCAGCACACAAGGCACTTAGGTCTCTTGGATTTTTTCCGTGATCCAGTCTATTTTTAGGGCAGCATCCGACACATTGCTGCAGATAAGGACAAGTGTCACATTTCTCATTCCATTGTGATTTACGTGCTCCAAATTTTTCATATAGAGGAGATTCCAACAGGTTTTGCCACTCATCAGTCATAATATTACCAAGTTTCCACTCTGGCAGCACAAAGAAGTCACATGGATATATTCCGCCATCGTGCTCAACTACCAGATACTGCCTACAGTCATCAGAAAAGACACACGCATTAGGAATATTATCTACCATTTTAGCAAGAATGGAGTCAAAGAAGCGTACAGAGATACTGAAACGGTCTTTGGCATACCATTCATCAAATATTGTACATAGAAACTCGCCCCACTCTTCGGGGTGTAGTGCAAAGGGAGCAAGTTCGCCATCCTGCAAAAATTCAACACACTCGATATACTGATGATATTTTACTCCGAGATCTTTAAGATAGTTGTAAACAACCAGCGGTTTTTTCACATTTGAATTACTAACTAGAGTAAGAACATTAAATTCGGTATTATTGCGTTTCAGTGCTTCGAGTCCCTTCATCACCATACCGTGACTGCCAGTTCCCTTTACTGTCCAGCGGTGATGATCGTGTATCTCTTCTGGACCGTCGATACTTAGCCCAACCAGAAAATTGTATTTTGTAAGGAATTTGCACCACTCATCATCAAGCATTGTACCATTAGTCTGAAGTCCGTTTGATACATTTGCCCCTTGCTTTCCATATTTCTGCTGAAAATGCACTACACGCTTGTAGAAGTCGAGCCCCATCATAGTAGGTTCACCGCCCTGCCACCCGATGCTGTAATTAGGTAGATCAGTCGCAAGGAATGATGAGATCATTCGCTCAAGCACCTTATCTGTCATCATACTTGAACCCTGAAAAAGTTTCTCCTTTTCTAGGTAGAAGCAGTAATTGCAGCGTAAGTTACAGCTAAATGATGCAGGTTTGACAAGTAGTGAAAAATTCCTCATAAATATTCTATTTTTTAGGTTTCAAGGTTTTTTCCATCATAATGGTCTGAGTTTTCAAATTTGCGATGTCGCTAGCAACTCTTTGTACTGCATCAAATTTACTTACAGGGATAAGTGCTGGCTTGAGGTCAACATCCTGATTGATGAAAATTACAGGCTTTGCAGTGGCACCAAAAATATCCCTATCATTTACAATAGCAATTACACCAGCATTTGACGGGAGCGTCCATGTATTGGTGGTTGGTGCAATAGGAATTTTATCAGCATACTCTTTTGGAAGATTCAACAAAAAAGATCGTGTTTTCTTTTTTCCATAATCAAAGAGGAATGGATTTGCTCTTCCCCCTGAATATACTCCCAGTATGCTTTTGAGTGAACCTGGAAGTTTAATATATAGGAATTGTTTCTCAATCACAGCAAAATTATCCACGGTCACAGCAAACTCTTCAGTTCCGGGATAGCTTGTAAAGTCTGTTTTGAGTTTTTTTGCGGGAATCGCAGATTGTGAAATCCCAGCGATCAACTCCTGAAAATGACGGCGGCGTTTTTCCAACGGCATCTCAGTATATTTTTTATTCCAATAAGCATAACTTGTCCCGTAATAGGAGCGCTTACTGTTAATAACAGCTTTCCCATCAGGTGATATTCTTATACTGTATGCAACATCTGATCGATTCTGACTCTTCGGATCAATCGTTATTTTTCCTATTTCGCCAGATGAGCAGAAAAGAGCCGTCCTATCGTCGCTGCCTGTAGAACCAAGTATGGCATACTGATCAGTATCGTTCAGGTATATATTCTGCGTTCTGTAAATAACCAGAACAAGCACTTTATTAAAAATGTCATACTGGGGGACAAAGTCGAGACGTTTAAGCTCATCAATTCTAGGATAGGGTGCTACAGCAACAAAGTCTGGATAGAAGCCTGCCTCCTTGAGCATTGCATAAAGAAGCACTGCACTGTCAGCACTGTTTCCATATCCGTCAGCTAACGTCCTGTCTGCTTGCGTGATGGCACTTAATGGCAGAGTTCCTAGACTCGGGCCAACACTTTTTATATGAGTCGAAACAAAGTTGCGTATTAATAGAATCTTCTCCAGGGGATTTTTTATACCTTTAAGAAGTTCCTCTGTAGCCATTTTTGTTTTTGATTGCCGCTTGGCAGCTGATTGTAAGGTTCGGTCAAGTAATGTCGCGTACTGTTTCCAGTCGCCAGACGAGACTGCGCATGATGGGATAAATGACCATGCCGGAGGCAGATTCATTTCCCCTTTTAGAGCATCCGCATTGCTCCCATTCCAGACATAATCTCCTCCTTTACCTTTCTTATGCACGAAAAGATTATTTCCTGCACGGTTACGGTTGGAAACCTTCAGCTTCATTTTTTTGGGAGTTTCAAGTCTTACTGTTTTTTTCACGATAGGATTAAATTTTTGGAAATACTCTATTGCTGAGAAAAAAGGTCTATTTTTATACTTACGTATAACTCTATACTCAATGATGCTTCCGATCTCTACGCTGGGTAAGTTTATAACAAGAATCTTTGATGGTGAATAACGCGGTGCTGATCCAACCCAAGATTCATCCATAAGATTGACTTCATCTTTCGTTATTTTCTTGACTGTTCCATCTGGCAGAGTAACTTTTGCGTACTCAATTGTCACATTTTCCCATGCTTTATTGTATTTAAACTTCAGTTCAGAAGAGCTCTTCTTTCCTGCATACGTCAGGATCTTCTTGCGTACTGTTCGTGTAACTTCCCATGCTGAGTTATCTTTAATTTTATAATCAACTGTTTCGCTAAGAGTCACAGTATTAGCATTACTGGTTACCATATTCTCAGAAACATTACCAACACTCGCTCCGTAAAAGAGAGGTTTTTTGCGTTTATTATACTCTATTTGACGTAATGCATCTTTAAGGCCTGAATACTCTTTTGAAGAGAATTCTACTTTATTTAGCGTGAATTCTGATTCTCCTGATAGTATTTTGTTTTGAAGTTTAAATCTACGATGCCACTTAATGCCGTCCTTGTTTATTGGTGTCGATTTTGGCAGTGCAATCTCTGGGCCTAGTGCATTCTTAAGGTCAATAGTAAAAAGCTCTCTTACTCCACATGCAATATCCGTTACCAGAGGATATTTACGCTTATCAAGACCAGTCCTTCCCATTAAAAAATTAACCACTCCAATGGATGATCCGAGCCATGGTGAAGGGAGTATAACCTTTCCATCACCTTGAAGCATTGTGTTGTCAGCAATATACCTTATATAAACCTTCAGCCCCTGTGTTGTGTCCTGAATATCTTTAGGCTGAATATCATAATTAACCAATTTTGCACTTGGAAATGTTTGTTTGATGATTTTTTCAAAAAATCTTTTACGTTCCAACGGTTTTCGATTTGCAAAGAATCCGCGATACGCACCATCGTTAATTCCTGAAAAGTAAAGTGTTGTATTTGCAATCATTAATCCGGCATCATTGACTGTAGCATTGGTCGTTATCAACATCATATTTTTGTCAGCAGGAATGATTTTTGTAGTCTTAAGCGTCTCTCCCTGAGGTTTCGCAACCAGATAACTTTTATTGCATAGGTATGCCGGAAAAATATCTTTAGTGTTCTCGTCTGTAGGATCCATCAAGAGATATTTGCCGCTCTTCTCCTCTACACAGGTAACAGCATGATTAAAGTATGGATTAGGTACGTCAGGATCTTTTTTAGGGCCTGCCATGATCAGGACTGGATATGCCTTGAATCCTGCAATTCGCAGCATGGTAACAAGTAGTGCCGCCTTATCTCTACATACTCCATATTTGTTGTTGAATGTCAGGCTTGCATCGTGTGGTTCATAGCCCGGGGCCTCTGTCTCAGTTGTAATTCCCATATATCGTATCTTCTGTGATACAAAATAGAATATGGCTTCTATCTTCTTTTTCGAAGTACCTGCATCTTTAATAAGTTCAGCGACTTTTTCCCGCATTGCAGGCGTTGCTGTGTTTATATGCGATTTGGAAAGATTCCAGTACCATTTAGAGAGATCACGCCAATCCTTAATTGTACTTACAAGTATCCTCTGTACAACAGTATGCAGCGAAGGCATATTCGGCTCTTCAAACATCTGGGGAACATCTCTCACCTCCCATTTGTATCGTATTGTATCTTTAATACGCTTGGTATTGAAGACAACAGTTCCTTTGATGGGGTCTTTGATCTCTATTTTTGCTAAAGGCAGTGTATAAGGGGCTACAATTTCGATAGTATGATGCTTAATCGGGGTTGTGTACTCTAGAACATAAAAGTTACTCCATGTATTCGGAACTCTTGCTTTCACTTCATCTCGAAATGTTACATATCGTACCAAATCCCCTACTTCAAGGCCCGGTACGTTTACTGTTAGAAGCTTATTGTTCGGATTATATATATTCGCTCCCATCTGCGAAGAATCGATCATTATTTTGCTGTTAGCTGCAACACCTATTTGCACAACTGTTCCATCTTTTTTTACTAACTCCAGTAGTTTAAGTTCTACCGTAGAGTAGGGAAGTGAATAATGGAAAGAGAGCGACTGATGTGCGCGACGCCCCTTTTCTGTAAGAATTTTTACAAATGTATCATCCCAAGTCGTTGATGTTCCGTTCGGATTATATTTCGACAATATATAATTATCAACCATCACATCATCAGCATTAGGATATTTTAGTTTTGTTATATCTTCTGCTGATCTGATAACATTTGCACGATTCAGCAGCCCTTTGGTGAAATTTCCGTCAACTCTTAATGGCGGCGGCTTCTCCTGCTTTCCCGTATCCAATGGCGGTGTGGGTTGTGTCTTTATTATTTCTGGATGACATCCAATAAAAAGTGCCGTTAAAAGTACCAACATCAATAGAGAGATAGCAAATTGCGTACGTTTCATAATATAAAAAAACTCCTTGAAAAGAAAAATTAAATAATCGTTAAACGGAGGTCCCGCAACGGTCAATCAAAACAATAAATTCCAAACCGCGACTTTCAACCTTTATAATCAATTAATTTCAGCTTTTTTTGGGGCACGGTATAACACTCTGGATAGATGGAGGGTCTTCAGGATTAGTGACATAATGTATTTTATTCGCCCCCCTCACCTTTTCATTCTGTTTCCGTTCAGCAATCTTCCACCATCCACTTGGGCGTTTTCTTTATATAATGACTGAACGAAAAAGAGTCATTTCATAACAAAGCAGCACTTTTCCTTCAGGCACGATTTATAGATTAAAAGGGTTTTTACCCGTCCCCGAACGTAGTGACGGATTATTATCATTAGTGGGATTAAAATATCTTATCAACTGCAATCTTAAAACGTTTTAGGTTAGCAGGGCTATAGCTCTCTTGAGTCATTTCTTCAGCTGAATGACCTAAGATTCTATTACGATCTATTGCATCAATTTCAGCACCTATCAGAGCATTATCAACATACACCCGCCAGCAATGAAATGATAGATCAATAGAAATACTTTTTATGGCAGTATTATATTTGCGTAGAAATCCATGAGCGTATTTGATTCTGTTATGCTTTTGGGAGGATTCACATCCTGGAAACAATAAATTAGTTTTTTGCACTTGGAGTAGATTATTAATATGAATTTGTAGCTTATCCGAGATTGGAATTATGCGCTTCAAGAATTCATATTTGAGCTCAACCCCTGTTGTAATATCAATAACATTCACTCCATCAATCGTCTTAAAGTGATCTTTCTTTAGTTGTGCGATCTCGCCAGCCCTCATTCCTGTATAACGGGCAATCAAAGGCATATACTTCCAGCAAATCTTACTCATTCCAGGCGATGATTCTATTTTTTCTAGCAATAAAATCTCTTCTTGTTCAGGAGGGCGCTTGTTCTCTCTTTTTGTCATTAGAATTAAGGTACTCATTGTTGTGTTATATGTTTCGGAAATGTGTAGGTAATGTACACATCTTTGCTCTATAAAGACTTCGTATACCGCAAGCGGTAGAGATCTTGTATTTCTTTTATTGACGACTCAACCTTAAGTGAAATGCTAAGATTTCACCCGCGTAAAATATACCTATGCTTTCTACATTCTCTATGCTTTCATCTTGCACAAGGTACAAATCTTCAACAGTATGGTTTTTAGCCATACAATAAACCTTCCCATGATTGGGAAGTTTAAATATTTGGTGGAGATGGGGGGAATCGAACCCCCGTCCTAAGTTAGTTCCACAGCGACGTCTACATGCTTGTTTCGTCTTTGTTGTTTATCGTCCCTTAACTATGCCGACGAACAGGCTTGCCTCGAGACTATCTTATGAAATTTTCTCGCCGCGCAACCCATAAGAGAAGCGTTGCGGCCAGGATGCTGCTTTCGCCACTCATCCCCTAGCATCCATCGAGGGAGTGACGTAGCTACTTAAGCAGCTAGTGCAAAGTTGTTGTTTGCAGTTATTTTTTGACCGATGATTTACGAGGCCAACGATCATCCTCGGCATGCAATCGGCGATCCGCCAACCCAGTCGAAACCGGAGCATCCCCAAATACAAGAGCATAGCTCAATTAGTATTATAGCACAATGACGGCAAAAAATCAAGTCAACTAACTCACTTTTGTTAAACTTTATATTTTGCGATTTTCCCAGGAATGATAAATAGTGCCTGAACGAAAAAAGTCATTTCATAACAAAACGACACCATGCTCTTAATGCTATGCAGAGAAGAAAGAAGAAAATAAAGTCGGAAAGAAGTTGCGAATATCGCAAATAAAGATTATAGTATTAGAGTCTTTCGAGTGAAATAGATTATACACATATTAAATGGCTTCAAGCAACGCTGTCTCGCCGCACCTGAGCCTTAGTTACAACAAAAAGGCCATAAATTATGAAAAGAAGTAAAAAAGTCGTTAATGTTTTATTTGCATTAAGTATTCTCATCTGTATGGAGTCATGCAAGAACCAATATTGTCCTGATGCTATTAGTGGTGCAACTCCCTATAGCCAAACAGATAAAAAAATAATTTTACCTCCAAAATCGAACACATATACTACAATAGGTCTAATGAATGGCTTAAAAGGTTTTGTTGTAAAATATGACGATAATTTATATAGGGGAGGAAAATTAATATCCGAAAAAGGAATTAAAAGTTTAAAATCGTTGGGGGTACGTACAATTGTATCAGTAACCCCCACTGATGCAGAGCGAGAAATCGCAAAAAAACATGGCTTCCTGCTCATTGAAATACCATTTACCAAGGATTTAGGGTTATCTAAAGATGACATACAAAGATTTATAGCAATATTCAAAAATAATAGTATGCCAATTTATATGCATTGCAATGGAGGATCCCATCGAGGAGGTATTTTAGGTCTGACATATCGTATTCATAAAAATAATTGGTCAATGGATAAAGCATTATTAGAATATGGTTATCTTGGTGGGGATCTGAAAGATGATCAAATTATGATTCAATCTATTAAAAATTCCATAAAATAATAATAATTGCCATTGAGATAGGAACGCCCCTCACGGAGTGTTCCTATCACACCACCACTCATACGGATTGCGTAAATGGCGGTTCGGCTGATCAAGGCATGAGAGAAAGTATATGAAGAGGCATTAAACTTGCCAACATATGATAGATTAAAATTGATTGATAGATTAGAACACACATGAAAAAAATATATAAATACATCATTATTTTAATATCACTTTGCTTGCTTATTTGCTGCATAGTAATGTTAAGCTGGATGAAACGTATTCCTAATGAA
Organism: Kiritimatiellota bacterium; assembly: GCA_030590505.1. GTDB lineage: Bacteria > Verrucomicrobiota > Lentisphaeria > Victivallales > JAADHT01 > JAUUYH01. Next base: position 20,769 of record JAUUYH010000024.1, read on the forward strand.
AAATGGTTTATGGTTGAACCAGGGATGAATTTAGAAGAGATTGAAGCCATAGTAGGCCCCCCCAATCACCCATCCCGTGATTTAAAGGAAATGGACCGTTGGATTATTGACTCTGGACTTTTTAATTCAAGGTTGACGGTTTATTATCGCAATCCAAAGCACCCCTTGATTGCAAGTGGAATTGAAATAACAAGGTATTGTAAGTTAACTAATTCGTATTCAATTAAAATAAAAAAATAAAAAATATACTAAGGAGAACAATTATACCGCAGCGGTAGAGATCTTGTCTTAAAAAAATTTGCGAAATTCGCAAATTAAAGATTA
>JAUUYH010000063.1 GCA_030590505.1 Kiritimatiellota bacterium
ACTCAAGTACTTATGTTTGCACAATCGAGGTATTATATAATTTTAGATAATTCTCTATCATTGACTTTTCTGAAAAACAGTTGACTCTTTTTTTTGCAGCTATTGCAATTTTCTTCATCTTTTCTGGTTTGTTCAGCAGGTCAAGTAGTTTATTTGAGAGTTCGGTACTATTGCCAGTCGTAAAGAGGATTCCATTTTCATTATTGGAAATAATCTCAGGAATCCCGCCTGTCTTTGATGCTATTACTGGAAGTTTGGCCGCCATTGCTTCAATAATTGCAATACCAAAGCCCTCATATAGGGATGGAGCAATGAAAATATCCCCAGCAGCCAGATATTTGCGAATATCGCAACAGTGGCCTGGAAAGAAAATCTGGCATGATAGTTTAAGGGAAGCCATCTGGTGTTGTAGTGCTTCTTTTTCAGGGCCCTCTCCGACCAGAAACAGTTTTAAGTTTTTAATGCCATCTTGTCTCTTATTCAATTTTGCGAATGCATCTATAAGTATGTTCTGTCCTTTTTCTGAACTTAATCTTCCAACAGAGAGCAGCATAATATCTTCTGGTTTGAGACCAAGCTCATTTTTTGCGATTGCGCGCTCATTATCAGTCAGTGCGAATTTCGCACAATTTATTCCGTTTGCAATCACAATACTGTTTTTTTCAGTGGAGAGACCGAGTTCAATGCATAATTTTTTTTCATGCTCACTTAGAGTTGTCAAGTAGGTTGTTTTTTTTCCAGCAAATCGCTCTGCCATTTGTAGTACTTTTTTACCTAATGAAAACTTTGGAACTCCTTCAATATTGCTATCTGTTGTATATATTGATCCATGTGGTGAATGAATAATTATCGGGACTTTTACTTTTGCCGCCGCAATACGGCCGATAAAACCGGCCTTTGAGGTATGTGTGTGTACTACATCAAAGTTGCCATTGCGAAGTTCGCAAACCAGGCATTTATAAGCAGCATAGTCTTTAAGTGGAGAAATATTTCTAATTAATTGCGATATTCGCACAATGGTGCAATGTTGTGAAAGTTGGAGGATCAATTTTTCATCAATACTCTCTGTTCCGGTAAAAAGGGTAAATTTATAATTTTTTTTAGTTTTAGCTCCCTCAAGGATCTGCTCTATGACCTTGCTTGCTCCGCCAGGGATCATTCTCGTTATAATTATTGCAATATGTTTCATGCTGTTTACTTTTCCAGTTCCACATGGTAAATAAAAAGTTTGTATGGATATTTACCACTGTTCTCGGGTTCTGTCGTAATATCTTTTATTTTGGGGATATCTATATATGATGGAAAAAGTTTTTCTTTAAGCACTCCCAATCCGTAAGCGATATCTGTAGTAGCTTTGATGAAATTTAATTTACATATAGACAATATTAGAGAAAAAAATCTGCGAAATAGGCGAAATGGCAATGATCTGCGCTCAACAAATTCACCAGCATCATATCCATCGCTCAACTCAAGGATTCGTTCCGGGAAATTTCTAGTAGCGTAGCCAGATCCACGCCCATTTCTGTAGTACATTTTTACAATTTTCCATAATCCATTTGGAAGAAGGTGATATATCCAGGTATCTGCGATAATCGCAACTCTTTTTCCTTGATCACGCACCTTTTTTCTCAGCACCGGATCAAGTCCCCGAATCAGTTCCTCATCTTCGCCACCGATTTTTATAAAAAGTTCACGGGGCATTACTAGGCAAGGATGCTGCACCATGTCTGAATCAATACTCTTTTTTTGTACGGGAAAAAATCTTCGGGGAATCTCTTTCATTGCCCGTTTCTGAAAGTTTGATGCAAAATCAGGAATTATACAAGCAGCCCCGCCTATACCGATTGAAGCATCACGATTCATAGCATCTATCAATTTTTTAAAAAGCTCGGGATCATCAATTTGGGTGTCATCATCAACTGTTCCGATATATTTTGTATCTGATTTGCTGACACCATAGTTAATTGCACGTCCCTGTCTGCGGTCGCCTACGACTAGGTGTACTGCGAATGGTTTTAGGGTTTGCTGTGATAAACTGTCCAGAATAGAGTCCAGATAGGGATTGTTCTCTATTTTTAGGACGGGAATAATCAGAGAAAATGCGTTATTTTTAGTCATAATACCTTCCAAAACTAACTTATTGCCAAAAGTTTACTGCTTATCCTGAGTTTTAAAGCTCACAGAAAAATAATTTGGTATTTATGTTCAACCTCTCCCCGCAGTAAGCAACGAAGTCTTACGGCAGAATTACTCTTTTTCAATAGACCTTTATACTTTAGCAACAAAAAATGATTTATCAAATTTTTTATTGATATGAAAAGCAATTGGTGTTAAGTTATGATTATTACTTGAAAGCATATAGAATATGAACTAAGTTTATATTCATGTTCGCAGATCGGCACAAAAAGCTATTTAATAGAAAGGATAAGAATGAATAAGGATAATATTGAGAAAGAGTTATCAGAGTACATTGCAGCACTTACTGGATTTAATGACGAGATAAAAGATGATACAAAGCTTGCAGATATGGATGTTGATTCCATTTCCCTTGTAAAGATCTTTGTATTTATTGAGCGTCATTTTGGGATATCGCTGCTTGATGCTGGGGTAACGAGGGAGCAGATTGAAACATTTGGATCCATCGTACAGTATATCCAACAAACTCTTTAAAAACTGTTACACTTATTTTTACGGATTACATAATTGCGAAATTCGCAACATCAACTTAACCTGAACAAAAAATATGCCTGCATTACCATACTCAAAAAAACGATATTATCTCTCTGGGATAGATTGGCTTATAGGTGCATTGAACAGTTATATGCACTCAACAACATCAGCCGGGAACCACTCGACTTTGGCACTTGAGCTTGAGCAAAAGCTAGATGAAGTGGCTTTCAAGGGGAGGCTTGATATGATTTGCTCTTCAATTCCAATGCTTTCAGGGCGTATTGTTCGAGATCTTGTAAATTTGGCACCATACTTCAAACCATCTTCCAGAAAAGGCACAAGATACGATTTTTGGACGCAAAGTGTATCCTCAAAATGTGAACTTCATGATGCTTATGAAGCCGTCCTTAATCGACCGTTCTCTGCTAAAAATCGCTATCTCTCTTTTACCCTTATAATCTGCGAAGATCGCACTTTTCTGCTTATGACTTTTGATCATAGGATTCTTGATGCGAGAGGGGCGGAGCTATTTCTTAATTTACTATCAGACCAGACAGAAGATGAGATTAAAAAGAGAGTTCAGGAAATTAAGATTTGTGATGCTCCGCAACTGAAGGATTGGTCTGACAAATTTGAGTCGGGTCGAACTGTCCAGCGAAAGATTATCTCCCTCACGAAGGAGGGATGCTTTACCCCGTCAAAGTTTACAATGAAAAATATTTCAAAAAGTTCTACCCCAAATTTAACCCCAGACTTTAATCTTTTTTCAGTTGATGAGACATTAAATATAGCAACAGAATGTGAAAAAGTTGCAGGTTTTATGATGGAGACGCCTTATCTGCTTGCAGTAACATCTCTGGCAATGTTTCAAACTGCTGACATAAAAGAAGAACTGAAATATTTTGTTCCAGTCCCCATCGATATGCGTGTAAAGAATGAAGCGAGAAAGCGTACATTCTGCAATCACCTCTCATTTCTCTTTTTCTATTTTGATATTAATCCAAAGACAACTCTTGAAGAGCTAATTTGCGAGATTCGCAAACAGCTGTTTACGCAGATTGCAGAAGAATTTTCAGAAAATATGATTAAAGCTGCATATCCGGGCCGAATATTCCCATTATGGTTTCTAAGAAGAGTAATGAGGTTTCCATTTAATGGCAAAATGAGTTCTTTTGTTTTTGCTAATGTTGGATCAACTTCATTCTCTGACGAAAACATTATGGGAGTCTCCGTAAAGCATCTTCAGCATATTCCGCGTATTCCAACGCCCCCTGGTGTTGGTATTTTCTTCAATCGCTACAGAGATCAATTAAGTCTGACTGTTACGTCAGACAAAAATGCCCTAAGGGATGAATTTGGAAAACAACTAAAAGAGAAGATAGTCAATTCTCTACTGTAGCAACAATTTACGGGTTGCTCCTTTGGAACTTGCGAAAGCGTCAGCCTTTTTCGCGAATTTGATAGCTTCTGGATATCGTCCATACCAATCACAGAATATTGCAAGATAACGATACTCTTTGGTCAATACGTTATCTGTCGCAGATCGTGAGGAGAATATATTGTGCTTTCCACGGACCTTACCACCTATATTATTGTTAATATAACTTTCTTGAAATATGATGTACTGCTCTGGCTTTATCTCACCCCATTTGTATTTTTTAGTACCATGGGAACTTTTTATCGTGATGAAATTTATATCTGCTTTAGTCACTTTCCCCTTGATCGTCTTTTTTTGCATTTTGATACTTCCACTATACTGTGAAAAGGAAAGGTTGCTTGCCATTAATTTCTTAAATGAATTCATATAAGCTAGTCGTCTGCCTTCACCCTGCTTCACTTCTGAAGGTAGAGTCCTTAAATACGGTTGCATTGATTGACTTGAAAAACTCATTGATTCTGGACGCGGTCTATCTTTAAATATTGCTCTTACCTTTTTGTATTCGGCCATTGAGACCCTACTTAAAGATTTTACCATTTTGAGTTTATTGTATAGCTTTATAGTTGCTTTTTTTGCTAATTCCTCACGGTTTTTTATTGCGAAAGCTTTGCAATGAGTTCTTAGAAGAGGTTTTAAAGAAGGAGAGTCTGGGAAATCATTTGAACACCAATTTTTCCATTTTTCAAGCCCTGGGTGCCAATTTAAGACAGACTCCATAGTACTGTTCTTCATGTTTGTTTCATAATTATCAAGATATGATAGCAGTAATGATTTGTATATATCGCCAGGCTTTGTATCGGCAAGAGTCTTTACAAAAGCAGCAATTGTTGTCATTAGAAAGAAATCAGGTTGTGTAATTGTAGATTGAAATACATCTTTTATGTTAATTGCCTTACCAGAGAGATAATTAAGGAGGGTAATATAAGGTTTGTTTTCAGCTTTATCTTTATCCGCACCAAGATCAATAAATGCTTTCTTTATATTTCTTTGAACTTCATGTTTTCGGTTCTGAAGCATATTGTTTAGAATAGTATTGATAGTCATCAACTGTTCTTTGATTGGACCGTTTAACTCATCCTCAATAACCTGACAGATAAGAGGTTCAAAATTAGCAATTTCTCCATCTTTCGTCTGAAGTGAGTTATGCCATAAAATAAGCCTCTCTTTCCACGCATTACCCCACTCGTCGGGTTGAAGTGTTTCCGCAATTTTCATATATTGCATTATACACTGGTTTAGAATTTTTGGCTTAAGTCCAAGTTCATTTAATATTCTTATGTACCTCGCAACAAATGCAGTCGCTTGCCAGTTAGGATCAGCCTGCTTCATCTGTTCAAATAGCATTTTTCCTGATAACTGTTTTCCCAGATACCCAAGAACAGCCTTGGCACTGTTCTCGTCAGGACTCTCTGGATCAACCATGAAATTTCTAATGGTCGATGCTCTATCTACTGCATCAGGGTTACGATTTAAAAAGAGCAACATTGACATAATAACATTTATCCTGGCAAAATCTGTAGGGTCGTCTGTCGAATAAAGTGTTTCAGCACAAGACTCCATTGCAGACGCAATGTTGCCCTTTGTTAATGCCTGATTCAGTTCAGGTGATATAGTTTCTCCCATTAGCTTTGCAGGCATATAAACGCAACAGAAAAATATAACCATCAAAAAAATCGTCAACATTTTATTATTCATATTGTAACTCATTCAGTTAATTGATATTAAGGGAATATTGAAATCATTAATAAATTCATCAAGAACTTTGATCATTTAAGAAATTACTAAAAAAATAGTTAGTACTTCTTGCTATTCCATGAAAGAGGAATATAGTCATGGTTTAACAGATGTCAATCAGAAGTTTTCTTTTTGTAGCAAAAAGAGTTACTAATGATTTTAGGCTATAATAAAGACAGGTATGGAATATACGAATTTTTAATTGAGGAGTTATAAACATGCAACGGACTAGATTTTCAATTTTTTGTTTCCTTATTTTTGGAGTAGCCATTTTTGGTACTTCCTTACACGCACAAATAAGCACAAATGCCACAGTAGCACTCTCAAGCGAACTTAATAAACTTAAAATGTATGATCTCTCGAAATACCTTCTTACGAGAGAGATGAAAAACAATCCTCAAGGCAGGGATAAATTCAAGGTTCAGATGGCTGAAACACATTTTTCGATGAACAAAGAAGAAGAAGGAATGAAGCTTTTAAAAGCAATATCTTCTGCAAGTCCAGCATATTTATATTCAAGAATTGTACTGGGTAAACAATTATGGAAGAAGGGTGAGCATAAAAATGCAGCCGCAGAATTCGAAAAATATTTTACAAAAATCAAACCAACTCCTCCAAAGCCGAATGAGCCGTTCAGGATTAAGGCATTCCAGGAAGCCGTTCTTTATCTTCAGGATTGCTATAAAAAACTTGGAATGACAGATGAAGCAGTTGAAGTAATGAAAAGGTTAAGTTGGATTGCACCGGTGGGTGAGGATGATCCACTCGCAAAATTTAAAGATATTGTATTTTCATCTCTAATAAAGCTTGATATAGCAGAACAGATGAAGGCTGAAGGTAAGCCGGCTTGGGAAAAAGATGCAGAAAGTGTATTAGAACCATTGGATTCAATCTTGTATGCCGAATGTGATCCCACTCTGATGACAATACTTGCCGCAAACGAAAAGTTGCGGGCCTGTGTATTGCTCGGCAAATTTAATGACGCAAAAGGTCTTATTGCCTCTTATAAAGATATGACAAGATTTCTTGATAAACACTACAAGCAACAGAAAGCTTTTTATGAAGCACCATCAGCAAAGATGTATCTCTGGATTGCAGAATATCATTATGCTCTTGCTGAAAAAGAGGAAGATAAAGTAAAGAGAATTGCTTTAAATACAAAAGCAATTAATGATTTCTATAGAATTATCACGACTTATGATATAAAGCTCTGCCCATATATACCAAATGCTGCAAGGGGCTTTAATAAAGCTAAAATCGCTTTATTTAAAGATGGTAAAACGAAGATAAAAACTGATGTTGTAATACCTCTTAACTTTGAAGCTGAGCGTGTTCAGGCACTCTATGGCAAGAAGCTTTACGCTAAGGTTATTCCTGTTATTCTAAAACTGATTCGTTCCCCAGGAGGAATGAATAACGAGAGTACGTCAGACCTACTCTCCAAATTAATCGATTGTTACATCAAGACAGATAAATTGCTTGAAGCGATAACAGTTGCTGGTTTTCTGGGTGACTGTTTTCCTGATTCTCCCCATGCTCCGAACTTTCTATTAATGCTTGGTAAAATGAAATGGGAAGAGTCTAAGGCAAAGAAGGGAACTCCTGAAGGATTACAGGCAAAAAAGGATGCACTTATTGCCTATGAATGGTACACAATTAATTTCCCTACTCATGAATATGCATCTGATATTTGTACGAAAATCGCAATGGAATATTTTAACTTCGCTCAAATTAAAGCGTCGGAAATTAATAAAATGCCTAATGGTCCAGAAAAACTGAAAGCAAACTTAGAAGCACGTCAGGGATTCTTGACAGTAATTCCAAAGTTCCAACGTATTGTTGACAACTACTCCCACACAAAACGTGGAAAAGAGGCGGCATTTATTATTGGAAACTGTTATTCAAATGCACTTAAATATCTAGAAGGCTCTGAAACTTTTGCAAAATATTACGAACTTGAGACTAACAATCCGAAAGTGAATGAGAGACTTATGAGTCGTGTTGCAGATGCAAAATTTCGTATGGCTGATAACTATGTTAAATATGCGGAGTCTATCAATAAAGAGATAGAGCCATTGTTCAAACAACGTGACCTTGCCCCAGAAACCGTTGATGAGGGTTCAAAGGTAAAAACAAAAGCAGATATACAGAAGCTTATTGATGAAAAAAAGGAAAATGCAAATAAATATTTCAACATAGCTATTACCAATTTTAAGGAGTTAACTGGATCATGGATGCGAAAAGGTGGTCGTCTCTATGGTTTGACAAAAGCTGATGACAAGAAAAAGGTTAAAGATCTTTATGATAAAACAATTGCTTATATTCCATGGGTATATAATTACATTGGAGATATAGATAAAACGATTGCTGCATTTACTGAATTTTTAGTTAAGTTCCCTAAGCATAAATCAGTTCCAAATGCCCTAAAACAACGTGCCTTTAAATATATTGAAAAAGGCGAAACTGCACTAGCGGCAAAAGATTTCGGCGAACTTTCTAGCAAATATCCAGAGAAAGCTAAAGAGATTCAGCCAGAGCTTGCAAAAGCTATGTATAAGACAAAAAAATACAATAAGAGTATTGAAGCCGTTGCTAAAATGTTTGAAGGTGATCCTGCAGCGATATCCATCAGCAATTTAAGATGGATTGCCACCAATTTGACTGACTGCGGAGGTACGCACCCTAAGGAAGGATCAGAGCTTGCTCTGAAAGCTGCAAAGCTACTCTTGAAATACTTAAAAACACCAGTCATTTCGGATTGGATGCATAAAAACAGAGTTGCGGAACTTGAGGCAGATGCAACAAAGCGTGAAGCCACTTTCGCTATAATTAAAGATCAAATTCTCTTGTTAGGAACAACTGCTGCATTTTGGTCAGAGGAGTATAAAACTTCGCTGGCATATCTTAATCAGATCCTCTCAAATCCAAATAGTTCATATTTTTATGTAGCACATTTTAAGCGGGCTAGAGTTTATAGTAAACTTGAAGAATATTCAAAAGCTCTTAAGGATTATGGGGAAATCTCAAACACACTGATTGGAGATTTAAACGCACCTGACTCTTTAAAATATAAAACTCAAGTGCTTGCAGGCATAGTTTTTATCAGACAAAGCGAACTGGGGAAAGCAATTGCCAGCATGGGCGGTGCTGTAATGTCAGTCGCAGTACAAGATGCAGAACTTGCAGCTTTTAATACCAAAGAAATAACGAAAGAGGAAGAAGAGCTTCAAGCAGGATATGTAGAAGCCGCCCTGTTTCTCTCGGCAGTATGCCAAAATGCACTCGGGGACAAGGATAGAGTCAACTCCATTGTTGACACATATAGAAAAAACTATCCAGCAGGTCAATATAAAAGCCAAATGGCTGTATTGCCTGCCCCTGAAAAAGCAATTGAAATGATAAACATAAACATAGATTAATAAATAGGAGAAAAAGATGAAAAATATAAAAACTATTGCAATTTTGTTAATATTCGTATCACTCTGCATGTCAATTGTGGATGCTGCAACAACAACGCCATTTATCATCCGTAATGATAAAAAGAAATTACTTGTTAAATCTCTAACTGCAGATGAAGAAGGAGTTCTTACATATAAGACTCAAGGGTTTTCGCAAAAGCTAAAGCCCAGGCAGTATAGTTATGCTCGTATTCCTATCCCTACTGCAATCAAAAGTGCTGTACTTAAATATAGGGCAAAAAAATACAGAGATGCTGTAAAAGAATTTGACACAGCATTTAAAACAAATCGTTACTTGGGTTGGGGATCTTACTGTATGTATTATGCAGCTAAAAGTTTAGAGGCTCGTGATAAAAATACTGACGCCCTCGCAAGATTGAAATTGCTTAAGCATATGCCTATAGATAAAGAGGAGATGCCTTGGTATTTTAAGGCAAAAAAGTTGGAGTCTGAGATTTTAATATTAGAGGAGCAATTTGATGAAGCATCAAAAATACTTAGTATTATTTCAAAAGGGAATGATACAGCAAGTGCGATGTTCGCAAATAATGCAAAGGGTGATATCCTGTTAGCTCAGAAGAAAAACTCAGAAGCACTATTTATATATATGAGAAATGTTTTACTTTTCAATCCTAGCAAATCTAAAGATTCAGTAAAAGCAATTACTGAAGTTGTTAAGATCCTTAAAGAGCAAAAGAATCCTCGTACTGCAGAGTTTGAAAAATTACAATAGCCCTTAGTACAGCGTAAATCTTAAACTGTCGCACCAAGCCTTGTTTTTCATTTTGAAAAAATCAAAAAACAACTGCGACTTATACGATATTTTAAGCTGTACACTGCCCTAGGATTACATAACAAAACACTCATATCTCACGTTATGCGTTGCGTTCATATATCAGTTATACGCTGCGTTTGATATTTGTAATGACCAGTTTATCTTTTACGGCTTCGCATAGATCACAGATGTGCCCTAACTGAAGAACATACTCTTTCTGTAAAATCTTCTCGCCAGTATCAATATCCAATGCAAAAATTCTCTCTATCATCCTACGTTCAAGATGGTCACCAATGCTCTCATTATTATCAATCAAGCGTGCAAGTTCCTCCATATCACCTTCTGCATTAAAGCATGCATTAGTCATTTTTATAACCAGAGTAACTGTTTCTGTTGAAAGATGAAGAAGTTCCTCCATCTCCTCTTTTATTTGATGGATCAGTTCTATCTTTTGCGAGATTAGCATACTTAGAATGGATTCGGCTCTGTTCGGAATTTTATCAATCATCTCAATAACTTCCAGCAGATCTCTTCTTGATTCAGGCAGGAGAGATTTTTCATACATCAACAACTCTATATCACGTCGTAAATCATCAGCATTAGACTCCTTCTTATGCGTTTGTGATCCTAGCATATTAAAATGCTCATCTATGCTGTTTTCCAATAGATAGTGGAATGCGGAAGAGAACTCCTCTATAGTGTCACTGACAACTGCCAGATAGCGATTAAGCATATCCAGCAGTTTTCTATTTTTCTTAAAAAGAAACAATGTCTTACTCCTTATCCTTAACTTCTTCTTTTCCCTTTGCGTCGGCTTTTTCCTTTGCGTCGTCTGTCGTTTCAGGTTTAAGCTTGTCACGAATGGCCTTTAGCAATGCATCTTGAATCTTCTGATTCTCTGCAATTGTCCTCTTTGAAGGTTCACGTCCCTGACCTAGCTGTTCACTCTCAAATGAGAACCATGAACCGCGTTTATCTACAATACCAAAATCTAATGCAACATCAAGAATCGATCCAGATCGTGAGATCCCTTCATCGTAGTTAATGTCGAATTCTGCAATTCGGAATGGAGGAGCAAGTTTGTTCTTTACAACCTTGACCTTTGTTCTGTTTCCAATCACTTCCCCACTCGAGCTTTTAATAGCTCCAATACGGCGTATGTCAAGTCGAATTGAACTGTAAAATTTTAATGCATTACCACCCGTAGTTGTTTCTGGACTTCCAAACATAACACCGATCTTTGATCTTATCTGGTTTGTAAACATAACACATGTGCGACTTCTACTGATTGCTCCTGTAATTTTTCTTAATGCCTGCGACATGAGTCTAGCCTGTAGCCCCATGTGAGAATCTCCCATTTGTCCCTCAATTTCTGCTCGTGGTACAAGTGCCGCTACGGAGTCAATTACCAGTACATCAAGTGCATTACTCCGAATTAGGGACTCTGCAATATTCAGTGCATCTTCTCCGCAGTCTGGCTGCGAAATTAGCAGATCATCAATGTTAACCCCGATTTTTCCCGCATATTGTGGATCGATAGCATGCTCTGCATCAATAATGGCAGCAACTCCGCCTGCTTTTTGTGCATTGGCTATTACATGAAGACACAGTGTTGTTTTTCCTGATGATTCTGGCCCGTAAATTTCTACTACACGACCGCGTGGCACCCCACCTATTCCGAGTCCAATGTCAAGTGCAAGTGCTCCTGTACTGATTGTCGGTATATCAAAGTGCATGCTCTCATCTCCAAGGCGCATGATTGACCCCTTTCCGAACTCTTTTTCAATCTGACTCAATGCTATTGAAAGATTTTTCTCTTTTTTAGCATCAACCTGCTGACCTTTCTTGTTCTCTGTAGCCATCTCGATTCTCCTTTTCTGTTATCTCTTTTATATAATAGTTTCTTTGTCGTCTAGTTCATATTATACTAATAAATTATACATATTTCAAGTGAAGTATAAAAAAAAATCACTTTATTTTATTGAAACTCATTAATTTAGCCCCATGATCAAATTTTTAACTATACTTTGCACGGATGAAATCTTAACATTTTCTTTAAACTTAATTAGCTAGCAAAAGAAAGACAAGATATCTACCGTTTGCGGTATACCATTAAAATATACCATCAGTTCCAATTTAAATCAAAGCTTTTCACAAGAAATTGTGTAAACTTTACTCTTTATCTACTTCATTCTTGCACATTCTGTGTCTGATAAAAAGTATATCACACTCCATAGGACATTTTACGTCCTATTGTCAAACGAGGGCCCGTTTATCCAAAAAAAAACCCCAATAAATAATGTGAAAAACACGTTATCTATCGGGGGATTTATAAATTAACTTAACCTAAACGAGCTTTCAGAGCTGCCATCTGCTCAGTCATTTGCTTAGGTAGTTTATCTCCAAATTTTGCAAGATAAGCTTCAGCGTCTGCTAAAGTTCCCTTGAAAAGTTCAGTGTCAACCTTCATTAACTCTTCCCAGTCTTCTTTTGGAAGATCAAGACCGTCGA
>JAUUYH010000175.1 GCA_030590505.1 Kiritimatiellota bacterium
AATGAACATCGAACATCGAACGTTCAACATCGAACATCGAATGAAGAAAGAGAAGAAATGAAGAAATGGAAGAGAATACAGAAGAGGTTGATGGGGAAGAGGTTGATGGGGAAGAGGTCGATAGTTGCCTTTCTTTCTTTGTAGTTCGGGCATCCTTGCCTGTACATTTTTCCTTCGGTAGAAATTCTATAATATCGCATAGCAAGAAACGAAAAAGGGGACATGTGAATCGTGATCTTTTTGTCACGTCAGGTTGAAAACAAAGAACATAATCTTAAGTAGCTTGCGTTGTCCCAACGCAAATAGCAAAGCCAAAAGAGATGTAAAAAAATAAGCAAAAGAGTCGCCTGCAAAGGCTATATTTATTGCCTTTTTTTAATGTGTTGTTTGCTTGCTTAATGCGTTGAGGACAACGCATGCTACTTGGAGAAAATTCGACATTGGCTCCCACGACACAAGGTCGTGGGTGGCCTAAGGAAAAAGGGGACTGGTTTATGGGAGAAGAGGTCAATAGTTGCCTTTCTTCCACTCTAGAACTTCCGCACTCTAGAACCTCAGAACTTCAGAACTTCTTCCTCTTCCTCTTATCTTATCTCCACCCTTTCCATCTGTTCATCAGTCCGTTTGTTGATGAGTCGTGAGATTCAACGTCGGCGTTGTCTGCAAGTTCTGGTAGAATTTTTCCAGCCAGCTGTTTTCCGAGTTCAACACCCCACTGGTCGAAGCTGAAGATATTCCAGATAACGCCCTGTGCAAAGATTTTCTGTTCGTACATTGCAATAAGTTTGCCTAATGTAGAAGGTGTAATCTTTTTGACAAGAATTGAATTTGTAGGATTATTACCTTTAAATACCTTGAATGGTACTGTTGCTGCTACGTCATTTAGATCTTCTCCTGCCGCTACAAATTCCTCTTCGACCTGTTTTCTTGTTTTGCCGAAGGCGAGAGCTTCAGTCTGTGCAAAAAAGTTTGATAGGAGTTTTGTGTGGTGGTCTCCAATTGGGTTATGTGATATTGCTGGTGCAATAAAGTCACACGGTATCATTTTTGTGCCTTGATGAATTAGCTGGTAGAATGCATGCTGCCCGTTTGTTCCGGGCTCTCCCCATATTATCGGACCAGTTTGGTATGAGACATCTTTTCCAGATCTGTCTATTGATTTACCGTTTGATTCCATATTTCCCTGCTGGAAGTATGCAGAGAACCTGTGCAGGTACTGGTCGTATGGAAGAATTGCTTCGGTTGCTGCATTATAGAAATTGTTGTACCAGATTCCGATAAGTGCCAGAATTACCGGGATGTTTTCGGAGAAATCTGCGTCTTGGAAATGTTTGTCCATCTCATGAGCACCGTCTAGAAGTTCTATGAAATTGTCAAAACCTATTGTTAATGCAATGGATAGTCCAATTGCGGACCAGATAGAGTATCGACCACCAACCCAGTCCCAGAACTCGAACATATTATCGGTATCAATTCCGAATTCGGAGACTTTCTTTTTGTTTGTTGATAGAGCTGCAAAGTGTTTTGCAATCAAAGCTTCATCTTTAGCGGCATCCATAAACCATGAACGTGCAGTGTGTGCATTTGTCATAGTCTCTTGTGTGGTAAATGTTTTTGATGCCACAAGGAAGAGTGTAGTTTCGGGGGTTAGATTTTTTAGTGTTTCCGCAATATGCGTTCCATCGACATTGGATACAAAGTGGGAGTTGATGCCTTCAACCTGATATTTCTTCAAGGATTCTGTCACCATAACTGGACCCAGGTCAGATCCCCCAATTCCGATATTTACAATATCTGTAATGCGTTTGCCAGTATATCCTAACCACTCTCCAGAATGAATCTTTTTACAGAACTGCCCCATCTTTTCGAGTACAGCGTTGATTTTTGGCATTACATTTTCGCCGTCAACTATAACAGGTGTATTGCTTCTGTTTCTAAGTGCAGTATGCAGAACTGCACGATTTTCAGTTTTATTAATCGTCTCTCCGTTGAACATTGCAGCTATTGCACTTTTTAAGTCCACTTCTTTAGCAAGAGATGTGAGGGCATCAAATATATCTTCATCTATCAGGTTTTTTGAGAAGTCAAGTAAAAAATCATCTTCAAATGTTCGAGAAAATGTTGCAAAACGGGTTGGGTCGGTAGAAAAAAGATCTTTGAGATTCATATCTTTTTTTGCACTATATTCAGCTTGCAGTTTGCTCCATGCTTTAGTGGCGGTCGGATCGATATTTTTCAACATAATAATTCCTTATTTTTTTAATAAATTACCTCGGGGCAGAGCCAAAAGGGTATATACGCATTTTTCATCATACAATATAGTACATATTATTCTTTTAACAAAATAATATTAATTTTTTTTGCTACTCTATTGACAATTAAATTATGTATAATGATAGTCTATGATAGTGTACGAATGTGAATGATCGTAAAGGGAGGTGTGTGGTGAGGAAGAGTGCAAAGAACGTTTTAGGTGGTTTGTTCGTGGTGTTTGTTTTGTTTCTGCTTGCAATGTTATATTTGTGACGGGTTGAAACCCGTCCTGCGTATGTCGGAACTACAAACAAAGGGAAGACAAAAGATGTGAAATTGAGAATTTTACTTGGTTTTATGATATTATCCACTATAGTAAATTGTTGAGAAAAATCGCACTTATTATTAGTAAATTGTTCTAAATTTCCACTTTTTGTGCAGGGAATAAATGCAATCAGTATATAATAATTATTTCAGAGTTTGTAAAAATTAAGAAAAAGATAGAGGTGTTTCAAATATGTGTACAATATTAGAATCGTTTAGATATTATTTTATTATTGCATTCATAGCTCTATTTACATGCACACCATTTATCAAAAATGCCAATTTTCGATTAGGCACAATTTTACATCTTCTAACTGTATAATTTACCATGAATAACAATAAAAATAAAAATATATCTAACTGTTCCCTTCAGCTCTGTTCTCTTACTCATCGATTTAAGAAACAGGAAGTTCTGCATGATGTGTCACTTAATGTAGAAAAGGGAGATTGTTATGGGCTTTTAGGTCATAATGGAGCTGGTAAGACGACACTTCTTCGTATTGCGTTGGGGTTAATTAAACCAAATGGCGGTGCAGTCGCGGTTGATGGTTTTAATCTCCGTGCTTATCCTAGAGAGGCCGGTGTTCTCCTGAGGGGCCTTATAGAAGTTCCATCTTTCAATGAAAACTGGAGTGGATTGAAGAACCTTAAAGTATTGGCTCGTTTACAAGGATTTAATCACAAACTGACAGCGATTGAAGCTAATCGTGTTTTTGAGTTAGTCGGACTTAACCAGCACAACGGGGCAGTCAACAATAAGAGAGTACGCAACTATTCGCAGGGGATGAAACAACGGTTGGGGATTGCTCAAACCCTAATTGGCAAACCTTCGTATATCCTCTTGGACGAACCTTTGAATGGATTGGATCCGCAGGCCATTATGGATATGCGTTGCTTGATTCGTCGTCTAACTAAAGATGAAAATATTGCTGTAGTTATATCGAGTCATCAACTTAATGAGATATCTGGATTATGTAATAAAGTTGCCATACTGCGCGAGGGGGCATTGCTCGTTGAGAAATCCATGGAGAGCCTACTTGAAACAGATAAAAAGCTCTATCGACTGAGTGTTGCCGCTGAACCCTCTTTGGTGGATGAATTTCTTACCACTCTAAGCGTGGATCCTCAACAGGAACATGGAGCGAATAAGCCCAGAGAATCTACGTTTTTGATTAATCTTAATGAGATGAAACCTGCTCAGTTAGCGAGTCATTTATTAGAGAAAAATATTGAGCTAGTAGCCTTAACTCCTTGTGATCCATCGCTTGAAGAGGTGTATCTTAAGATTGACGAAAAGGCTGCTCGAGAAAGTATCGCCTCTGCTCCTCATACGAACAAGGCATTGATACCCTCTTTTAGTTCACCTAAAGAGAAGAGAGCTCCTAAGTGGGCATTCCTTCGTGGGATGAACTACGAGATGACACGATTTTTTAGTGGATTTAAGAGTATAATATTTTTAACACTCCCTGCTATTATAGCCTGGGTTTCAATATTTATGATGTATCAGAAAGCTTCAAGCAATGCAGAGAAGGTTGGCAAAGAGGTTTTCAGTATCACACAAATTACGGCGTTTGATGGTGTTGGGGCGGGGCTAAAAATAGGATTACCTATTTTAATGGTGTTAATGGTAGGTTTGGCGAGTCAATCAATTGCAGGAGAGCAGACGAGTGGTACGCTGCGTTATCTATTTTTAAGGCCGATTTCACGGATACAAATTTCATTGTCGAAACTAAGCATGCTTATTTTAATATGTATGATGGGGTACGCTTTATTGGTGATCACTACTCTTGGAGCATCTGCCTATTTTTTCGATTTTATCGATCTGGGAGAAGTTCTTCCTAATGGCAAAATCTTCCCCTTGGTGAAAAAGGAGGAGATGCTTCGTTACTTATGGCCAGTTTTATATACTCCAATTCTTCCGTTGGTTTCCTATACCGCTTTGGGTTTTGCTATTGGGAGTTGGCTCAAAAACAGTGTAGGGGCTTTGGTCGCTGCATTAAGTGTTGTTTTTATTCTTGATTTAGGGCGTGTTGTTTTTCCTTTTCAGGAGAAACTTGGATGGTTACTCTCTTCGCACATGCCGTCTCCTTTTGGTGGGGATTCATTTGTGCTTTTTTATAGCAATGTTGTTCAAGGAGTTAGTAATGCTACTAATCCGTTTGCTGGGCAATGTATTACGATATCTCTAGTTTGGTTGGTGTTTGCAATGGGTTTCTCAATTATTACACTAAAAAGAAAGGCTGGTTAATATGATTAAAAGAGTATGGTTCATTTTACTACTGATACTATTACCGCTATGTGGATGTATGACAGGTTCGCAAGAGTTACTGGTTAAAGCTGATCCTTTAGAGAATATGGAAATCTCTCATAGGCAGTTTGCCATTCCTCAAGACGAAGAAGAGCGGGGGAAGCTTCCCATGGGATGTTTTACGGGCATAAAAGTCGGTGATTCGCGAAAAACGTTGGAAGCTCAGTTAAGTGCTCCCGATGGATTGTTGGTGATGAAAGTGGTTGAAAACTCTCCGGCAGTGGCGGCAGGAATTGAGGTTGGGGATATTTTAATGGAAGCGGGAATTGAGGAGAACAGTCTTAACTCTCTCTCTTGGCCTAGCGATTGGTATAAACTCGAAGAGAGTGCAAAGGTTGGTTCGACTATTCATGTACTTTATGATCGGGCAGGTCGAGATAAGGAGGCAGTTATACGGGTTGTTAAACGAATTTCTCGAGCATCGCGTTTAGAGGTTGCCCGCTTCAAAGAAGAGGCTAAGGTTGGAATTATGGTTCGTACTCTCTCAGAAGTTGAGTCGAATCTAGCAGGTTTTACACGCGGGGAGGGGTGTCTGGTTATAGGATTAGCTAGGAACAGTCCTTGGCGACATGCTGGTCTAATTTTTGGAGACATGGTGATTTCCGTGAATGATGATACGATAAAAAACCCAAAAGAGTTGTTAGAGTCTATTAATCAGATAAAAAAAGGTGATGTTGTTAGTTTGGTTGTTCTAAGGGATGGCGAAAAAGTTACATTGAAAACAACTGTTTCAGAGAGAGAGCGCGAGGTCACAGAGTTTAGTATTCCGCTTTTA
>JAUUYH010000120.1 GCA_030590505.1 Kiritimatiellota bacterium
CCTGATTTGTCTACAATTCCGTAGTAACCATTGTTTGAATGTAGGTCAACTGCACAGTACATTGTACTCATAAGATCCTCCTGTTCCGTTATGTGTTTATATTCTTGTAGCACTTGGAATACTATATCATTGTTGATACAGTATCGCTTATATGTTTATCACACCTACGCCATTGACTTTTTAAAATAAGCAAATCAGGCTCATTTTTTATCCTTTTAGCTGCTTTTTGATGACTGACAAAAAAACTCCCGCCGTCGTTCCTCCTCTGGTCGGGTAGAGACGGCAGAGCCGCCAGTTAATGCGAATTCCGCAGTTTCAAAGTTTCCAGTTGCGTAACGTTTAACCAATGCCCGCATTGGAATGCGGGGCTCCCAGCATAAGATCCAAGAGGCGAGGTTGATAATCGCGAAAAAAGGATACATCAATAGATAATTTTAAATATCGCTTTCAGCGAAAAATGTGTGGTTGTAACTTTCCCAGCCTAGATGCTTTGCATCAAGACTAGGCTATGTTAAACATCTGCTTTGCAGAAGGGTGCTTTTTCAATGGTTGATAATCAACCAGTTTCGAATCTTTGTCTCACTTTTCGTACAGGCACTAAATAATCACCAATATTTGATAAAACTTCTTTGAATAATGAGTAAAGCAACCCAATAGTATAGACATAAACATCAACAGAAAAACAGCCCCGTAAGAAGTCTAAAATGGAAAAGAATAAGAGTAAATTATATATTATGCAGCTGACATTTTTAAAAGGGAAAAGAGCTGGAGAGTCCCGTAGTTTTAATCCTCCTGGCATATTTATCGGCCGGGGGAAGGATAATGATCTCCAATTGCTGGAAGATGGGATCTCGCAATATCATGCAAAAATTCTTTTTGATAATGATAAGTGGAGCTTGTATGATATGAACAGCAGTAACGGAACCAAGATCAATGGCAAAAAAATTGACAAACCTGTTCTTCTTAAGCCTAAAGATGTTATTTATATCGGGAATAATGCTTTGCGGTTTGAAACAGAAGAGTCTCCTGCAGGCAAATATGCCCCGTCTGTTAAAATGATAGACAATGATGATGAGTGTATAAAAATCAGAAGCCCTGAAGAATCAAAGCCAAAACCGAAGGAACCCGAGCCAGAAAAAGACTCTAACCTAGACGAAAAGAAAGCCAAAAAGCCTAAACAAAGCAAGAATCGAATTACCGAAGCAAGAAAAGCTAGACGACTGTGGAATGAGTCTATTATGGCAAAAAAAAAGCGGCTAAAAATCATCATATTGATAATGGCTGTTATAATCAACGCAGTTATTTTGGTGATTTGGTTACAATCCCAGTCATATATACCGCAAGCGGTAGAGATCTTGGATTTCTTTTATTAACTACTCAACCTCAAGCGAAATGCTAAGATTTCACCCGCGCAAAGTATATATAATGCCTGTAGGGAAAAGAAAGCCCTCAGGAGTTCGGGTTCCATTGTCCTATTGTTTTCAATGATTATGGTGCTATATTACTCGCTAATTCTACTGAAGCCCCAAGCATTATTAAGGAAATAGATGAAAGTTTTAAATTCAGCTGTAATAGGACTGGGAAGAATCGGCTGGCAGTTTCATATACCGGAAATCATAAAAGATGACCACTATAAACTTGTCGCCGTTGCTGATCCTTTAGAGGAGAGATTAAGCGAAGCAAGCAATAAGTTCGGAGTTAAGGGATATTCCTCTATTGAAGAACTGCTAAAAAAAGAGTCGCTTGATCTGATTGTAATTGCATCTCCTACAACATTCCATAAAGAGCAAGCGATTCTTGCGATGCAGCACGGTTGTGATGTTCTATGTGACAAACCACTGGCATCCACTCTTGCGAATGTTGATACTATGATTAAGGCAATGAAGCAGTATAACAGAAAACTGATGGTTTATCAACCACTTCGCTTTACAGACTCATTTCTTGCTCTAAAATCCATTATTGATAGTGGAATTATTGGAAAACCGTATATGATGAAAGGTGCATACAGTAACTATACACGACGCAATGACTGGCAGGCTTTCACAAAAAATGGCGGCGGTATGCTGAACAATTATGGGGCACATCTTATTGACAAGTTACTGGTACTTGCTGGCTCAAAGGCTGTAGGTATAGATTGCGAACTTCGCAAAATTGCCACACTCGGAGATGCGGATGATGTAGTAAAAGCAATTATTACCACCGAAAACGGGATTATCCTAGATGTTGATATCAATATGGCAACTGCCTTTAAGATACAGGAATGGCATATATTTGGAGAGTATGGATCGATCATCCCGAATAGCGATTCAACAGGATGGCTTGTCAAATATTTCAACAAAGAGGAGCTTGATGATATTTCCCTCGATAGCGATCTAGCAGCATCTAATCGTCAATATGAGAGCGGTGAAAAGATTCCATGGAAAACAAATGAGGTTTTAAACTCTAAATTTTCAGCTGTAGAATTCTACGCCTCTTCCTATAAGTACTTTGGGCTTAATGGTAAGCCACTGGTTCCGATTGAAGAGACAAGAGAGTTAATGAGGGTACTGCAGGAGTGCAGAGAAAGTCACATTCACAAACACTAACTGACAGAAAACAATGAACACTGCACAAGTATTTCAATTCAGGCTTATAAAATCACTATTGATAACTTTAATTATCTCTGTGTTCAACACTGCAGTTAATGCTGGATATATTGAAGAAAAAGATGGGAAAACAATAATTCATATAACAGTTTCTCGAATGCCTAATCCTGACGATCCTTCAATTCATAACAAGGCAAAGCTCGCTTGCCTTAATCTTTTTAAAAAGCGATTCCCTGAAATATTTAAGAAAAAATATCGTGATGAATATATAAAAAATCCTAAAAAATATGGAAAACACAACTGGGATAATATTGAGATACGACTGCACCCATTTTCCGGAATTACCGTACCGAATGTAGAGACAGACCTCTTAGCGATTGCCGGCGGGATACCGCCCGATGTTCTCTATATCAACTTCCGAAAATCTCACTTGTTTATATCAAATGACTTTTTATACCCCCTTGATGAATACTTTGCAAAAATGTCACAAGAGGAACAAAATAACAGAATTTACCCATCAATCTGGCCAGTAATCAAACGAAAGGGTCCGAAAGGTAATGTGCATATTTGGGCGATGCCGTCTGGGGGAGCATTGGGGAAACTTCTATTCTACCGCAAAGATCTTTTTGACCAGAACCGCATCCCCTACCCTACTCTTGAATGGACTCTTGACGATCTTTATAGGGCTGCAAAAAAGATTCATAATCCGAAAAAGGGAGTTCTTGGCATAGCTGTCGGGCTCTATGCTTATCACTGGATGCCATTTTTCTGGTCATTCGGTGCTAAATCGATGAAATACGATGCAAAAAAAGATGAATGGAGCAATGTTTTCGATGATAGGCGTGCAGCCGAGGCACTCGATTATTATATAAAACTCACGACTGAAAAGTGGATTGATGAAGATGGGAATATAAATCGCGGCTACGCCTCTATGACAGGCGACAATGTAACTACAAAATGGGATCGTGGACAGGTCGGAATGAAGGCCGGCTATATAAATGAAAAGTTTTTCGCATCGATCAACCCGGAAGTTGTTGGGATTACTCCAATACCGAAAGGTCCGCACGGCGAGCGGCATTCAGAGCTAAACAGCCGGATGTTCGGGCTATTTTCCCAGATTAAAGATGTGGCAGTGAGAGATGCAGCGTGGGAGTATATGTACTTTTCAGATAGTGACGAGAGCATGACGCTTAAGATAAAAATTATGGTTGAAGGTGGCCTTGCGCGTTTTATCAGTCCAAAATATCTAAAAAAATACGGATACCCAGAGCTTGTCAAATTTACCCCGACGGAATACTCTAAAATTTATGACATAGCTCTAAAATCTGGGATTCCCGAAGCATACGGAAAAGGGAGCAATTTCTCCTACACAATGATGGGACTGCCAATTGAGGCTGCGGCACAACTATCCTTCAACGATCAACTTCCAAAAGATAGAGAGGAACGCCTTGATGTACTACAGGGGATATTAAAAAAATTCTGTGAACGTGCCAATGAAGTAATGATTGGCAAAATCCCCCCGTCAGAAATGCGAAAACGCCGCATTGTAGCTGGACTTGCGTTGTTCGCAATTATCATTGCATTCGGGTTTGTATTCTATAAAATAACTAAGACATTTACACCTCCTACAGAGCTCAATGCTAAAACAAAGTCATGGGCCTTTAAAAAATATTATATAGCATACCTCATTCTCATCCCTGCTTTGCTATCAATTACCATCTGGCAATATATCCCGCTAATTCAAGGCTCATTTATGGCTTTTTATGATTACAAACTTATCGGTAACTCTACGTTCATATTTATTGATAACTTTGCAAATCTGCTTTTTGACTCATTCTGGTGGAATGCAGTATGGAATGCAATGCGATACAGTTTCTTTGTAATTAGTCTTACATTTCTACCTCCCGTCTTTCTTGCAATCCTCCTACAAGAGGTCCCTCGCGGAAAACTCTCATATCGACTAGTTTTCTATCTTCCTGCAATGATAACTGGCATAGTAACAGTTCTGCTATGGAAACAGTTCTTTGATCCAAATAAATACGGAACACTAAATATGATTATGATGAATATCCCAGCAATCGGCTTTATCTTTATCGGCCTGGTATTCCTAGCGATCTTTTGGATATTTGCATATCGCCTCACATTCTACCGACTCATCTGGCAAGCTTGCATACTTGGTCTTGTCGGCTTTATAATATTCGTCTCATTTGGACAGATTGCATATCCTATTCTATTCCCCCAGAATATAGGATTTTGGGAAGCGATAATGCATCTTCCATCCAATCTATTTGCAACCAAAACCGAAGCAATAAGGTGGCTGCTTGATGAAAACTCTGCAATGCTCTCATGCATAATCCCTATGGTCTGGGCAGGAATGGGGCCAGGTTGCCTTATCTACCTTGCGGCACTCAAAGGAATCCCTAACGACTATTATGAAGCAGCAGATATTGATGGAGCATCATTTATAGACAAACTGTTATTTATTGTATTCCCGACACTCAAAATTTTGCTTATAATCAACTTTGTAGGAGTTTTCATCGGATCATGGTATTCTGCCACTGGAAATATTCTTGTTATGACGGGGGGGCTCGCCAATACAGAAACAGCAGGACTACATATCTGGTACAAAGCATTTACCTACCTTAAATTCGGTGAAGCGGCGGCGATGGCATGGGTTCTTGGATTTATGTTAATTGGTTTTACCGTTTATCAATTACGAATATTATCTAGGGTTGAATTCCGAACGACAGGGGATAAATAGATATGGCTATTATTTCAACCATTGGAAGAAAAGCACCATCAGTAAGGATTCTTATTGGATCAATATATCTTACACTTTCACTAGGTGCAATAACAATGATCTACCCATTTCTGCTTATGCTGTCAGGAACAACAAAAAGTAACGTGGACAGTCCTGAGGCGTCTATAATCCCTCAATTCCTAACCAATAATAACGCACTGTATGCGAAAGACGCAGAAGCATTCTTTAACGAATCACTCACATCTTACACAAGTTCAACATATAATATTGTGCCATCTTTTCGTGATGCATTACCGAAAAAATCCCTAAATAAACCAATGGTAAAAAATTGGAATAATTTTCTAAAGAGCAAAGAGCTGCCATTTTACTTTTACAATATAGCATACCTATCAGTCAAACAATCGCGTGGGACTTTACCACTTAACCTACGCAGATTTAAAGCAGTCCTGAATGATAGATATGAAGGCGATATAAATAAGCTAAACAAGGCCTTTAATTCCGATTTTTCATCATGGAACTCTCTACATATTTCCCCAGAGCTCTATTTCTCAAGAACCATCCCTTTTACAAATCCCCCACTCCCAATCAATCAAGCCCTCAGGGAGTTCTCGGAAACCATACCGATATCTGAACGATATTATCTAAGTCTTACAGGGTACTACAGAGTTGAATTTCTGCAGATGCTTTATACAAAAGATATCGAGAGATATAATAAGACTCATAAAACTAATTATAAATCCTGGAATGAGATAATCTTCTCAAGGCGTTATCCCTCAAAAGGTACCGCAAAGGAGAAGCAGGATTGGGTGGATTTTGTCAGTGTACTGCTTAATCCAATATGGATAAAAGCCGACAAGGAAGCTAAGCCGCTATTTCATAATTTCCTAAAAAACAAGTGGCAGGATATAGCACTATTAAATCAGGTCTACCAGTCAAAATATAGCTTCTTCGATGAAGTTCCAATGCCGAATCAACACTCAAAAAACATCGCTTTTGCAGACTGGATTGCATTTCTCCAAGGCTGGGGAGTGCCTGCCTCTAAGAAAAAATATCAAATGCCTGAAAAATATATTTATATTGACGGCGTTGATTTCAGATTTCAGGACTACCTAAAATCTAACTATAAAACTGTTGCAGCCCTGAACGATAAATGCGGAACTGATTTTAAATCATGGGATAGAATAATGCCACCTCAATACGGCGCATATTCAATGAATCTGCAGACGAGAAAAAACGAAGTTCGCATTGAGTTCTGTAAACGCAATATTATATCTGTACTTGAATATATTCTCCTTCATGGGAAAGGGCTCTTCAATACAGTCATTTATTGCCTGTTGGCAATAGTTGCGGCACTCATAATCAATCCAATGGCAGCCTATGCCCTAAGTCGCTTTAAGCCACCGTCAACATACAAACTCCTACTATTTATGATGCTTACAATGGCATTCCCTCCAATGGTAACACAGATTCCTGTATTTCTAATGTTAAGAAATTTCGATCTACTAAATACATTCTATGCACTTATCCTACCTGGTATGGCAAATGGGTACTCAATTTTTCTCTTAAAAGGATTTTTCGATTCACTCCCTCAGGAACTCTATGAGAGTGCTGAAATTGATGGAGCTAGCGAGTTCAGAATTTTTTGGCAGATAACAATGAGTCTTAGCAAGCCGATTCTTGCGGTTATCGCACTTAACGCATTTACTCTTGCATATTCAAATTTTATGATGGCACTACTCATCTGTCAGGATCAGAATATGTGGACAATTATGCCGTGGCTCTATCAGCTTCAGCAGCAAAGTACACAAGGAGTTATTTTTGCATCATTGGTCATTGCTGCCATACCTACTTTTATAATATTCTCACTATGTCAGAATATAATTATGCGCGGTATTGTAGTGCCGGTGGAGAAATAGCAAACTACCATAATAATTCATTTTTTTCTGATTTTTGGTTATCAGAGTTTGACAAAAGCAAAAATTAGTTTAATTTCTTTTTTATTATTGATTATAAAAATTTAACGAGGGATAGTGATGGACTTTAACAAAATAATAAAAGAAAATGCAGTAAATATCATACTTTTTGTGCTTCTCATTAATTATGGTTTTGTTCATTTTTTTGTCATACAGGAACCTGTTGCCGCTGCAGCTCTACAGGATTACGGCTTCATTTCTGTGCTTACAGTTTTTGCAATTTTAATAGCAGAGCTTATTGTCTTGTGGAATTTTACCCAGGCTGAAGGATTAAAAAATAAAATTGTGCTTCTACTGTTTGTGTATATTCTGCAAATTTACCTATGTCGCGAAGCAGACCTTCACCAATTTTTCACTGATGGCCATAGTGTAACAAATATAAAATATTATAAACATATAGAATATTCATTATTGTCAAAACTTATTGCTGCACCAATCCTAATCCTCTTTTTCTCAGCATTTGCTTATGTTATTTTAAGATATGGTCTTTTTACAATCAAAGCTTTTTTCCGTGGAGAACCCTGGGCGGTTGCGTTTGCTATATGGGGAACAGTACTCGTGTGTTCACAAATTCTTGACAGAATGAATCTACCTGAAA
>JAUUYH010000190.1 GCA_030590505.1 Kiritimatiellota bacterium
AATTTATTGTTCGTTGAGTCATAAGTTTTTGAAAGTTTTACGTAATTACGCTGTACTAAATTGTGCAAAAATAAGTGCGTGCAGGATTGCACGATTTTGGTGGGATTCAAATAATTATTGGCAAAGGCTAAAAATGGCAATATCAAAAAAAACATCCGAGAATCAATTAAAAGTTTTTATTTCTACGAGAAACTCGAAGTGTGATGAGTGCGGGGAAGAGCTAGGACGAAAAGCTTTTATTGTGCTAAAAGAAAACAAAGGTGCATTGTGTCTAAAGTGTGCGGGTATGGATCATCTTGACTTTCTTACTTCTGGAGATGCCGCGTTGACGCGACGTTCCAATAAATATTCTACTCTTTCAGCTGTGGTATTAAAGTGGTCTCGTGCAAGAAGACGATATGAACGAAAAGGGCTTTTGGTTGAAGATGAGGCCGTTAAAAAAGCAGAACAAGAGTGCGAAGCCGATGCCGAACAGCGAAAAATAAAACAAGCTAAGGCTACTGTTCGCAATGTTGAACTTGATAAAAAATATATTGTCGAATTTTCCCTGCGTATGCGAGAACTATTTCCATCTATGCCAAAGGGAAGAGAATCGGGAATTGCGAAACACGCATGTAGGAAATATAGTGGCAGGGTCGGAAGGTGTGCAGACGCAAAACAGTTAGATGAAAAAGCTATAAACCTTGCAGTAATCGCACATATTCGGCATATCGAAACAGATTACGATGAATTTCTTCTGGGTAATGTTGACAAGGCAGATGCTCGTAGAAAAGTGGGAGGAAAGGTAGGTGAAATTTTGCGAAAATGGCAAATGAAAAATAAGGGAAATAAACAATGATACAGCTAGGAAGAAATGCACCATGTTACTGCGGGTCGGGCAAGAAGTTCAAAAAATGTTGCTTAAATAAGGATGAAGGGCAGTCTCAACCTAACAATGGTTTTGAACTTAAGCAGACGCTCACAAAAATTTCACCTGATCTTGTAAAAGATTTAAAGCCTGGGATGGATTTCCCGCAGGAACTTCTGGATAATTTTTATGACTCCTATGATTTTGACGAAGAAAAAAGGGAGATGGGTGAAGATGAAGATGAAAAGCCTTTACTTTTTGCGGAATCAAATATTGCACATCAAATGCATGAAAATTTTGAAAATTTTAGCGGAGGAAAGGAATTTTCTTCAATAGATGAGTTGAAGCAGAAGATGCAGGAGTTCCATGAAAGTCACAATAATTCCGGGATCGATGACTTTCTTGGGCTCTCACCTGATCAGATGTTTACACTTCAAAGATCCGAAATATTTGAAAAGGGAAGTGGTCTGGAATTAAATGAGAAGGTTGATATTCAACTTATAAAAAATACTCCATTTGTGAAGTACATTGAATTTATTCTTAAATACCTCCACAATGCCAAAAAAGTGAAAGCTACGGTTCAGAAAAACTTCCCCAGGAAACTGTCACGAGCATTTAGAGAGTTGTATCTCGAGGGACACAAAGATAAGGATATAATAACTGAAAGATATCAAGTTCAGTCTGAACTTGATGTTCCTTACCTCTCTCTTTTTAGAATATCTATGATTAAGTGTAGATGGATAAAATTGGTAAAAGGATCATTTTCCTTGACAAAAAAAGGTGCGAAAATCGCAGAAGAAGGCTTTTCTGTTAAGGAGTTTTCTGAAATGCTGACATCTTATATAACAGAAGTGAACTGGGGATATGCCGATCGATATCCAGATGCTTTTGAAATACAGCAGAACGCCTATTTCCTATTATATATATTGCATAAAAAAGCTGATAACTTTATTTCAACAGATCTATTTGGGGAAACGATACTTAAAGCTTTTCCGATGATTGAGGATCAAATTGATGATGATGCGATTTTTGGTGAAGATACTAAAGCTATCGTTTGCAGAATATGTGACTTTAGATTTGTAAACTTTTTCTGTTTCCTTTTTGGCTTGCTTGAAACTGAAACAAGGCAAAATGAAAAGAAAATATCAAATGAGGAAACATTTTGCAAGAAAAGTGAATTATTTAAAAAACTATTTATGTGGAGATTATGACTGATTTTCATGAAATAGATAAAATAATAACAGAGTTCGAAAATACGACGCTTGAAGCTCTTATTCCTATTCTTCAGAAAATACAAGGTAGATATAATTATCTACCCGAAGAGGCCCTGCATCGTATATCAGAAATTACAAATATAACTCCTGCAGAGGTTATCTCCACAGTATCTTTTTATCCTCAATTCAGAACCGAGCCAGCTGGAAAACATTTTATCCAGGTCTGCGTAGGCACCGCATGCCATGTGAAGGGGGCAGATGCTATAACTGATGCATTCAGGCAGCATCTTGAGATTGATGAGGGCAGCGACACTGATAAAGATCGGCTTTTTACTGTCGAAAAAGTTGCCTGCCTGGGTTGCTGTATGCTTGCACCGGCTGTTAGAATAGGTGATATAATTTATGGATATCTTGAACCTGCAAAGGTTAAGGAAGTTATTGCCGATTTTCTGCGGGAGGAGTCAGAATCTGTAGATTGCAAATCCTCTGAAGAAGATGCAAAGAGAGTTCTGGGAGAGGTAAGATTGTGTCTATGCTCAAGCTGTCTTGCTGGTGGATCTGGGAAGGTCGAAAAAAGACTTAAAGAGGTAATCAAAAAGTTTAAACTGGCAGTTGAAGTCAAACATGTATCCTGTACTGGAATATCATTTGAAACACCACTTATCGACGTGGTATTGCACAGTGGCACTGCGTTTCGTTATGGCACTGTACATACAGATGCGATTACAGGAATTTTGATGCGCCACTTTAAACCCTCTTCCATTGGTGCAAAATTACATTCAAAAATATTTCTAATGATTGAAAAATTACTGGTACATGAATCCTACGCAACGCCACCGACACGATACTCACTTGATATTCGGGCAGATAAAAATGAGTATTGCAAGTGCCAGAAGAGGGTTGTAACTGAACACTCTGGCAAACACTCCCCGCATGATATCGATGAATATATCTTATCCGGCGGCTTTGAGGCATGGCAATCTATTCCCACCAGAAGCGACAATGAAATCATTGATGAACTGAAGAGAAGCGGGCTACGTGGACGAGGTGGCGGCGGTTATCCAGCGTGGATGAAATGGGAAAGTGTAAGAGATGCAAAATCGAAACACCATAAAATACTTATCTGTAACGGAGATGAGGGTGATCCGGGAGCATTTATGGACAGAATGATTCTAGAATCCTTCCCGTTCAGAGTTATCGAAGGAATGATGATTGCCGGTACAACTGTGGGGGCATCAGAAGGTATTTTCTATATTCGTGCTGAATATCCTCTAGCATTGAGAACAATCAAAAAGGCTATAAAAATATGCGAAGAACGCGGATATCTACTTAACCCTAACAATGGAGAAAAAAATAGTTCCGCGATTACAAAGGCCGGAATCCCGCTGATGTCGCTTCGAATTATTGAAGGCGCGGGCGCATTTGTCTGTGGAGAGGAGACTGCACTTATCGCATCACTTGAAGGCGGACGCGGAAATCCATCAAACCGCCCCCCTTACCCTGCCGAAAAAGGTTTTAAAAATTGCCCTACGCTGATAAATAATGTAGAGACATTTGCCACAGTGCCATGGATTTTACGTAATGGATCTGCGAACTTCGCAGAACTTGGCACATCCGGAAGTAGCGGAACAAAGGCATTTGCCCTTGCAGGTAAAATCAGACGCGGTGGCCTGATCGAAGTGCCAATGGGGATGACCCTGAAACAGATTATTTTTGATGTAGGTGGTGGCATCCCCAATAATAAAAAGGTGAAAGCAGTTCAAATAGGTGGTCCATCAGGCGGGTGTCTCCCTGCATCACTGTTTGATACTCCAATTGATTATGAACAACTTGTGGCAACTGGTGCGATTATGGGCTCGGGTGGGCTTGTTGTGCTTGATGAAGATGACTGCATGGTGGATATTGCCAGATATTTTATCTCATTCATACAGACTGAGTCGTGCGGCAAATGTACTTTCTGCCGTATTGGCACTAGAAGAATGCTTGAGATCCTTGATGCCCTCTGCACAGGCAAAGCGAAAGCAGGGGATATTGAACAACTTATAGAACTCTCGGAGAAAATCAAAAAGGGGAGTCTTTGCGGACTGGGAAAAACCGCACCAAACCCAGTGCTCTCATCAATCAAATATTTCCGGGACGAATTTGATGCTCACATTGAAGGAAGATGCCCCGCCGGCAAATGCACAGAACTTATTAGATATTTTATCACAACAGAGTGCATTGGCTGCACAATATGTGCCCAAAACTGTCCCGTTGATGCCATAAAATCCGTGCCACAGAAAAGACATGAAATAGACAGCAATCTCTGTATCAAATGCGGGGTATGCAAACAAAGCTGCCCAGTAGAAGCTATCAACGTAGGCAAATAGGGATTAGCAAAAAGGGGAACAAAGCGATGTTATCTTTTGAACAAAATGGAAGCTATAAAGTTAAACAAGTTCCTGACGGATTTATTGCAAATTTTCTTGTTGCTTTGCAAAGTGCGAACTTCGCAAAAAAAAGTCATTCTAAAAGTCATCTCACTATTATCTCAAAAACGGAGAATAAACTATCCTTAAATTCTAACTCTACACTATTCTCCTCTC
>JAUUYH010000193.1 GCA_030590505.1 Kiritimatiellota bacterium
CAGCTTCCCTGAAGTTAGCCTTCAAGGGAACCATCTTTTCAGATTTAAGATAATCCTCTTTTTTGACTTTTGAATCAGCATAGGCTCCCTTCTCTTTGCGGTCAACATCGAAAATCATTTTTATCTCTTTTTCACTATCCGCGGCTCTCAATTCCATATAGATAACCTTGTTACCGTGTTTCGTGTCAGTTAATATTTTATATTTTACAGGCGCTTCTATACTCTCCATTTTAATTGTTTGAAACTGATCTGATGATGGAAGAGGCATCCAGATTCTTGCAGGACCGCTCAACTTCGGAAGTTTTGCCAAATATGTGAATTCAAATTGGTCTTCACCTGTAATTATACCCAAAAGTTCTTCTGCAGCATTATCGACTGGCACGGTGCCCCATGATTTATCCTGTTTCTGTTTCCAAAGATAAAGAGGCTGACCATTAATCTTGTGAACCATTGTCTTGGTGACTTTCATTGACCCAGGATCTCCCTCCATAAAAAAGTCAACATCATAGAACTCTCCATCTTTTCCAACCATGTCCACGCAGGCAAAATTACTTCGGGGCCCCAAGTTTGCCAAATATTCTAAATGAATACGTACAAGTTTTAGACGTAATGTTTTATTTTTGAATGGAATAGAGAAGTAGCCTTCACCTAAGCGAACCTGTTCGTTAATGTGACCTTCGATACCTTCCTTGATATCATTAATCGAAACATTAGAAATATAAGCAGGCGAAGAAGTAGTCTGTGCCAGTTTCTCATCTTTTTTACAAGCAGAAAACATGACACAGAATACAAAGATCATAACAACTGTTACGCCCATCCTTGCTACACATTTTTTATCGGCAACAAAATGGAGTTGCATAAGTTGTCCTCCTTAATGAGCTGGATGATCTTTTGGTGCTTCAGGTACTTTAATATCTTCTATTTTTACCTTTACTTCTTCTGCTACTGCTTCAACCTTTTTTGTAAGACCTGTTAGATCCGCTTCTTTTGCTGAAGTTGCTTCCTCTTTTTTCCCACAACCTGCAAATCCTACCATAATCAGAGCCAATACAAATACACTTGTGATCTTTTTCATCGTGACCTCCTGAGGTAATACCTCTTTTCTATACGACATTACTAACTACCTAAATCGCGCAATCCAGAAACTACAATAAAGCAGCAACCTTTCCCTTTTTCAAGGTGTAATAGATTTTACCACTTTAACTATTCTAGTCTGCTCTGGAAGATTGGTATGTAAAATAGCATGAAAAATATCTTTTTACAACTGGTATTGAATTTGATTTCTCATATAGTACACATATTGAGTTTTGTGCAATAATTTTAATTAAAGGATATTATTAATATGTTACCAAAAAAGAGTCTTGATTTTTTAAAGAAGTTGCTAAATACATCAGGACCGTCAGGTTTTGAAGAAGAGACAGCAAAGTGTTATCGAGAATATCTTGCGACTTTCGCAGATCGTGTATATACCGATGTCACAGGAAACACCTTCGGAGTTCTGAATGAAAAAGCAAAACTCAAGGTAATGCTTGCTGGACATTATGATGAAATAGGATTTCAAATCACACATATCTCGGACGAAGGTCTGCTCTACTTCAGAAATGTCGGCGGAATTGATAAACTAACCGTGCCAGGAACAGAGATCGAAATTCTTACAGAAAAGCATGGAAAGATCCCCGGTGTAATAGGCAAAAAACCTATACATCTTCTGACTCCCAAGGAGCGGGAC
Organism: Kiritimatiellota bacterium; assembly: GCA_030590505.1. Taxonomy (GTDB): domain Bacteria; phylum Verrucomicrobiota; class Lentisphaeria; order Victivallales; family JAADHT01; genus JAUUYH01. The sequence goes on from JAUUYH010000193.1 coordinate 1,730, forward strand.
CAAGCGATGGAGCTGAAAAATCTCTGGATAGATATCGGAGCAGAGAACAAAAAAGAGGCACAAAAAGTTATAACAATTGGAGATCCCGTTGCATACAGAAACAATTGTGAGATCTATGGTAAATACCGTATCAAATCCAAGGGGCTTGATGACAAAATAGGAGCATTTATTGTTGCAGAAACTCTTCGCGAACTTAGCAAACGCAAAATTAACGTAGCCGTGTTCTGTGTCGGTACAGTTCAAGAAGAGCTCGGACTACGTGGTGCGACAACCAGTGCATTCGGAGTCAATCCAGATGTCGGATTTGCAGTAGATGTAGGCTTTGCGTCAGACACTCCTGATGTCAATAAAAAAGAGATTGGCGAGGCATCACTCGGAAAGGGCCCGATACTTACACGGGATGCAAATAACAATCCTGTGCTCGGCAGAATGATACGTAAAGTTGCCAAAAAACATAAAGTAAGCATTCAGGAGCGTGCTGGTTTCAGAGCAAGTGGCGGAACCGATACTGCCCAGATTCAGCTCACAAAAAGCGGAGTAGCAACAGCTCTTGTAGCAATACCTAATCGCTATATGCATACACAAGTTGAAATCTGCGATCTTCGCGATGCCGAAAATGCAATAAAGCTCCTGACCGAAACTATCGCATCTCTAAAGCCAAATGATACCTTTATCCCAGGAATGAAATAGCAATACATAAAACCTAGATTGTACAGACATAAGTGTGTGAGTTGCGTAAGTGCTTTGTTTTTAGATACTTTGACTTTTCTATGAGGCTCCTTTTAAGTGAGCTAAATAAAAAACAAAAGCGTATGCGGATAAATGACTTATGCAAATTGCGTGCTTAGAGTTGCACGATTTAGGTAAAAATAAAATGCAGGATAAACGACCTCGATGCCTATTCGAGCATTGCGACAGATCTGCAAAGCAGATAGCCATACGAGGTATATACGCTTTTAATAAAAGCTTGGCCAATTACATTTTTATACAGCATCAATTTGCCTAGCCAGGCAAATATATGTCAAAGCATTATGCTTTTAGCTGTATTTTTGAAGCCAGTTATTTAGTGTCTGGTAATTGGAGAACCCGAGTAATTTTGATGCTCTACTTTTGTTCCCCCCCGTTTTCTTCAGTGCCTCTTCGATGTATTCAACTGCAATATTCCCGAGTAGATTATCTAGTTTAAAATCTGGTTGATCAAGAAGAGCAGGGTTAAAGAGTGAGGAGCTCTCCTCAACCTGTGGTTTTGCGAAAATCGCATCTGCCACCTCTCGTGTCCGGATTGTACTGTTTCGACTCCATAAAAGAATCCTTGATAACGTATTGCGAAGTTCGCGAATATTTCCTGGCCATGAATGTTGTAGCAGTGCATTTCTGGCATTTGCCGACAACTTTCTATCTTTCCATAACTCTCCGTTAATTTTGCGAAATTCGCAATTGATCTCAATTACAAAATGATCAATCAACAAATTCAAATCTCCTCGCCTTTCACGAAGTGACGGAAGTTGAAACACACCAATTGCAATACGATGAAACAGATCCTCTCTGAACTGCCCCTCCGCTACCTCTTCAATAAGCTTCCGGTTTGTTGCACTTATTATACGAATATCCACATCACTCGGCTCTGATGCTCCCACCTTTGTAACGCTCTTTTCCTGCAGTACACGCAGAAGTTTCACCTGTGCATTCAATGGTAGCTCACCTATCTCGTCAAGAAAAAGCGTACCGCCATTGGCAGACTCAATATATCCGGAACGATCGCTTACCGCACCAGTAAATGCCCCCTTTTTGTGTCCAAAAAATTCAGACTCAATAAGATTCTCAGGAATTGCACCGCAGTTCACCTCAATAAACGGACCGTTTTTCCTCTTTGATGATGCATGTATGGCTCTGGCAAAAAGCTCTTTTCCTGTTCCTGATTCGCCGGTAATTAAAACAGGAATATCGTGCATCGCAACTATACGTGACTTTGTTACAGCATCTTTCATCTCACGACACCTATGAATAATGGCGTCAAACTCCGGAGCTTCAGGTGGTAATCCTTGCGAAATTCGCAAAATGTCATCATCATGTCCAAGGATCAACGCCGGATTGTAATCCGCCGCAATCTCAAACGGCACAGAGATAATCTTAGCTCCCTCCTCCTCTGACGACTGAATCAGCTCCGCCGGATATGCGCTCTTCGCAAGTATAATCCATATCGCAGCCATCGCAGAAGTCCCAGGGCTGATGTGATATACTATTTGATGATTAAATGATTTATATTTTTTATGATTTGAAGAAGTCGCTAACTTGTACTCTCTCTCTTCAGGCACTTGCCCCTGTACTACTGTCCCAGATTCTACATCTCTTCGAGCATTCTTGCTCCTCCCTGTAGGAGATGTGGCTTCACTTGCTTTTTCTTGGCCAACCCTGCCTGTTCCCGAACGCAGTAACGGATTATTCTCAACCTTCTGTAATGTCTCTACTACAGCTTCATATATTTCAGAAAAATTCATCGGACTCGATAACCTATGCGGATGTATAACGATCTCCGCATCACTTAATCCCTGCAACCATTCACAATATGCGAGATTCGCAGATTCTTCCATATCCGACAGAAGATGTACCTCGCTAAACTTAAATGTTTCAACCGCCTGCCCAATCGGGCCAAGATTCCCACCAGACAACTCCCCCTGCGAAGCTCGCAGATCCGTCATCCCCAACCATGTAAACAATATTCTTGAGTTTTTCATCTTTTAATCTCCTTTTTTCTCTATCTCTTGATTCCCCTAATTACAATGAAAAATCACATCAAAAGAAATAGTAAAATAATTTACTAAAGTATAATATATTTTATGATAAAATCAAGTCAA
>JAUUYH010000053.1 GCA_030590505.1 Kiritimatiellota bacterium
AAGCTATTTTTGGAATTAGAAAGTTGTATATTCCAATCAATATATTTGGTAGTATCACCTGAATCTTTTCCCATAAAACTTAATGGTAAATTATTTTTTGATATTAATTCAGTTTCATTCTTCAATTCAAATGGTATCCAGGTACGGAATGGTAAAGAGCGATCTTCGATATTACTGTAAAGTAGATAATATTCTATCCAGGGATTAGGGGAAAAATGAAATGCCTGCCCATTATGTTTTATATCTTCAAATCTGTAACTGTATTTGATTCGAAACGTTAAAGGTTTCTTGTTATCTTCCAAGCCAGATGTAATGACGTTATTAATCTTGAAATCAACAAAATTGTGATTCAAGATACCTTCAAACCATTTAATTCTCTGTGGTTCTTCTAGATTCTTGAGATAGCCCTTTAGAGAAAAACCGAAGTAACCGTCCACTAGAATATCACTCACGACCGAGACCTCATTTTGATCAATAGTAATTTTACGTTTAATATTCATCCAATTTTGATCTTCTTTGTAATCAGGTATTTCATTGATCCTTATGTTTTGGATATCCATAATGAGAGCTTTTTTAAGGGCTAATCCCGGTGGTGGTTGGTATTCAAAATTGTAATTCACATTTGTTGGGTCAATGAAAAGGCCTTTATCTACTCCAGGAATATAAACTATCACATGATTGAATTGTTCATCGGTGGGTATTTCTTCAATGATAATTTCGTTAGTATTTACCAGTGCAGGAAAAGCCTGTATACCTACAGCTTCAAGCATTTTGACCAAGAGTAAAGAGAAATCCTTGCAATCACCGTATTTATTATTCAAAGTGATCTCAGAGTTGTTCGGGATTTGCCCTCTTACACCAAATTCAATAGGCTTATAAGTGAAATTTTTCTGGATATATTCCGTGATTTTTGAAATTTTTTCTTTATCTGTATCTTCTTTGTTTACAAGGTTTTCTGAAATGCATTTGACCTTATCTGATGAATCTTCAAATTTCACTTTAATCTTATTCCAATAATCAAGGCCGCACTTCTTCCAGTTTGAGTTAGAATTTCCAATCCAAAGATAAGGAAGATATCTCTCCATCATAACAGAACATCTTTCTGATTTAAATACAGGGGGATTTTTTACAAACCAGAGTTTCCCATTTGGCAATTCAACGATATTATCTATTCTTGAACTTTTATATTTTATATTTTTTGTATCTGTCAATACATAAGACGCATATATCAATACAGGCTTAAAGCCGACGAGTGCGCAAGTATACCAATCAAATCTTGCTGGTTGACCACGCTGCTTCACGGTATATTTAAGTGCAACTGAATAACCTGGCATCAATCCAGGAACAGGAATGTTGAGAGTCTGGCCGTTGTCAGCGTATTCGTTTTTCTGTTTATCGATAAGATAATAATCTTTAGGATTTCCCCTTGAAACCACTTCATCATTGCCATCATATACGACAAGTTCGTTAACATATAATTTTTCATATTCAGGATTAAAATCAATAGAGAGCGTACTGAAATCTGAGACAGCGGCTGAAGTGAGAACTTTTGCTTTCCAACTACGAGTTTTTCGACGTTCCTTTTTTGGTGTATACTCAATACCTTCGATTATATAGTAATAAAATGTATTATATTTATTTTGATCAAAATCTGTGGGGAGATTCTCAATTTTCTTTTTCAGGTTTTCCGGAAGAGGAACTGGTGGAATTTTGTCTTTTATCGTTGAATTATCACCTTCGCCCAGCATAGAGGAAATATTCTGTAAATATTCTTTATAGTCAATATCATTCGGGTTCTTAGACACAGCTTTTTCCATTGATATTTTTGCTTTTCTGTACCACTTAAGTTCGTATTCCGCATCCCCTTTAAGATAATAAACGTATGCAGAAGCATATCCTTTAGTGATCAGATATTCTGCTTCTTTAAGGGAATTCTTATATTCATTCAGATTGTTGTAGCAGTAGATCTTTTCATAAGAAAGAGCAGTGTTTAGAGGCTTGTTTTTTGAGTATTTAATAAGTACATCAAGAGCTTTTTGATATTTTCCTGCACTTTTGAGGAGTTGTGCCTGTTTGATTCTAAAACTGATATCAGGCTTTTTGCTGTTATATTTGGCAATCTCCTTATCTATTGCATCCCATTTTTCCAGATTCGCAAGAGAAGCCAGATATGCCTTGAAATCATCCTTATCACGATGATCAGCTTTAAAGACTTCTTCATACTCTGTGACTGCATCTTTATGCATATTAAGGTTGTTTAGAAACCATCCACGCCAGGCTTTGACTGATGTTTCCTTTTTTAGGTCATTAGATTCGATTACCTTCAAGCCTTCTTTATATTGTTTAAGCATATTGATAGTTGAAATTCTGTTTGTAAAAAACAAGAGATTGGCGGGGTTCAGTGTGCTGGCTTTCATAAAGTATATGTTGCCTATACTGTATTGTTCAGAATTGTAATAGAAAAGCCCCAAGCTGTTAAAGTGTGCGGCCTGGTTCTCTTTTTCTTTTTCGGTAAGTTTCGCGGTTTTGTCTAACGGAAAAAATTTCACTTTACTGAATGTATTCAGAGCCAACGCCTCCAGAGAATTAATTTCATCTTTATTCTTAGAAGTTATTCCCATTACAATAAGGTAGGCAACATTTTCTCCCTGAAGAATCTTTAGAAGATAATGGATCTCATCATTATCATCATCCGTGAACTGATATTTCATCAGATAGCCCTTCATCCCGTTCTCTGATATTTCTTTCTGATCTGAAAACCCTTTGCCGGGATACGTTGTAGATAAAGAATTCTTAATCAATGCTTGGGTTACCGCATCCAGATGGTTTATTTCTCCGTCAAGCTTGAAAGGGGTAACAAAAAAAACATTTTTTGCTTTTATGTTAGTCAGGCCAAAATCCACTTCAGAATTGTTAGTAAAATCATTTTTACTCCATGTAATCCATTCATTTTCAGGCAGGGAGAGGGAATATCCGAATTTTTTTGATGTGTATTGCGTAAATGGTTTACTGCCTTCTGGCATTGCAATCTGATTTTCATCAATAATATCAAATTGCTTGAAAGCATTTTCAGCTTCTTTTGATAAGGCTTTTTTATTCTTTGCATCTGTAAATGCAATTAACTGATACAAATATCCATTTTTCACCAATACCCAGTAAGCATAATTGAGGTTAATTTTTGAAATAGTCGCTTCAGCATCAAAACGCAATCCTTTCAATCCATTTACTGTAAGAGGCGGTTGATCTGTTATTTTGGCCCTTGGGGCACCTCCTAGCAAATTATTTTTTGATATCTCTTTTAACTGTTCACTATCCGCCAAATTATCAATTCCTGCGTTTTCTGATATAATCATAAAGTGAATTTCATTTTGGGAATTTATCATTGAAAATGTTGCAACAGGCTGAATTTTTTTGTAATTTTTCCTGGCCCATCCCTTTTTTATATTTACTTTAAAATTATGCTCTTTATGAACAAATGTTTTTTGATAAACTCCTCGTGTATCAGAGAGAGAAGTGTTACCGAATACTGGTTGATCCTTTTTCCCTTTCATATACACAGACAAAACTCCCCCGACGACACACATATAGAAGATTATCCCGAAAATAATCCCCCATATGGCCTGTTTTATTCCCTGATTAAATTTTTTCTTCTTGTACGTCAGAAGACCAATTAAACCAATTACAACTCCTGCAGTATTCAACATAGTGGATACGCAGAAAATTATAATTAAAAATACCAAATACACAAATTTATCATTCACTATTAAGTTTTTTAATATTATATTGATCTGAAGAATAAGAAAAGCTATAGTAACTAGGGCTAGCGAATATACGCAAAGAGTACTCGTCTTTTCGCGTTTTGCGATTTTAACACACTTGAGGAGCCCAGCAATCATTAATATAGGTATTATCAATTTTGTAAAATAAAGCGGAGAACTTTCTGTCTTTGCAATTAAAATAAATAAATTCATATATTCCTCTATTAATATCAGTTGTTAGTTGGTCAAATAGTATCACTCAGTAGGATTTCAATAATCAAATTACACAATAAACGGTAGAAACGGTTTTCTGGAGCTTACCGGTATGAGTGCCGTAATCGTGGCAGCTCCGTCGTCTTCATATTCGATTGAGATGACTCGACCAGCGACGTGAATCTGCGAAATTAGATCGTGCCGCGCAGGGGGGATAACCAACTCCACCCTGTCAGTACTCTCTTCTGTCATTGTTTCCAATACTTTTTTCAACTCATCGCAACCTTCACCCGTAACTGTTGAAAGAAATCCGCCATCTGAATATTTATGCCTTAAGCACCCTCTTGTAATCTCATTATCCAGCAGGTCAATCTTATTTATCACCATAAGAATCTCTATATCCTTCGCTCCCAGCTCCTCTAAAACTGCAAGCGTCGTGCAGCGGTGATCCTCCATATAGGGATTGGAGGCATCAAGAACCAAAATAATAAAATCAGCAAGTACTGCCTCTTCAAGTGTGGACTTAAATGCCTCAACTAGGGTGTGCGGCAGTTTGCGAACAAACCCCACTGTATCAGTCAACAGCATGTCATTACCATTTGGAAGTGTAATACGCCTAGTTGTCGGGTCAAGTGTAGCAAAAAGCTTATCCTCAACTAATACATTAGAACCCGAAAGAACATTTAAAAGTGATGATTTCCCAGCATTGGTGTATCCGACAATTGCCGCGTGCGGAATCATATTTTTAGCACGTTGTTTTCGCTGAGTATCGCGTTGCTTGACAACGACCTCAAGCTCCTTCCTCAACTGTATAATCTTCTTTTTGACCAGTCTGCGGTCAACCTCAATCTGCTTCTCGCCCTCACCTCGAGTTCCTTTTGCACCACCCTGCTGACGCGAAAGATGCGTCCAAGCACGGGTCAGACGCGGCATTGAGTACTGCATTCGTGCCAACTCCACCTGCAGAATTGCTTCCCGGGTTGATGCACGCCCTGCAAAAATGTCGAGGATAACTTCCTGCCTGTCAATTACGCAAATTTTTGTCAGTGACTCCCAGTTTCTTTGTTGAGACGGGGAGAGTTCGCAGTCAAAAATAAGACAATCAGCACTCTGCTGTTTTACAATATCATTAATCTCTTCAGCCTTACCAGAGCCAAGCAGATAGCGGGAAGATGGTTTGCGCAACTTGATTGTCATATCATCAATAAACGGCACACCCATAGTTTTCACAAGATCCTTGAGCTCTGACATATATTCGCGGCTCTCCTCTTGCGACACACCCTGCTCCTGCACACCTATCAGTATTGCTCTTTCTACTAGCTTTTTATTATCTTTTTCTGTATCGATCATAAATTTCCATTTGTTTATTAATATGCGAATACAAGACTACAACATCAACCCCTTTTCAACCTAATAACGGGTTAAATTAGATAAAAAAGCATCTTCTTGCGGATTCTGCCCTTCATATTACCTAAATAGTACAATCCTAAGCAGACAACTCACACACTCGTTTTAACACAAATAAGGGTGAAATTGAAAGTTTTTCTTTGCGAAATACGCAAATAAAAATTTTCAATTTGTGATGTATTAAAAAAAAGAGTTAATTTTATTGACAATAAAGAGAATTAGGATATATTTTTTATAGAATATGTAGAAATTCTTAAAAGTAAATAATAAAAGTTATTAATAATAAGTAAAAGAGGTTTTTGATCAGGTTTCAGTTCGACATCAGAACGTGAATCACATAAGACTTCATAAAATATCATAATTGCATAGGAATAAAAAAATGGCTAAAATTAAAGTTATCGGCGTAGGGTCTCCTATGCTAGACCTACTGGTTAATGTTGAAGATTCATTTATTGACTCGATTGAAGGTGATAAAGGTGGAATGGTTCTTGTAGCTCCTGACGAGCTTGACTCTATTCTAAAAAAGGGAGGAAATGAAAAGATAGTTAAAGCACCAGGTGGATCTGCTGCAAATACAATTTTCGGGCTCTCTCATTTTGGAATCAAAACAGCACTACTGGGGAAAACTGGATCAGATGATGAAGCTGACTTCTATAAAAAACAGTATCAGGATATGGGAGGTGACATCTCTAGGTTAAAAGTCAATCAGGATGTCCCGACTGGAAGATGCCTCAGCCTTATCACGCCTGATTCGGAAAGAACTATGCGCACAGATTTAGGTGCAGCAGCAACAATGACTCCTCAAGATGTAACATCTGCGGATTTCGCAGGTTGCACACATCTGCATATCGAAGGATATATGCTCTTTAATGCAGATCTTACATGCCATATACTAAAACTTGCGAAAGAGGCAAATTGTATAATAAGCCTTGATCTTGCATCGTTTGAAGTGGTAAATGCTGCAAAAGATCTCCTAAAAGACCTACTCACAGATTACGTTGATATTATTTTTGCAAATGAAGAGGAAGCTGCCGCTTTCTGTGGAACAGATGATCCTGAAAAATGCCTTGAGATTCTTTCAGAATTCAGCGATATCGTTGCAGTAAAAATCGGAAAAGAAGGAGCATACATTAAACGTGGCTCAGAAAAGGTCAAGATTGATGCCCTCCGCGTAAAAGCAGTGGATACAACTGGAGCTGGGGATCTATGGGCAAGCGGTTTCCTTTACGGATTATTAAACGAAAAAAATCTTAAAGAAGCGGGTGATATAGCCTCTGCTTGCGGTGCTGAAGTTGTACAGGTAATTGGTGCCGCCATTCCTAAAGATGGCTGGGAACGAATTAAAAAACTATTGAATTAGCATTAAAAATCACTAATTCATCGTTTGTGCTCTTCTGGTCTTGGCAATATTCTGCTCGGAATTGAAAAAGAAAACATTTATAATGACTTGTATTGAGGAGATCTTATAATGAAAAAGTTTTGTCCAGCTCTATTGTTTCTCTTATGCATGCTGTTTTTTTCTGCTTGTTCAACAGTCCCATATACAGGACGAGCCCAGTTCCTGATAATCTCTACGGCTGAAGAGAATAAGATGGGAGATCAAGCATGGCAAGAAATAAAGAAAAAAGAGAGACTATCAAAAAAGAGAAAATACACCTTAGCTGTTAACAGAGTTGGCAGAAGCATTTCTGCCGTTTCCGACCGTCCCGACTTTAAATGGGAGTTCAAAACATTTGAATCAAAAACGGCAAATGCATTCTGCCTGCCGGGCGGCAAAGTTGCCATTTATACCGGTATTTTTGAGTATATTTCAAATGATGCCGAGCTTGCGGCCGTAATGGCTCACGAGGTTGGTCACGCAATAGCCCGACACGGTGGAGAGCGCGTGTCTCAGGGAATGTTTCAGCAGGGAGGAGCAACTGCAGTCTCGATGGTTGCAGGAGCAAAATATAAGGAGATGGCCTTGATGGCATACGGGGTTGGTAGCAATGTTGCAGTGATGCTTCCATACAGCCGGACTCATGAATATGAAGCAGATCATATTGGAATTATGTTGATGGCAAAGGCCGGATATGACCCAAGATATGCAATTTCATTCTGGAAGAAATTTTCAAAAGCCTCAACAACGAATAGCTTGACTGAATACTTCTCTACGCACCCAATGGGGGCAAACCGTGTAACCAAACTCAAAGAACTGCTTCCAAAAGCAATGCAATTGTATGATAAAGCTAAAAATAAAAAAGGTCCAGGAACCAAATATTGAACAAGCATAAATAAAAGGCAAATTAAGAATCGAATATGCAAAATCATCCAAAACTTACGGCTCCTAAAAAACTTATTGATGAAGAGGCTCTTCAGAACCGTATCAATAAAATGGGAAAAGAGCTTACAGAAGCGTTTAGCAAACGCCACCTTACAGTTATTGCAATCTCAAACGGAGCAACAATCTTTGTTGCAGACCTGATACGACAAATTGACCTGCCGATGCAACTGGATTCAATCACCGCATACTCCTATACTGGGACAGAGAGCAGTGGTAAAGTAAAAATGTTAAGTAAACTGAAACTTGAAATTAAAGACCGTAATGTCCTGCTCGTTGATGATATACTCGATACTGGACGCACAATGAAAAAGATTGTAGATTTTCTACATACATTAAAACCCGCAAGCGTGGAAACCTGTGTACTCCTGGATAAACCGTCAAGACGTCTCATCGAAATTGAGGCAGACTATGTTGGGTTTGAAGTCCCAGATCTCTTTGTCGTCGGCTACGGACTCGATTATAACGAATATTATCGGAACCTCCCCTATGTAGGTGAACTGACCTGATAAATGGTATCTAAAAATACTCTTCTATAATTTCATTTCCACTTCTTTCTGCAATTTATTCATTGTCAAGGAGATTGCATCCAGAATTTTATTGAACTGCTTTAATTCCTTTTTGGAAACGCTTTCATCAACATCATTAAGCATGAGTGTCATGTCGAAAATCATGATTGAAATCTTAGCAAGTTCTAAAAACTCAGCTTCATTGAAGAGTGAAAGATCTTCTATAAACTCACCTAAATTTCGCATCCAGGCGATCTGATGATCTCTAATCTTCAATACTTTATTCCGTAATTTCCCATACCGATCATCAGCAAAGCGATTATATGTTCCAGCAACCTTTTCCCATAATTTATTAAACAACGTCTTCAAATCCAGTTTATAGGCTTCAAGGTTGGGTTCTTCCTCTATTCTGGAGTCAAGACATCTTGCCCATACATTCTCCCAGGAATTACCGCCTCCGAAAAGCTCATCTCGCATATAAGCTTCAATTTCATCTTCAACAAATTCAAACCCCATATACTTCATAATTCCATCCATTGAATCTGGATCGGGTTTTTCGGACATATTCTTCTCCATACGATTCAGAACGTCATCAAAGTCCATATCATCAAATAAATTTTTATCATCCGGCGATTCCGGTTCTGAATCCTTATTCCATAGAATTGACTTATCCATAAGAGGTTTGATTCGAATTTTTTTTGTCATTCCCAGCCAGCCCCCTAGATGAATTACCGGATTATTCAGAAGGAAATCACCATTCAGGATCAAAGCTATCGCCACTTCTTTCTCTAAACTCATGCCAGGATTATAATCGTCGATTGCCTTTTCAATCCCTTCAGTAAACAAGGTGCACCATTTAAGTATTGTACCTTTTTCTTCGCTGAGCTCAGCTTTCGAGCGGTATCTCATTGAAAACACACCCTCTATGAAACTTTCAACATACATAAGAATGGTGTCACCTGGCTTGAAATTATGTTTTTTGTAAAACTTCTTCATGTTCATTACAGTGACTTTAAATATATCTTGGGGTTGCAAAGGTGAGTGCAGATCTGGTACATTATCAATATCATCGTCCATAAAATACTCAATCATGCCTGCATCCCCGAAAAGTAAATGATAGGTTGAAAGCTCATTCAAGGTTTTTTTTACCACCTTAGTTTTCACCTGTTTAGCTTCATCATACAGCTCAATATTTCCAGGAAAAATCTCTGAGGATGCATAGGGAATAAACCTATGTCCAGGGAACAGGATACCTTCTTTTATTTCTTGCTCAGTAGGTTTTATACAGAATTCCTTATCGTCAAAACATGCAGGTAGATAATGGAAATAACTGCTTATTTTATCATCACACAATATTTCAACAAACTCCGGGCTCTCTTGAAGGTACTCATTCAAATCAACTTCAGCTTCAAATAGAAAATTGGGGTATTTTTCCCCCCATAATTTATCTATTACATCGTACATACAGAATTTATCCTGATATAATTCAGGATGAGATCTGAATTCTTCAGCAAAATCAATATCATCCACATCTATATCCATATCTACAGAAGAGCAATTGTTCTTTTCTTCTCTATTTTTATTTGTACTTTCTTGCTGTGTAAAATCAGGCATCTCTAAATTACTGCAGTTGTCGCAGGTATATGTACCACCCGGTCCAGCAGAGTATCCTTCACTTCCTTGGCGTATTACCTTTGAACAATTTGAGCATCTTTTAGATTCAAAAGTTGGTAAATCTTTCAGGATTTCGAAATTATATTCGTTAGTTCCAAAATGTGCGTACATTTCCAGATCATCCCCATAATTATCTCTGCATTTTTTACAGGTTTTCCAGTCACCAGAATGCCCCTCTTCATGATGCCCACCGCATAAAGTGAATCTACGATGGTTACGTTTACAACTGTTTTTGCTGTATGAGAAAGCTACGTATTGATCCTCATCATCGCAGATCCAGTTATCGCAGCATTCAGTTTTTGTAAGATTTTCAGTTGCACCACAGAGTCCGCAGCATGGGGCCTCACTGTCGAGAGACACTTGCTGATCACGACGACTTAGTTCTTCGGATTTTTGCATAAAATTAGGAATAAATTTTTTAAGAAAGTCAAGGTATTCTCTTCCAGCAGGAACTTTATGCAATTTTATCGAATTTTCGATTTTGGCTATCGCCCTGAGCCATTTGCTTCGAGCTGGCACGACTCCGGAACCATCATCTTCCGGAATCATTTTAATTATAGCCTTAGCCATGAAGGTAATCATTTTCTCCTTCTCCTTTGAATCAGAAAACCCGGGAATGCCACCTATAAGGTTTTTCTTCACTTTGCTAAGTGCCGATTTTACATTTGAATCGGTAAGTCTGATATCACGACTGTGTGCCGCATCATCATAGTCAAAAATCAACATTTCTATTTCAAAAATTAAACTATTCATAAATCCATCGTCATTATCAGAATCAAATTTCATTTAAAACTCCTTATCTTTTTATTTGTCTAAATGTGCGATGCTCGCAAATTTTTCCAATTCCACATTAAATATCATATTTGCCCCAAAAAGCACTTTTTCTAGCATGTTTTTCACTAAATTTCGCAAAGTAGTCAGTGTGATGTGATATATGCTTCCAATTTTCGACTTTTGGAGAAATCTTGTCAAGTTCCTTCAAATAACGGATACCGTGCCGATAGTATTTTGATAGTGCTTTGGCTACGTTTGCCTCCAACAATGCACGGTATATAACTACCGCTGGTAGGTACATATTTGATTTGACCAATTTCTTTGCTATTACTGGCAGTGCGTAATAAGATTCACCATCAATTTGCGTATTTCTGGCAAGAATATACTCTCCTGCTATCCCTATTCTACCTGTTTCCACAAAAAAATCAACATTGCTCACTGAAAATCTCGACTTTTTTACTATTTTCTTTTCCGCCTCGTTTAACAGTTCCTCACGTTTATCGAGGCCAATTTCCTTTAAGAGTGCATCCAACGTATTCACTGAGCTATATGCGTTGAACTCTTGCTGAAGAATTTTTACCACTTCTCCCTGATTACCAAGCTTTCTGTGAGTTTTTAGCAGCAGATCGTTATAGGTGTGCAAAGAAGAGGTTCTGGAGATAGTATTCAAACGTTTTAACGTTGATTCATAATCGCCATTCCCAAAATGTATATTTGCTATTTCTAGCTGTTTGTTATCGGACAGAACATCACCCTCATCTAGAGCAATATTTTCATATAGATCAACGTCTTTCAATTGTTTAGCCATACTCTCCGCCATAAAACGCCAAGAGTTTTTATGCCAGTCACCAGAATTGGCAAAACGTTCCCTGAAACGCTTCACCATAGAACGCAATATATTTTGAGGAAGATATTCTGTAGCTCTATCAACGAGTTGGTCTCGAACGCCATACCCGTCATTTGCAACAACCCGTTCAACTTCGGAAGCGATCCACTCTTTGTCCTCGCACTTTGACGCATACGAAACGAACATATCCAGTGCATCGCAGTGAAACACGTCTCCGATATTCCCACTCGAGTCATCGCAATACTCGAATATAGCTTCATCTGTCTCATAGAATTTTATTACATACTCCACACCTTTTTTGGGATCGTCTACCGCCTCCCGAAGGTCATTGAGAAGCGATTCTAGGTGGTGAGCAAAGCCAGAGGATTCCCGCCAGGAGATAAAATCATTCCTCTGCTTAAGTCCCGCAAGTTTTGACTTGAACCTCTTTAATTTCTCTTTTTTTGAAGCCAGCAATTGGAAAACTACTTCATCGGCCTTATCGCTTCGATTGGCCAAATTAGATAGCACTTCCGCCAGCTTGTCAGATCCAAGTGCGGCCAATTCTCTTTTTATCTCTTTTCCGTATTCCATTCAAGCCCCCTGCACCTCGTGCACCATTATTGTTAAATTGCCTGTGTCTATTTTTTATCCTGTTATAAAAACATCTCAATCTGCGAAGTTCGCAACTATTTCAATATGTATATGATAAGATTGACTAGCGTTCCTTTAGGTGGCAGTACATTCCAGTCAGGCTTGAGTTTTGGTACCGGTTTACAGCATGGTGCTTGATTATTACAGATCAGACCACCGGAACAGTCTTGCTGACAGACTAGGCAACCGTAGTTCGTATCTTTATTAAGAAGGCCCGCTCCATGATATACAAAGTGAGGAGTAAATGGTTTAAGAATCTCCTTACCATTACCCAAAACCGTTTTTTCCTGAAAGCATTTCTCAAATGGCACTTCAATCAGCTTATCTCCCTCATTCCAGCGCAGGGATACCATGACAGGCGTTCCATCCAGAAAATTTTCCTCTGAAACATTGCCGGACTTTAACATTTTCACAGCATCTTTTACAGGAAACTGCCTATAAGCTTTGGCTCCGGCTTCTTGAAGTTTCTGATTGCAGAGATCCTGAGATGCCTCGGTTCTGATGATAAAGTGAGGATTGTTGACACCTTCACTACATCCTGACCATCCCTGAGTACGCTGGCTGAATTCAAATAACCCTGCACATTTTTCATTCTGGTAAATACGACAACCAATAACAACAACTCCCGCGTCAGGATATGCCGCAACAGCAGTTGTATTCTTTAAGAATGCCGTTCTTGATCTGTTCATTGTGTCGGTCGCGCATCCAGCAACAATTAGCAAAAATAACGCAGAAAGCAATCTCTTATGCTTCATAGTAATAAATATTTCCTTTTTTAATATTCACGGGTAGATCTTTTTCTGCCGTGAAGTTTCTATTCCAAATGGGGGGCTTTTTTCACGAGCCAACGGATCTGTTTTTGTTTTTATCATTTGTGGTAAGCTCTTCAATAATCTTCTTTGCGGGTTCTGTTAAATTAATCTTGTTGTTATCATGAGAACTCTCTTGAGGGTTAGCTGTTTTCTCTGCCTTCTTGGCCTCTTTTTTCTCGGCTGGTTTTGATAACTCTTTCAGTAGTTGATCTCTCTCTTCAGTCTCAGATTGTAGGTAATCGGCAATTTTTCCGCCGGAGACTACACCCGATGTCTCGATACTGTCATTCACCGCTTGTTCTACAACCTCTAAAAAGAACTCCTCAAGTGTGCGGGTAGGATTATCAATCTTAAAATCATCATTATTAAAATTTTCTCTAAGAACATTAAGTACTTTTTTCATTATATCAGGAGACAGGGAAGGAGTGGTGATTCTATTGATATCAGAGACCTTTAGCAACTCTTTTAGTGAGCCTGATGCTCTTATTTTTCCACCGTATAGAATTAAAACCCTATCGCAGATATCCTCAATATCGCTAAGCAAATGACTGCATACGATTACTGTTTTCCCACGCTCTTTTAACAATAGAATGAGCTCTTTTATCTCTTTGCAACCAATTGGATCAAGTCCAGATGTTGGTTCATCTAAAATTAGGAGATCTGGATCGTTGATCATTGCCTGAGCAAGACCTATTCTACGTGCCATTCCTTTTGAAAATTCACCAACGGCACGATTTCTTGCATGTGCTAGCCCGACCATCT
>JAUUYH010000152.1 GCA_030590505.1 Kiritimatiellota bacterium
ACTAAAGCTTAATCGAAATGCGAAGATTTCACCCGCATTAAGTATATAAAAGTGCATTAGATTGGAGGCTGGAAGCTGTTATGTGTGGAATTGCCGGAATTTTATCTGACCACCCTGAGCATTACGGAGAGCAGGTTACAAAAATGACAGAAGCGATGATCCATCGCGGCCCTGATGACTGGGGATATGTTGCTCTTGACCCTACAGCAAAAACTGAACCTGTACGAACAAAACAAACTCCAACCGAAAGTGCAAGGGTATTTCTCGGTCATCGACGGCTTGCAATTATTGACCTTAAAGGTTCGGCACAGCCTCTCGCCAATAGAAACAACACTGTCTGGGTAACATTCAACGGCGAGATCTACAACTACCGCCAACTACGCCAATGCCTTACGCTTAAGGGGCATATATTTCGCGATGAGGGTGATACAGAAGTCCTTGTACATCTATGGGAAGAGTACGGAGAAAAGATGGTGGACCACCTTATCGGTATGTTTGCTTTTGCAATTTATGATATTAAGCAAGACGTGCTGCTTCTTGCACGTGACCGTTTTGGACAGAAGCCACTATTTTACATGGAGCAAAATGGATGTTTCTATTTCGCATCTGAACTTCAGGCACTAAAAAAACTTAACGCAATCCCCATAAATGATATTGATAATATTGCAATGGCTCAATACTTCCGGTACGGCTATATTCCGTCCCCGCGCACGCTCTACAAGGGTGTTTCATCTCTGAAACCAGGACATACACTTCTTAGACACAAAGGACATAGCTCTCAAACGTGCTACTGGCGTCCGCAAGTGACTGGAGAGGAGAGAGATGTTGATATGTGCCAGCTTCAGGAGATAATTGATAAAGCGGTCAAATCGCGACTTATCTCAGATGTTCCGCTCGGCACTTTTCTTTCAGGTGGAATCGATTCATCTCTAATTACGGCATCAATGGTACGCCAGAAGGATGATCCGGTAAAGACCTTTACTATTTCAACTGGCAACTCCTGGTGTGATGAATCCAGAGAGGCTCAGCTAATTGCGGATCATTTAGACACTAAACATCATACATTTAACGTTACACCAGACTTTGTTGAGATAAGTGCGAAACTCGCAAAACACTACGGACAGCCCT
The DNA here is from genome assembly GCA_030590505.1 of Kiritimatiellota bacterium. Lineage (GTDB taxonomy): Bacteria > Verrucomicrobiota > Lentisphaeria > Victivallales > JAADHT01 > JAUUYH01. Next base: position 1,129 of record JAUUYH010000152.1, read on the forward strand.
TTGCGGATCCGTCTGCAGTCCTGACATATTATGTAAGCCGTGAAACCAAAAAACATGTAACAGTTGCACTAACGGGTGACGGTGGTGATGAACTTTTTGGCGGTTACGGTAGCTACATGAATTCTGCGAAATACGCAATTTTTGGAAATATTCCTCGATTTGCACGGCCGGCAGTTGCGAATTTCGCAGATTTTTTTATGCGTAATTCGCACTCAAACGTAAAAGATGCGATTCTCGCAGCCCGTCGCATCCCGGAAAAAGGAGAAAATATTTCAGTTTTATATCACCAATATTGGCAAAATCGTGTCTTTTCTAGTGAATTTAAAAAGACGCTTACAGCAGCAGAAGAGATCGATAACGAAAAGTTTATCTCATATTTCAATGCCGCATCATCCGATGATGTGATGGACAGATGGATGGAGGCAGATCAGAGAATGTATCTTCCGGACGATATTTTAACAAAAGTTGACATCGCCTCAATGGCAGCCTCACTAGAGTGTCGTGCACCGTTTCTTGATCACAGAGTTGCGGAATTCGCAAACCGTATCTCATCTCGAACAAAACTAAAAAATAATACTACAAAATACCTCCTAAAACAACTTGCAAAAACAGAGTTACCGCAGGAGATTATAAATCGTCCAAAAACAGGCTTCTCCATGCCACTAGATGAGTGGATGAGGGGCGATCTGAAGGATTGGTGCTATTCAACTATTTTTGATAACATCTCTACTTGGGAGCCGTATCTAAAAAAAGATGAGGTAAAGATGCTTTGGAAACAGCACATTACCGAAGAGTGCAATCATTCAGCAAGGCTCTGGCAAATTGCTGTGATGGGAATGATGAAGGGAGTCGAAAGATGAATTTATTAAAAGATAGGGCAAAAAAAATAGAACCTGCGAGCATCGCAGTTGCAGAGGCGGCACAGCAGAGACTTGATATGCTAACAAAGCCGCAGGGCAGTCTCGGAGTTCTTGAAACATGTGCAAAGCAGTACGTAGCTGCTCGTGGTGATCTATTTGCGAAAATCGCAGATCCCGTAATTCTGACGTTTGCCGGTGATCACGGTGTTGCCGAAGAGGGGGTAAGTGCATTCCCTCAGGAGGTCACCCCGCAGATGGTTGCGAACTTCGCAAATGGAGGGGCTGCAATAAATGTCCTATCAAAACACGCTGGGGCGAAACTTAAAGTTATTGATGTCGGCGTTGCCTGTGACATAATTCCCTTTCTTCCAGTAAATCCGGAAGCAGCTGTGCTGCATCACAAAGTTGCTCTGGGAACTGCGAATATCGCAAGAGAAGCCGCAATGACCATTGACGATGCAGAAAAAGCCCTAAATGTCGGCATTCACGTTGTGGAAGATGAGATTTCTGCAGGATCTACTCTAATCGGAACTGGAGATATGGGAATTGCAAACACGACCCCTTCTGCAGCTCTCTACTCTGCATTTCTAGGTATCTCCCCCGTAGATATTGCAGGCCGTGGTACAGGAATTGACGACACACGATTGACGCATAAAATAAAAATTATTCAACAGGCACTCGATCTGCATAAAGAAATTATCAAAGGAGGAAATCCCCTAGAGATCCTCGCAGCAGTCGGTGGGTTTGAAATTGCTGGGATATGTGGTGCCATTATTGGTGCAGCAGCCAACCGCGTTCCAATTGTTATCGACGGTTTTATTTCAGGAGCCGCAGCAATAACTGCCATGCAGTTCAATGCCAACGTAAAAGATTACTGCTTTTTTAGCCATCTTTCAGCTGAAGCTGGACACATAAATGCAATGAAAGCATTGGGAATAAAGCCGATTCTAGATCTAAATTTACGCTTGGGTGAAGGCACTGGCGCAGCACTGGCATTCAATCTCATAGAAGCTGGTGTAAAAATTATGCACGAAATGGCTACATTCAAAGATGCCGGCGTGTCAGAAGAATAACTTCAAGTCACAATCTTAAGCCATTTTTTGCTATTTTTATCCGCTGCGAAGTTCGCAGAAATATGTTTTGAGGCCTTTTCTGCGAGTTTCGCAGAATCTTCAAGATGTGTGCTTAAGTGAATAATCTTTTCTGCTGCATCTTCTCTAGCTCCTTGTGGAACTACTGCGAGATTCGCAAAATCTTTATCAATTTCACAGAGGCTTGAAAACTCGTAAGCTACGCATGGGAGTCCGACGACCATAGCCTCAAGCAGGGCGACTGGAAAACCTTCTGTTGTAGATGTCATAAGAAAGAGATCTGACTCTGCAAGTAGCTGGGGAATATCATCACTTTCTCCAACCGCTTGTACCTCATTTTCTAAATTCATTGCTTGGATCTCTTGCTGCAACACTTCATCTGGATCATATCCCACAATTGTAAGTTGGAATTTAAAACCCCTATTTTTAAGAAGTTCAGCGATGGCCAATTTTTCAGGATAATTCTTCTCTTTTCGCGTTCCTCCAACTGTAATTATTCTACAAATGCCCTCTTTTGTATAACTAAAATTTTCTCTTTTTTTAAATTTATTCTGATTATAACAGTTAGGGATTATTGTGACATTCTGTAATCCGTATGTTTTTTTTAGTTGTTGTGCAATGTTTCTACTGCTGCAGTAGGGAGTGGCTCTGGAGAATTTGACCTGCAACCATTCGAAGGGGAAATATTTCAATGAGCGACGTATTCGCGGGCTGTCCCAGAGAATTGCGACATTCGCAATATGTTGTTTCAGAAAATTTGGAAAGAGGGCCCGTGTAACATCTCTCATGCAAACAGCAGAGTCAAATTGTTCATTTTGTATAATATCTTTGACTTTTTGGTAAGATTTGCCTAGCCCAATGGTTTTCATCTCCAGACACTCTATATTAACTCCTAATGCTTTCAGTTTCTCAGCAACTGGGCCCAGTGCAAACAGGGTAATAATGGTGAAGATTGCCTCTGACTTAAGCTCGTAGATACGGCTTGCAAGCACGTTTTCTGTCCCGCCCGCTCTCAAATCATCTATGATTATTAATATTTTTAACATGATTAGCTAGAACCTGTTCGAAAAGGTTTTGGCGTATCGCCAACCTTTACGAACATCTTCTTTAGGCACAAAATCTTCGATTTTATGACTTTTTTATACAGATTTTATAACTGGTCCGTCTGGGGAGTCTTCAACTATCCAACCCTCAGCTTTCAGTTCGTCACGAATTGCATCAGATCGAGCAAAATCTTTGGACTTACGTGCTTCTTGGCGCTCCTCTACTAGTTTGGTAATCTTTTCTGGAATTGCTGGCTCATTTACATCGTCAAGATCTAGAATAGCAAGAACGGTGTCAAATTTTCTGTAAAGATCCAGTATCTTTATTGCGAAATTCGCAGAAAGATTCTGCTTATCAAGTAATTTATTGATATCGTGCATTGCAGAATACATTGCCGCAAGAGCTCCTGAAATATTAAGATCATCAGATATCGCTGCTGCAAAATCATCATCTGCTTTTTGCAATATTAACTCATTTTTTGGTTGATCGGCTCCAGCTGCTTTCTTCAGCCTAATAAAGAAGTCACGAAATGAATTCAGACTGTTTCTTGCCTGTTCAAGTGCTTTTTCTGAAAAATTAAGTTTCTTTCTGTAGTGCGTCGAGAGCAGCACAAACCGAATCTCCCTGGCTGACCACCCTTTATCAAGAAGATCGTGAAGGGTATAGAAATTGCCGAGAGATTTTGACATTTTTTCTCCGTTCACAATCAGATATCCGCAATGAAGCCAGTAGTTAACAAATGTGCATCCGTTAGCCGCCTCGCTCTGAGCGATTTCATCTTCATGATGAGGAAACATATTGTCGATTCCGCCAGTATGCATATCAAAAGTTTTTCCGAGATACTTCATGCTCATTGCAGAACATTCAATATGCCAACCAGGGCGACCTTTGCCCCACGGGCTGTCCCAGGCGACATCACCATCATTTGCACTCCACGCTTTCCAGAGTGCGAAGTCCGCAACTGAATCCTTAGCATATTCATCATTTTGAACACGTTCAACAGTACGCTGGTTTTCCATATCAATTTTTGCGAGTTTTCCATAATCTGCGAACTTCGCAATTGAGTAATATACAGAGCCGTCACCGGCCCTGTATGCGTAACCTTTTTCAAGAAGTGTTTCAATTATAGCTATCATCTCTGGGATATGATCGGTCGCGGCAGGATAGTGTTCCGCTGTTTCAATACGCAGTGTTTTGATATCTGCAAAAAACGATTTTTTATATTTCGCAGTAAAGTCATTAAGGGATAAACCTTCCGCAATGGAGTCACGGATAGTCTTATCGTCAACATCGGTTAAATTCATTACCTGTGTAACTTCGTAACCGGCATATTCAATAGTACGGCGAAGTAGATCTTCAAACATATACGCCCGAAAATTGCCGATATGTGCGAAATTATAAACCGTAGGCCCGCAGGTGTACATCTTCACCTTGCCTGGTTCAATGGAGGTAAAAACCTCCTTTTTGCGACTCATTGAATTATAAAATTGTAATTTACTCATTATTTATCTCTGTATTGTATACTTTGCCCGGATGAAATCTTAACATTTTCTTTAAACTTAATATTAACAAATCAAAATGTATCACAGGCAAGGGGTTTGTCAAGATGAATTATGGAAATTGAGTATTCTTGTAAAGTAAAATTTCTAAGATATTTACATTGCGAATCACTTATTGTCAGCTAACAATTCACATGTCCTTTTTTTACAACAAATAGCGAAATCTGAAGTAGCTTGCGTTGCCCCAACGCAAATAGCAAATCCAAAATAGATGTAAAAAAATAAGCAAAGGAATAGCCATAAGGCTCTATTTATTGCCTTTTTTGCTTGTTGGTTGGTTGCTGAATGAGTTGAGGGGCACGAAGTGCCTTTTTAATGAGGCCTTGCCTCCGCATGCGGAAAAAAAGGGGACGAAAAAAAGGGACAAGCCTATAGTCAACTTTTTTTCACAACATGGATTTACGACCCAGCAACAGGTCTCCTAACAAGCAAAAAAGATGCCGACAATCAGTCCGTAATTTATTCCTATGACACTAATAATCGTCTTGAAACCAGAACATGGGCTCGTGGTCCAGTCACCACATACGCCTACAACGCCAACACAGGCGAACTTACAACTGTAAACTACAACGACTCAACACCTACTATCGCCTATACCTACAACCGTCTAGGCCAGCAGGCCA
>JAUUYH010000008.1 GCA_030590505.1 Kiritimatiellota bacterium
TCGCAATCGTGCAGTCAAAGCCATTCGTAAATCATACGCGTTTCATATTGCTGGGGATCAACATCTAGCAACGGTGATCCAACATGGCGTCGAGGAATGGGGCGATGCAATGTATTCCTTTTGCACGCCATCAATTGTCAATTACTACCCACGGCATTGGATGCCGAAAACCAGAGAGGGTAAACGAATAGAGACACCGCTCGAACACACCGGCGAGTATCTTGATGGTTTTGGCAACCGGGTAAACATGCTCGCCTATGTAAACCCCGACCCCAATAATGCGAAGAAGTACGGAGGTGAATGGGGGGCAAAGGCCGATGGACACGCAATCGTCCGATTCAACGTTCAGAAACGAACAATCACCATGGAATGCTGGCCACGCGGTGTTGATGTAGCCCAAGCGGCGGCTCCCCAGTATCCAGGGTGGCCAATTACGATTACACAACAAGACAACTATGGGCGTAAGGCCACGGCATATCTTCCGACTCTTCATATCAAGGGAACAACCGATCCCCTTGTGCAGGTGATTAGTGAAACAAACAACGAAGTTGTCTATACCTTGCGAATCAAGGGCACCACGTTTCGTCCAAAGGTATTCGGAAAAGGCAAGTATACCGTCAAGATCGGTGAAGGAAAGAGCCTGCAGACCCTAAAGGGTATTGATCCAATCGGCATTGACGAGACGAAAACAATAGAAGTTGTATTAAAATAAATAATCTAACAATAAGAATTGAGGGTATGTCGCTAGACGTGCCCCTCATTCAGTAAACAAAAAAGAACAAGAAAAATGAACTACATTCAATATAGTATTTGTATTCTCACAGCATTCGCTGTTTCACAGAGTTTTGGGCAACAGAAACTTTCAGGAAAGTTACAATCTAAAAAAACTTCTAATAACACAGCCATCATTCCTGTTCAGAAGCTGGAAAAAGATTTTTACGACTGGCATCAACGACATAAAGATGTAGTTGAGTTAATAAAGAAGAAACCTGTTGATCTGGTATTTATCGGTGATTCCATCACCCATATGTTTGGAGGGTTGCCAAAGTCACGGAGAGGACGTGGTCGTAAAATATGGGACAAGTATTATGGTCACCGTAATGCTATCAATATGGGTTTTGGCTGGGATCGCACTCAGAATGTTTTGTGGCGTCTTAAAAACGGTGAGTTTGAGGGAATTAGCCCCAAGGTTGCGGTCATATTAATAGGAACAAATAATAGAGCCGGCACCAAGAATGCCCGCAAAAATACCCCTGCCGAGATCGCCGAGGGGATTACTGCCATTTGCCAAACCATCCACAAGAAGGTTCCCAAATGCAAAATACTCCTATTGACCATTCTGCCTCGCTCTGGCAAGGAATTTATTACGCCTATACAGGAAACCAACAAACTTCTTACAAAACTCGACAAAGAAGAGTATATTACACTTTTGAATATGTATGATCAATTTGATGATAAAAGTGGCTTGCCCAAGAAGGAACTTATGAAGGATAATGTACACCCCAGTGCAAAAGGCTACCAGCTATGGGCAGAAACAATGGAGCCTATCTTGGCAAAACTACTAAACGATAAAGCAGTAATGCCGAACACGGTAGATACATCTAATTCAGATCCAGCTTCCGCTAAATCGAATAGATGACCTAAGCCCTTATAGGAAATAAAATCAAAAAGATTTCGATAGATTTATTGCGTAATTCGCAAATAAAGATATATCAAAACGAAGAAAAAAAACATTAACCATATACATTAGCCATTGAAAAGAAAATGGATAAAGCGTATATCAAAATCACTTCAGCGAATGGAGTACCATCGCTTAGTTTTAGTATTAGCAATAAGGAGAAAATAATGAAGATGATTTCAGGAATTATTATTGGTGCATTGCTTTTTGTAGCAAATGTTAGCTTAGGAGAAGCCGCTCCTAAAACGGACAGGATGACAATCCCTTTTTCAATTTCAAAAACAGGGCATATGCTTGTTACAGTCACAATAAATGATAAGAAGGCTCGTTTTGTAGTAGATACAGCCGCAGGGGCATCCGTGATTCATACAAAACAAATAAAATTCCTTGGACTAAAAACAACGAAAGGAAATGCAAAAGTACGTGGTTTGGGAACGTCAACACACACCATGGAGAACGTAAACATTCCCATCATGACTATAGGTAAAACGCAATATCGTAATCCTTTCTTTGTTGCCCTTGATCTTAGTCATGTAGAAATAGCTGGTGACAAAGACGGTTTTCATGGCCTGATAGGAAGTCCTTTTCTGCAGAAGTACGCAGCCATAATTAACTATGAGGAGAGAACCATTTCTCTAAAATATCCCGAGCAAAAGGATAGTAAGACTAACAAAGCAATCAAAAGCAACAAGGAATAGCCGCGCTTTACACGTCATTGCAAATATTCTAAATTAAGAAATAAAAATGAAAACAAACGAACTCTCAATAGACAGACGTAAAAAAACAGATAAAGCGATGCGTAAGCAGCATATAGAAACATATTCAAACGTTATTGAACTTGTATTAAAAGCCATACTCTATATACTTACATTTCGCTGGATTATCATTGTAAAAAAAGCAAATACTGCAAGAAAGGTTATTGTTTCTATATTCGCCCCTTGTGTTTCTATTTTTCTTGCTTGGCATTTACGTATTAAGCAACAATATAATTATTGGTATTTTAAAGATTATATTTGGACGTGGGTACTTTTAGGAACAATCATGTTTCTGTTTCTATGGTTCATATGGGAAGAAAAAGAAACTCATAATAAGGAAGATATTGGAGACGCCATACCGCCGCCCAAGAGCAATAGTGTTGGAAAGATAATGAATGAAATAAATATATTTATACTAATATCAACTGTCATTATTGTGATAATTTGTGGATGCAAAAAAGATACACCTTCCTATATCAGTGATACAATTAAAGTAAAAGTTCCGGAGTTTTTTGAAGGAACACCAGAAGAGTCTTTTGATTTATTTGCACGCATCAAGAAGAGACTGAGTACACATAACTTGCTTGATGCAGCCAAAGAGGAAGCTAATTCTGAGCAACAGGGATTGATAATTCAATGGAAAAATGAACCGAGTCCGACAATACACTTAAATCAAATTGGGCAAGGATATATTCAAATTATTTTGATTGGCCCAGGAATAGGGGATCCTTCAAAAGATAAAGCTCTTCTCAAACATTTACAAATCACTATTATAAAACAACTAAAGAAGGCAATAAAAGCCGAACAAGAAAATTCCTTAAAGATGAAGAAACAATTTGCGAAAATCGCAGATTGTAGAGCTAAATAGGGACGAATGGATGCTATCCCCCCCTGCTTTAATCTCTTCTGCATTCCTCTTCTCTTAAGTAGCTTGCGTTGTCCCAACGCAAATAGCAAAGCCAAAAAAGATGTAAAAGGATAAGCAAAAGAACAGCCTTAAGGCTTTATTTTTTGCCTTCTTTTTTGCTTGTTGGTTGCTTGCTTAATGCGTTAGGGACAACGCATGCTACTTGAAGAAAATTCGACATTGGCTCCAGCGATACAAGGTCACTGGTGGCTCAAGAGAATGCAAGAGAAGGAAGAACATCGAACGTTCAACATCGAACATCGAATGGAAGAAAATGCAAGAGAATGAAGAAAAATAAAAAAAGGGGACAGGTTGATTATCAACCATCAAAAAGCGACGATGAATCCCTCCCCTCAGAAAAACTAGAGAGGGAAGAAGTTCTGAAGTGCTAGAGTGCGGGAGTTCTAAAGTTGAAGAAGTGAAAGAGAAGAAAGATATTAGAGTAAGAGAATATATGTACAGGCAGGGATGCCCGTACTACAGAGGGAAGAAAGGCGACTATTAACCTGTCCCCTTTTGCTGACTATTGTCTTACTTTTTTTCTTTTTTTGACTAAACTAATCCCTAATTTTGTTCTATTTAAGGATTGAATGCTAAAGCAGTTGGTATAGGTTAAGTTATAATGAAAAAAATTAAAGAAATATCAATAACGTTATTAATCTGCCTTGCATTTGTTCTTAATGCTGGGCAGAACATTACGCGTACGGATGGTAGAGTGTACAAAAACATTTACAACCTTCAACAGTCTGATAATTTTGTTCTCTTTGATATGGATGGAAAAAGCTATTCTCAACCGAAGCACATGATTCAGAGAATTACAAACAATCGCGGCAATGTCACTTATGAGAAGCAAGAACTTAAAGTTACAATTGCCCCGAATGATACAAATGAATATATTTTCTCACGAAACAATGTTGAAGTAGGTCGTGGCAAATGGCTGGATGCTGGGAAGTTTTTGGTAACTGAAGGTAATATTCCAGAGGGATTATATAAAAGATTTCATGATTCTGGTGAATTGAAACGGACTTTTTCCGTTAATGACGGTTCATTAAATGGTATCTGTAAGGTATTCTACCGCTCTGGAAGGGTTGAACGTTCAGGATTTTATAAAAATGGCAAAGAAGAAGGGAAAAGTACCCTCTATTTCCCAGCTGGAAAACTCAAGGGCTTCTCATACTATCTGAACGGCACAAAAAATGGTCAGACAAAACTCTTTTATGAATCAGGAAAAACCAAAGCTTCATTGCGGTTCAAGGATGGCCGTCCAGATGGTGAACAAATTATGTATTATGATAACGAGAAACTTGCTTCAAAGGTTGTCTATAATAATAACGGAAAAAACGGACCTGTAACATTCTATTACGAAAGCGGAAAGATAAAACTGCAGGGTAAATACGTAGATGACACTCTTGATGGTGTGGTTACAACGTATTATGAGTCCGGTCGGATAAAGAAACGTGAAACATTTATAAATGGAAGGATTCTACAAAAATGACACCACTTAAGATTGCAGACAAAACATTTAAGAGCCGTCTGTTCCTCGGAACTGGCAAATTTTCTTCGGGTGATGCCCTAAAATCTGCGATTCTCGCATCAGGAACAGAGCTTGTAACCTGTGCCTTGAAGCGTGTTGATCCGGATAACCCATCAGATGATATTCTCTCGGCAATCGGAGATTCTGCAACAGTGATGCTCAATACAAGTGGAGCTCGAAATGCAGAAGAGGCAATAAAAATTGCGAAGTTCGCAAAATCAGTAGGAATGAAATGGTTAAAGCTTGAAATTCATCCCGACCCCAACTACCTCCTTCCTGATCCTGTTGAAACGCTAATTGCGGCTGAAGCGATTGTAAAAGAGGGGCTAATTGTGCTTCCCTATATCAACGCCGACCCAGTACTTGCAAAACGACTAGAGGATGTCGGGGTACATGCAGTTATGCCGCTCGGCTCACCAATTGGAACAAATCAGGGGATCAAAACTCGTACAATGATTGAAATTATTATCGAGCAGGCGCTGATTCCGGTAATTGTTGATGCAGGTATCGGAATGCCATCTCATGCGGCAGAAGCGATTGAAATGGGTGCAGATGCTGTACTTATCAATACAGCAATTGCATCAGCGGATAATCCTGCAATGATGGCAGAGGCCTTTTCCGAGGCAATTATAGCAGCAGAAAAAGCAATAGATGCCGGTGCTCCATCAATCTCATTATCTGTAAATGCATCGTCGCCAATGGATATATTTTAATCCCACCAAGGTGGGGTAAAAAAATTAGGAGTGCGGTAATGAAAAAAATCAGGATTAGTTTTTTTAAACAATTACTTATGATTATCGTCCTAGCTTCGCTTCCAACTCTTTACGCCAGTATAACTGCAAAAAAGAAGCAGGTTATCTCTACGCGTTTGGAATCTGAAATTTTTCTACTGGTTCCATCAGTTGAAATCGACAATATTCCGACCATTGACGGCAACGACAAAGATCCAGCATGGGCCAGCATCCCGAAATTCATTGTCACAATTAAGCAAGGAAAAGAGAAGATTAAGATAGTGATTAAGGCTATAAAAACAGATGATCGTATCTTTTTTCTAATCAAGGCCCCACTCAAATCGTTTGTAAAAAAACATAAACTATGGCACTGGAATAAAGCGCAACATATATATGTGCCAGGCTATGAAAAAGAGACATCACTTGCGCTGCTATTTTTTAAAGATGCGAAACTCGCAGATTCCGCAGATGTATGGATCTGGCGTGCAGCTCGCAATAACATTGCGGGATTTGCAGATGATATGTCCCTAAAAGACGGTGCATACACAATGGACAATGGTCAACACAGCTGGTATAGTCGTTTCTTTGGAGAATTTGCCGGTGCAACTCTTCCTCGTTTTTACCAGAGAAACCCGAAAGGAAGTGCTGCGGACGTAAAAACAAAAGGAGTATTTAATAAACTACTGACAGTTGAGTTCTCAAGAAAATTAAATACCAACCACAAAGATGATATAGACCTAAACGGTAAGTTTTTCATGAAATTAATTATCAAATAAGGGGTCTTCACCTAAATTAGTGGGTAACACTAAAAAAAAAGATCTAGAATAGAACACGGATAATTGCGGCCCCGAATGTAGTGACGGATTATTATCATACAGGAAGGAATGAACATCGAACATCGAATGAATAAAGAAATAAAGAAATAAATAAAATGTGCGAAGCCCAAGTCTGTTGACATTAATAGTAATCATGCCTGAAAGGCTTCTGAAGTACGTTAGACATTCCTGTCTGACATGGGGCAAGATATTAGGAATAATAAAAGTCCTTTAACAAGTCTTACAGGCTCTGGAAGGGCATGTTTTTATACTTTTTTTTAACGCTATGTCAGGCAGGAATGCCTAACGTACTTGAAGAGAAGAGAATACAAGGAAGAAGAAAGAGGAGAAATTTGATTAAGACAAAGATTAAGAGAAGAAATAAATAAAAAAAAAGAGTTTTGGTGCACGAGTGCAGTTTTTTCACGATCTAGCGAACATTCCATAATAGTTCAATGGCGGCATTTCCAACTATTTCTAGACTTTTTATGCTTATTTTATCCATTGTATCTGCTGATGTATGCCAGTAGCGGTTAGCTTTCCCAAATTCAAAATCTATGATATCAATCGTTGGAATTTCCAGTTTCTGAAATGGTGTATGATCATCAATTATATCGCCAGAATGCTTGCCAAAAAATTGCGAAGTTCCCTGTTTTTTTGTAATTTCCAGCAGTGTCTCGGTCAGGTAACTGTCAGCTCCCGATGGAATGGTTACATTCAAATCTTTATCACCTATCATGTCAAGTATAATTACTGCTTTGCATTTTTTAAGTGTTCCGTCGGCACTCCATTTTTCAGCAAGGTGTCGGCTCCCAAAAAGCCCGTCAGTTTCTGTATAGTTAAAAAAGCACTCTTCACCATCAAAAAAAACAAATTTAAGGGTCAAGGGTGGTCTCTCTTTTGACTCCGTTATTGCTTTAATCATTGCGAGGAGAACACCGTTACTTGAGCCACCGTCATTTGCACCAGCAAAGTCAGGTACAGAGATAAGCTTTTTTGTATCATAATGTGAGCCAATCAGTACAAAATCGCTACTTTCTCCAATTATTTCTGTAATAACATTCACAAATTCGATATGCCCCTCGGGGGTAATATCTGTCCACTTGTCAACAGTCACTGGAAGCGATAATTTGCGAATTTCGCTAGATATAAAATCGACACATTTCTGAGTCCCTTCTGTTCCATTTCCTCGTGGAGCAATAGCTACACATTTTTCTACCATCTGATATGCGTACTTCGCATCAATTTGAGGCATAGGTGCTGTAGAAAGAGTTCTTTTTTTTGAGCATGCTGTGATTGAAACAATCAAAATTGCGAATATCGCAAAAATGGGATATATTCCATATTCAGAATGTTTTTTTTGAAATTTTGTTGCTTTATTCACTATTGACCTTTATCAAGAGTCATGTTTTGTCGCTGAAATGGAGGAATATCCAAATCTTCGCCATTTACAATATTCTGCGTTGTTTTCGCAAAATGTCCACGACTTGTCTGTTGAAAACCAAGTTCTGCCTGAAATAGCTCTCCTTGTTGCGGTGTTTCTGCTTTGCGAATGATTTTATTTTTACGCTTACGTGGTGCTGGGAATGAACGATCAGGAATTTGAGGCGTATTTTGATCATATTCAATAGCGATAACTGTAATAAAAACCTTACCTGTATATGCGGAATCTGTATTTGCACCTGCAATGATACGGGTATTCTCTCCAGAAAGATTACGTACCGCTTCAAGAGTTTGTTTCATCTCTCCTATCTGGAAATCATCTCCGCCTATAATTGTAATTATCATGGAATGGGCTGCTTTCAAGGTGTCCTTCCCTCCAAGCAATGGCGATTGAATTAGTTTAGTTATTGCATCAGAGCAACGATCTTCGACACTCTCCATATCCGAGACCCCAAAAGCAATATTACAGATAGATTTTTTACCGCCAAGTAGCTCTTTTAGATCGGCAAAATCAGTTGACATAAGATTGCCACAACGCATTACTTCAGCTACACCAAGTATTGCAGCCGCGACTGAAACATTTGCTTCAAGAAATGCCTTGTTGGTTGGAGTGTCTGCTTTAAGAGATGTAAATAGAATATCATTCGGGATCGGAATCATTACATCTGCCCCAGGCAATAGCATTTTTAGCCCCTCTTCTGCTACATCGTGGCGTGCTCGCCCCTCAAAAGAAAATGGCGTTGTCAAAAGGAAAATAGTAGGTATTTTGTGTTGACGTGCGAGTCTCGCAATAATTGGTGCACCACCAGTTGCAGCCCCACCACCAAAACCGCCTGTAACGATCAACATGGACGAGCCTACAATGAAGGGGGTAATGCTTTTATGTGATTGATGTGCAAATGCACGCCCTCCCCTCTCAGGATCTCCTCCACATCCAACTCCCTGTGTCCACTCAATTCCAACTGGAAATGTATTTTCTGTTCCAAAATCATTTATCGAAGCAATATCTGCATCGACAACTCCGATATTCAACCAGTCAGCACCCTTGATTTTACTCAGGGCTTTTGTAATCTTCACACCCGTCCCGCCAATTCCAAGAACAGTTATTTTAGGCTTTATTACACTCTGTACCATAATTTAATTGTACCATAATTTATAATTATTTAAAATTTATTCCACCACTTTACTAAAGGTATGTAATTTAATCAGAAAAAAAAGATAATCAAGGAAATAGATAATTAATTTTGCATTTTGATTAAGAACAGCTTTAAAGTCGGGAATTGGAGATCAGAAGTCGGAGGTCGGAGATCGGAAGTCTGAGGTCGGAGATCGAACACGCCTTAGGCGTGCAAGCATCGAATTTATCCGCCTTTGTCGGACAATTGAACATCGAATAAAGAAATAGAAGAGGAGGACGAGAGGGGTTGATTTACTTTAGGCTATCTTTTCCCTTTTAAGAATTGAAGTGAGGTGCGCGTTAGCTATTACCTAAATCGTACAATCTAGATATCACTCTCAATTGATTGATTACTTTTTTTTATTTTTGTAAGTTTCAATAAAATTAATGGGACTGCTAAAGTACAAACTGTAAGTGGTAATAAGCGAATCAGATTCCCTTCAACTTCTCCTAAGTTTAAGGTAAGTATCCAAAGTGAAATGACAGCTGCCGTTATAAATACAATTTCTGACTTTATGTTTCCTATAAAAATAAATAATAGTAAGGAGAGGACACTCAATACACAAGTCAGCATTAGTGGATCAAAAGAGAAGAAGATCTCTGAAAAGCCAGCAATTAATAAAAGAGGTAATGGAACGGTCGCACGACATATATGTGCTTCTACTGTGCTGAGACTTAAAAGTATTGTAATGCAGTATGCTGTTTTTAGTAATTTTGTTTTCATATTTTTTTGAGTTAACGGCCTAAGTCAGCAACCGAACTAATGTGAGGTTGGCTGGACTTTTTGGTTATGAGTTTTCTTCATCGTCAAAATAAAGTTTCTTCTTTTTTTCTCATAACAACTTATTATACTGAATTATTTTACGTTTCGGTAAAATGTGAGTTCTGTTAATTTCCTTGATTAAACGTACGTTGAAAGATTGAAGCGTCAAGGTCGAATTTAAAAAAAATACAAATATTCGGGGGGAGAGATTCATCTTTGCTTTTTTATGGAAGCTTTTCCCTGGTTGATAGTTGTCTTTTCTTCCCTCTGCCTTTGGACAAGGCAGAGGGGGTGTGGGGGTGTGGGAGATCGATTTTTCTTTTTTAAGAAAAAAACGACATTGGCTCCAACGACACAAGGTCGCTGGTGGCCTAAGAGTGGGAGAAGAAGTTCTGAAGTTCTGGAGTTCTAAAGTTGAAGAAGTGGAAGAGAATGAAGATTGAACATCGAACATCGAACATTCAACGTCCAACATCGAATGAAGAAAGAAAAGAATAGAATAGAAGAAGAGAAGGATGAGAGGGGTTGATTTACCGTTTGCATTTTATTCGGAAGTGTGTTGCGAATTTCGCACAACGGAGTATAGTCTCTCTGATAATTTATGAAAAATACGATTTCCCACCTAGGTGGGTTTTAAAAATAGAAATTTTTGATGCAAAAATAAGATAAAATAAGATGAAAGATACGAGTAGATACGATGTTGTAGTTATTGGAGGCGGGCATGCTGGATGTGAAGCTGCTTTAGCTTCTGCACGCCTTGGTGCGGAAACTTTGCTGATTACGATGAATATGGATCATATTGCGCAGATGAGCTGCAATCCAGCGATTGGTGGGATTGCAAAGGGGCATGTTGTGCGTGAAGTTGACGCACTGGGTGGCGCGATGGGACGCGTAACAGATGCGGCATCTATTCAGTTTCGTATGCTAAACCAGACAAAAGGACCTGCTGTATGGTCTCCACGTTCACAGTGCGACAAACAGTGCTATCAGAAAGCAATGAAGCGTGAACTTGAGATCCAGGAGAAGTTAATTATACATCAGGCGGAGGTGCTAGAGTTAGAGATTACTGGCGATGAGATTACTGGTGTAAAGACTCAGTTTGGTGACGTTTTTTTAGCAAAAAGTTTTATTCTTACAACTGGCACATTTTTATCTGGCAAACTGCATTACGGCCTTTCGAACTTCGCAGGAGGACGTGCTGGCGATTTAGCGTCAGAAGAGCTATCGGAGTGCTTGGCGGATAAATTAAAGCTTCGCATCGGCAGACTGAAGACTGGGACACCGGCACGAATTCTTGCAAAAACAATAGATTTTTCTAAAATGAGTGTGCAGGGTGCAGAAAATCCAGAAGATAGGTTCTCTTTTTACACAGAGGACAATGCCTACCCGCAGACAAAGCAGAAAACGATGCCATGTCATCTGATAAAAAGCACCCCAGAAACAGTTAAAATTGTACAGAAAAACATTCATAGATCACCACTTTACGCCGGAGAAATTAACGGAATTGGGACAAGGTATTGTCCGTCATTTGAAGATAAGGTTGTTAAATTTCCTCATCATGAAACGCACCAGCTCTATCTTGAGCCAGAGGGTGAGTTCACTGAAGAGTATTATATAAACGGGATATCAACAAGCCTGCCGGTTGATGTGCAAATTGAAATGCTACAATCTATACCAGGGCTTGAAAATGTGCGAATTTCGCGATATGCATACGCAATTGAGTACGACTTTGTATTTCCAGATCAAATTGAACGAAGTTTAAGAGTTAAGAAGTGGCAAAACCTCTTTCTTGCAGGTCAAATAAATGGAACAAGCGGCTATGAAGAGGCGGCAGGACAAGGCTTGATTGCAGGGCTAAATGCTGCGAGACTCGCAAATGGTCAAGAGATGATTGAACTAGGTCGTGACACCTCCTACATTGGAGTTATGATTGATGACCTTGTAACAAAAGAGATTATTGAACCTTATAGATTGTTTACAAGCCGCGCAGAGTACCGTCTGAGATTGCGTCAAGACAATGCTGATCTTCGCCTCTCTCCGTTGGCTTATGACTTGGGGCTTCTTCCAGAAGAGAAATTTGCGAAGTTCGCAAAATACAGAGATAAGTTGCTAATTACGCAAGAAAAACTTGAGAAAGAAAAGATAGAAGGTAAAACATTGGCAAAACTGCTTGTCGGAATGAAAGGTAAACCTGACTTTGCAAAACTCCCTTTTCCTGCAGAGTTAATTGATCTAAACAGAGAGAATAGGCTCGATAGGAAGATACTGCAGCACATAGTAATAAATGCCCACTATAAGGGATATATTGAGCGAGAAGAGATTTCGGTAAAAAAATTAAACAAACTTGAAGAGTGGAAAATTCCTTCAACATTTGACTATGATTCAATCAAGGGGCTAAAAAACGAGTCCCGGCTAAAGCTTAAAAATGTTACCCCAACAACCCTTGCACAGGCAAGCAGAATCGACGGGGTTACGCCTCCTGAAATAACACTACTTCAAGTGCATTTAAAGAGACAACAACATGGAAAATAATTTTATAGAAGAGATAGTTAAAGATGAGGAGCGCTTTGACGATGAGTGGCTGATATGGTGCCTGATCTCTGTTCTGCTCTCCTTTTTTCTCATCAACTACTATATATTGGGAACAAATTTTATTATAGAGCACTATCAGCTTCCATCTATTGTAAAGACCATAAATATGCTCTGTGCTACGCCTGGTTTCCTACTTGGCGGAGTTCTTATGGTGAGTATTGTTACAGGAAAAATGAAGGCTCTGCTAGAAGTTATTCAGTTACGCAACTGGCGCTACTACTACATTCCAGAAGCGATAGGACTGCAGGTCGTCTTTATTCTCATAACTCTAGCGATTGTGGATCTATTGCTAAAACCGATATTTCCTGAAATTGTCAATTTCCTGAATAAAAATCAACAGGCCCTTAAGACTTTTGCGATAGATGCTGGGTGGTCCCAATTTGTGGCATTCGCAATTTTTGCCACTATTCTTGCGCCTATAGTTGAGGAGATTGTATTTAGGGGAGTTATCTTTTCATTTTTCAAGAAGTACACTTCAAGGAATGTGTCAATTATCTGTACATCTTTTCTATTTGCCTCCTTTCATCTTAATGCCTTACAGTTTATCCAGCTATTTATACTTGGGTTGATTTTTCAAATACTATTTGTCTATCACAAATCTCTATATCCAGGCATGATATATCATTCAATAAACAACACATTTGCAGTAGTAATTCTGCTACTTGTAAAACTGGGTATATTGGATATGCCATAAGGGTAAGATGAGTAGGAGAAAGAGTAAGATGAGTAAGACAATGAGTAGGACGATGAGTAAGACAATGAGTATGAGGAAGTTCTGGTAAAAACGCGAAGTTCGCAATCTGCTTTTAGCACTCGCTCATGAATGATTTAATAGCTTTTTGATACTCTTCAATCGAGTCAAAATAGCAGTTATTATGGTCACCATGGAGTTTGAGAAACTGTTTAGGCTCTGATGCACTCTTGAATAATCTCTCCCCCATTACATAGGGAATCATTTCATCATCAGGACTATGAACTATCAAAATGGGATTCTTGATCTGTTTTAGATATTCAATTGTCGGAAAGTTAAATCTTAGCAGTTGTGCAGTTGGGAAGAGTTTGAATTTATGGACAGCCATTTCACGTATTGATGTAAATGTGGATTCAAGCACACATGCATAAAAAGATCCTTTTCCTGCGATATACGCAGCAATTGGACCACCGAGAGAACGTCCCCAAATAACTATATTTTCCTGCGAAATTCGCAAATCATTTTGCATATAATCAAGAGCGGTTTCTGTATCAATATAGCACCCCTTCTCCGATGGTGAGCCTTCACTTATTCCGAATCCCCGATAATCGAATATAAATATAGAAAATCCCATCTCATTCAGAAGTTTAATTGTATCAACACGGCTTGACAAACTACCTGCATTGCCATGACAAAAAAGAATACACTTTGTTGAGCCCGACTTTGGTATATACCAGGCATTCAGGGTCAGTCCGTCGGGTGTGTGCAGATCAATATCCTCAAATTCTATACCTTCATCTTCCGGGGTTCTAAAAATCTCCTTGCCGGGGCTAAAAATCATCCCCTTTTGAGAACCCCATAAAACTAGAGTAATCAATAAATAGAGAGATAAAAGAGTTATTACTATAAACCAAATCATATATTATTCCTCAATTTGTAGAACAATGATCTACGGCATGCTAGCTCGTAAAACAACGGGTTAACCAATGACAATTTCCCTGATAACAGAGGGTTTTACGTGAACAGGAGGACGAAGATATACAGGATTCATCAGGCTCTCCCTCTCCCAGGGGAACGTTTCACTTTCAGCGGTAAGAAGATGAGCAACAGGAAAAGAGTCTATTAAAACAATCTTGCCAAAATTATCATCGGTCAGCACATTTTGAAGTGCATCTTTTTCAGAAGATAGTCCTACAATTAGGTCATATGAATCAAGAACAGTTTGCTCTTCAGCCGAAATCACGGGCAACTCGTCAGAACTCATCGGAAGTAGTTTTTTGCCTGCTTGCGTAACATTATAACTGAGAAGTTCACCTCTTCTACCATCATACAGAACAGCGATGGATTTAACCTTCTGTTTTCCTGTTACCGCCTGCGCGGCAAGTGCTATGGCAGATGGTACACCTCTTACTTGCAATACAGTATCACTGCTATCTGTAAAAGTAAGTCCCGAAACAAGGGCTGCAACAATACGAAGTCCAGTAAAACTGCCTGGCCCAGTCCCGCAAGTCCAGCGATCAATATCATCAAACCCACAACTATGTTTTTTAAGTTCTCCACATATCCACGACAGCATATTTGCGGAATCCCTTCCCTGAAGTTTCAAATGAGACTCAAACAGAATAGAGCCACCCTTTTCTGCAAGAGCCAAAGATAGCTCTCCAGTTGAAAAATCTACTCCTGCATCAAGATTATTCATATATTATCACCTAATAATTCCTTTTATTCGCAAAAAAACAACAGCTATTACCTAAATCGTACAATTTAGATATTACAAAACCCAACCACGAGTGGAAGTATATACCGCAAGCGGTAGAGATCTTGTATTTCTTTTATTGACTACTCAACCTTAATCGAAATGCTAAGATTTCACCCGCGTAAAGTATATTTACCATCTCACTCTTTATCACAGTAGAATATAAGTCAATTTCATTCGCATTCAAAGGAAGTTACCTTAAATAAAGCAGTTTTTAGTTTGACAATGCTCTATTTCCCCTTTATAGTGATTAATTCTGATTGTTTTTTTATTATTAGTCTCTTCATAGAGTCTAATAAAAAAGTCAATACAGCAACACAAAGGGCATTTTTATGATAAAAGATAAATTTTACTGGATTGAAACAAATGGCGGACACTGTCCTGTCTATACACTTTTTCCGTCACCCTCATCTCCTACAGTAATATTCTGTCACGACTACAGAGGAAGTAGTCAAGAAGAGAACAGGCTTTACTGGAAATTATCTAGAGCACTTTATGAAAAAGGCATTGGTTCTGTCAGATTTGATTACAACGGATTCGGCAACAGCACAGGTGATTCAACTGTCTTTACGATTGAATCTGGACTTCAAGATACCATCTCGATATTTCAACAGATAGCAACGTTTAAGGGGGTGGACAATAGCAAACTTGCAATACTTGGTCTTGGGATGGGTGGACGCATGGCCGCCTATCTATTGGGATATTCATCTGATCTAAAAGCTGGGATCTTGCTAAACCCTGCAAATTCGCACTTTAAAAATGATGAAGAGCTTCAAGAGCTGGAGTTCGGACACGAAGGCAATTCAACATGGGATGGAGGCTGGGAGTTTTCAAAAGAGTTATTCGATGCCGAAAGCTTTGGAAAAGGAGCCAATGATATAGCTTCAACAGATGCTGATATTCTTATAATAAGTGCCTACGATGACCAATTCATTGATCACAGTACAAGTGAAGACTATATAAACAAACTGCCGAAGCTGCAGTATGAAGAGATTCTGAATTCAGATCACTACTTCTCATCTCCGGATGCAGAAAAAGAGGTAACTAGCATAATTATAAAATTCCTAAAAAAAACACTACTTGGAATTGAAAACAAAAAACATGTAGAAGAACTGGCCCCCCTCGAAGAGCTGGAAGTAACAACAACACCACCACTTGCAGATCAGTTTAAAGATTAGCTTCTTCACTCGCCCCCGAACGTAGTGACGGATTATTATCATTCGTGGGTAACCTCTGAACAAATGACCCACGGGATTTGATTGTGAGGCAAATTCATAAATAACCCTAAATTCTGTGGATGGAAATATACATTTAAAGTAATTCAAATGCTCCATTAATATTGTGACTGCATTGTCATTTTTTCTATTGTTTATATGGTGCTATCGAATATATAATGTCTCATTTGAAAATTACAAAAAAATACAGTTTGTTGCCTTACTTTATTGGCTAAACTCTTATGTATTTGTATTGCGAATTATTTGACTGTCAAAGAAACCTGAGGCTATTTAGTGACTGAACGAAAAAGAGTCATTTCATAACAAAACAGCACTTTTCGTGCAGGCACTATTTAGAGACAATGCCCCCCATCAATTCGGGTGAAGACCCAAAAATTAAGAGATCAATTACTTATTCGTAGTTTCATTCAATGCATTCATCGCATTTGCAGCAGCGTCCATCTCCGCACTTTTTCTGCTCTTACCTTTTCCGTGACCTACAATTTTACCCTTCACTAATACCGAGATGGAATATTCACAATCATGATCGGGGCCCTCTTTGCTATCAATTCGATATTCAGGACGCTCCGCTTTGCAGTACTGCTGTGTGTACTCCTGCAGCATTCCTTTCGGATTAAGATCCACCAAAAGATCTCTTGGTTCAGGAAAAAGCTCCTTTAACATCGGCAAAACTACACCTAAAACACAATCTAAGCTTCCATCAAGGTAAATTGCACCTGCAAGTGCTTCAAATGCATCGCAAAGTGTTGAAGCACGACTCTGCCCATCATTAAGCAATTCTCCCTTTCCCATCCTGACAAACTCATCAAGGTGCATTTCTTTTGCGAATTTCGCAAATGATTCCTGTCGTGCGAGAGCAGAACGCATTTTTGTTAATCTCCCCTCTTGCTCATCAGGATATCTGGAATAGAGATATTCGGTAAGAATAATTTGAAGTACTGCATCTCCAAGGAACTCCAATCTCTGATTATCGTACTTGAGCGCATTCTCTGCAGAGTATGATTTATGAGTCATTGCTTCAAGAAACAACTTTTTGCTTTTAATCTTAAAATCGAATCTATTAAGTAATTCGCTTATATCTTTTGACATATTGCTCTCCTGATAACTCTAGGTTAACTCTTCTTTTCAACATCAATTGTAACTTTACGTTTCTCATCGTATGCAAGGTATGTTGTATTTGTCGGGAAAGCAAATTCCAGTCCAGTCTCATCAAATAGTTTTAAAATATCCATATCCGTTTTATGTAACCATTTCATAAATGCACCAAAATCAGGATCAATAATATTATTTTGTTCATCTCTGTAGTGCCACCAAACAGTAATGCTTATATTTAAAGAAAAATCGTTAAAGCTGTCAAAAACGATCCTTGGAAGCCGTTCAGGATCCATACATTTCTGTTTATCAAGAAGATCATGAAGAACCTTGATCGCCTTCTCCATATTCTTAGAGCCAGTATCATAGGTTAAACCTAGATTTATAGCTCGTTTAATAAAGGGACGTTTTGCTATATTTTCAATATTATCATTGGCTACACCTTTGTTCGGAAGTGATATAAGATGTCCGTCAAATGTTCTTATGCGTGTACTGCGAAAACCAACATTTTCAACACTACCAGTAAAACCGGAAATTTTAACGCAATCGCCAACCTTAAATGGCTGGTCAAGAATAATCATAATAGATCCGAAGAAGTTTGATATGGTGTCCTGTGCAGCAAACGCTATTGCCAACCCCATAACTCCAGCACCAGCAAGCAATGCAGTAATATTCATATCCAGAATATTCTGTCCAATAAAGAGAATAGATAAAACAACAAGTGTTACTTTTAGAGATTTACGAATAATTGCAACGATAAGATCATCTAGATTATTGTCTGTCTTTTCTGCAAGTTTTGTAAGAATATAGTCAATGACTGAAACCAACCTGTAGAGTCCCCATGCAACAGATGTTGCCGCAGTAGCCAGACATAGTCGACCATAAAGACTTTTCAGCAATGGAGAGAGGTGTGAAAGTAGTGGCCCCGCACTTAAATAGAGTCCTACAGATATGATCAAAAGAGATACTGGTCTGCCGATTGCTTTCCAGATACGGTCATCAATCTCCGTAGCTGTTTTCGCAGAGAGCCTAATCAGGTGATGTTCAATAATCCACCGTGTAATTCTTCCTGCAATCATTGAGAATAAAATCCCAAAGAAGAGGTACAAGATATTCCAGTACTCAATATCATCGACTTGGATATGCCTAGATACCCATCGTTTAAAACTCTGTTTAATGGCACCTAGGGGGTTCTCTGCCATGTCAGCCTCATCTTCATTCGCCACTACTGCATCATCTTTTGCCTCTTGTTTTGCATCAGAAGTTTTTTCCTTATCGCCCCCCTCTTTCTCCACAGCAATCACCTTCTTCAGCATTGTTGGTGAGATTTGAGCATTAAGATTCCCGAACGTTGCGAATATCGCAAACAAACTAATTACAATCAACATTTTCTTTCCCATTTTCATATATTACCTCTAAGATTTTTCATATTACTTCATCTCCTTAAATTCTATTTTTTTTGCGAACCTCGCAACCTATTATGTATCAAATCAAACTCATTGTACTCAATGAGTTATGTGCAGATTCGACAAGGTTCGGCATTTCAGAACCTTTTCGAATATGCACTAGCTAGCAAAAGAAAAACAAGACATCTACCGCTTGCGGTATATAATGATTTATAAAAATCAATTTTCACTTGCAGCTTGTTTAAGTTGTTTCATCTGAACATCAGTCGGCAATGAATTCAGAAGAAACAAAATATTATCTTTAAATACCGGATCAGTTGTCAAGCCCATGTGTGCCGCACGCAACTGAATCATAACTCTCCATCCAATAGGGCTCCTCACAAACGGTGTCCATCTTTCCCCTGCCCTCTCATCAAATATCGCACTTGATCTCGTAACCTTACCATCTCCTGCTGCTGTCTCTATAACAGTTAAGGCTCCAGTTTTTGAATCAGCCTTAGCTCTGCGGGTCGTATGAAGAGCATTTCCCATAATAAGAAACATTTTAACATCCTTCGGGGGTGTTGACTTTACAGCCATTACTTCAATAAAAAGCTTTGCACGTTTAAGGCATTTCGTAAGGTGCCCGATTGCTATTTTTCTACGTTCTTTAACGTCTTTAATTTCGGGAAGCAAAACTTTTAATACGTTATCCGCTTTAGGATTAGCAAGCCCCCACTTCATCTTTATCCAGACATTCACATCAAACATATCCACTGCCTTATCGGGGTTATCGGCATACACGACAGACCTTCTTGAAGGAACAGGCATCATCTGATAATAGGTTGCCCATGTGCCAAGAACAGCCGGAGGACATGCTGGTAGATCAAGTCCTTTTGTCATCTCAATAATTGTATCTAGATATCCAGCATTAGGAGTGCCGATAATAACTACACGGTCAACGTATTTACTGCCTGCCCATGTAACATTCGGCTTTTCTCCTTCCGCAGGAAGATCAGCGGTTCCATATCTCATATAATACCTTGAAACCAGCCCCCCCATAGAGTGTCCCATAAGGTCGAACTGAACATCATAGTTATCAATTCCATATCTTATTTTATACTGCTCCTGAATATAGGCTCGTTTCGTCAGAATAAATTCATGCAATTTCATTGCATTCCACTGAAGATCTCTACGCCAATCGTACGAGAACTGAAACAGTGTGTTATATGTACGTCCCATGCGCATCGGCTGATCCTCTGACTGAAACCCTCCATCCTGCAAAAGATTAACCAAATTTATATACGCCTTCTCCTTGAAGCTAACACCAAGGATTTTTACATCAACAGTATCAAGCATTTTACCCGGCACAGTAAATTGGGGAAGATCATTAAGTGGCACACCCAATCTCATGGGAAGAGCAAGAGAGCGTAACCTGAAGTTAGACATTCTAAAACCATTTATACCAAAAAAATTACCCCATACATTTACCCCTGTCTTCTTATCAATCAAATTAGAACCGAGAAAACCGTGAACAAGAATAATAGGATTTCTGTAAACTCCTTGGTAGTTAATATTCTTCTTCTCAAGTGAGCCGAGAATAGTTTTATTAAATTTTGCATTGGAGGTGTAAGAGAGAGATGTAGGAGCATTACAGCTTATTAACAAATGAGCCCAGAGAGCAAAAACTGCTAATTTTAACATTTTTTTTAACATCATTCAATCCTCATTTTAAGATTCGATAATCAAGAATTCACATTCAATAGATAAAATATACCACAAACTGCTATTAATAAACCAATTAACGACTTGCTTATCATATATTACTGACTATAAAATCAAAAAAAATAATATCGATAAAAAAGAAGTTAAAACATTAAAAATGCGAATCTCGCACTTCATTGAATAGTTTATCACAAGATTATGTATTTGTCGACAACAAAAATCAAAATTCTATCGAAAAACTTAAAGTGGGAACCGTCCACCGGTTATTTTTTTATAATCATTGACTTTTTCCAAGCTTTTATTAAGAAAGGGTCTTCACCTGTCCCCCGAACGTAGTGACAGATTATTATCAATACGCAGATTTTTAATTTTTTGATGTTGGATTGAAGATTAAGAGAAGGCAGGATGAGCTAAATAAGAAGTAAACAAAATATGCGAAGCCCAAGTACGTTAGAGATGATAGTAATCATGCCTGAAAGGCTTCTGAAGTACGTTAGACATTCCTGACATGGGGCAAGAGATGAGGAATAAGAAAAGGCCCTCAAAAAAGCCTTACAGGTTCTGAAAGGGCATATGTTTATGCTTGTTTTTTTACGCTATGTCAGGCAGGTTCCCGAACAAAGTGACGGATTACTATCATGCCTAACGTACTTGAAGAGAAGAGAAATCAAGGAATAAGAAAGAGGACATTTGATTAAGACAAAGATTAAGACAAAGAGTAAGAGAATAAGTAAGATAAAAACAACTATTCACCGTCCCTAAATTCTAATAAAAGTTTGGAAAATATATTTTTATATGGAACACCCCAATGGACGAAAAATCAACCCCACTTTGGTGGAATGAAACTTGTAAAAGAGCGTCCTTACTCAACTATTTTTTATCGATATATTCGTTAATTTTTCGTTCAATTCGGGTTGTACGATCCATACTTCTCTGATGCAGAAGATCCTTAAGGCTTTCGAACTCTTCAATGCGTTCTTTTTCTGTCTTTTTGAAAAGAAAGACAAAAGGAATAACTAGAAGAATAAAAAGAGACGAGATTCCAATTGATGCCCAGAGATGCTTTTTTAGTTTTGCATCGATCTGCTTTGTACATAGCTCCACTCCTGAAAGATAGCGCTTACCGTTTGGTGAAATTTCAGGCAATAAGACCTTACGTAAACTTCCCCATTTGGTTGTTTCAGAAATATAGGTAGCATTTAACTTATCAAATGCCTCATAAACCTCTTTAGGTGCTTCATTATACGAAAGATAGAACGGGGGAATTAACTTATTTTTAATCTCCTCACTCACCTGGCTTAATGATGTATAAAAGATTGTATCTCCACTCTTAACCATCGTATAGACCCTCAGAACAGATGTTTTTTTTGCATAATCAGTTAGAGCAAGTGTATTCAGATGACTCTCATCATCAGAAATTGCATCTTTACTCTTCGCACGATCATTAAAATCAGCAGCAAGTGAACGTTTTACACCTGTAGCAACCAGAGAAAGAGTCTCATCAATATTGCGTAGTGTCTCTTTTTTATTAGAGTTATAAGAGTAAAAACCGTATGCAACTATGACAGAAACATAGAGTGCCATAAAAACACAACACGGCTTAAAAAGAGAAAAACATGATTTCATAATACACCCCATACTCCATTTACTCAAACTTCCCATTTCAAACGGAATCCCCACACACCTCAAACAAGGTGCAATACTTCCATAATATATCAAACATACAAGTAAATAAAAGAAAAGTCAAGCTCTGTTTTGATAAAAAAAGAATTTTATTCTCTCTTGATTTTATAAATATAGGAGGCATATTCATATATATAATTGACAGAGGTATGGTTTTAAAAATCCTATAAATGAATATTAAAAAAAAGGAAAAATAGATGAAGTATATTATTCAAGTGCTGTTTGCGTTAACCATAATACTTACGGGCTGTCAGAGCGATTATGGGGTAAATAAAAGTGGAATGGAGGCATGGATCAAGACACGTTCGACAACAGCACTAGACTCTAAAAACCTTAGTTGCAATACAATAGATTTCCTTCTAAGAGAGGGAATCTCGGAAGCATACATCAAAAACCCAAAAAAGACACTCAAGGCACTATCGACAACGCTTGCTGAGACGAAGAATAGAAAACTACTATATACTCTTATTGAGTTAACCTATATGGAAGCAAAAAAGTGTACCTCTCCTGATGAAGCAGCATACTATTACCTAAGTGCCTGCATCTATTCATACACATATCTTTTCAAGGAAAACTTCAGTGAGATGCCATCTCCGTATGAGCCAGAATTTTTATTTACGTGTCGTTTTTATAACTACTCTGCAACGAAAGTTTTTCAATATATGATTAATAAGGATATAGCAAACGCTTCCAATGTCAATCTTCCATTTCTTCATGGCTTTGTAAAATTCCTTAAGCCTGTGAATCATCTTCCATATAAGCTTGAAGATCTTTCATCGATAGAGATTTGTTATAATTATAAGCCTTTCGGTTTTCATACACTCACACGCCGTTCTGGGCTGGGAATTCCTTTAGTTATGGCAGGTGAGCAAGTGCTCGGAAGAGAAAAAAAGCCTACAGAAATTTTCGACATCAGCAAGATGGCATATCCTGGAACTGCATTTATTCGATTCATCACACCTAAAAAAGGAGAATTCAACGCGACCATGGAATTCTACGATCCACTAAACCGCGATTCAATTACAGTTAATGGGGAAAAAATTCCTCTTGAAATTGATCTATCCACCTATCTTGCCTGGGTTCTGCGTGGTGGTCCGGGCTATTCGCCAATATCCGCAATGATGGATACAGCTGCAATGAAAAACAATAAGGGGCTCTATATGCTGACTCCTTATGATAAAAACAAAATTCCTGTCGTTTTTGTACATGGAGTCCTCTCATATCCGAGAACATGGGTGCAGACAATAAATACCCTATTGATGGATCCTAAGATCAGAGAAAAGTATCAGTTCTGGCTATTTGCCTATCCATCAGGAAATCCTGTTCTCTTCTCTTCATTGGCACTAAGAAAAAGCCTACTTGCTGCAAAGAAGAATTTTGACCCAAAAGGAGATAATCCCAATTTTAAAAACATGGTAATTATTGGACACAGTATGGGCGGACTTTTGTCAAAGGGTATGATTCAGAACTCAGGAGATGTAATACTAAAAAAATTAATAGGCAATAAATCTCTAAAAGATTTCAATCTAACAAAAAAGGAAGAACTCTTTGTAAAAGAGGTACTAACATACGAAAGATTACCATTTGTCAAGAGAGTTATATTCATCTCGACTCCACACAAAGGCTCAACGATGACACGTTGGTGGGTTGCTAAATTAGCAGCAAAATTGATTAATCTACCCAAAGAACTTATCAATGAGATTTATGAGATTCAAGAAAAAATCGGCTTAAAAACGGGTACTGATACACTAAAAATATCAACAGGAGTTGATAATCTTGATCCAGACAATAAATTCATTAAAATATCATCAAAACTACAGTTTGATAAAAATGTAACATATCACTCTATTATCGGGAATAATAAAAAGGGCGGAGTACCAGGAGGGACGGATGGAATTGTTGAATACTCAAGTGCACATCTTGATGATGCTGCATCTGAAATCATAATAAAATCAGATCACTCTGCACATGAAAAACCACTGGCAATAAAAGAGATTAAACGCATTTTGCACAAACACCTTTACGAGTCACGCTAACAGCAGAGAACAAGACAACAATGCACAATTTCATAAAGAAATTACAACATCATCCAAAACTAACAGTTATGGGTAAAAAAATACTATTTATAGGTATTTATTCACTGTTGTCCCTATACTATTTGTGGTGTATTCCTGCTGTATATTTTCTTAATCTTCCATGGGAGTGGTTAAGAATAGCACTTTCTGTTATTTTTGCTATTACTGTCCCTATTTTTATTTTCTTATCAAGAAAAAATAAGCGATGGCTTTGGGGAGCTGCTGGGCTCTCACTTTTTTTTGGAACATGGTTCTCTATGATTCCTCCCTCAAGAGACCGTAATTGGACTCCAGATGTCGCACGTGAAGCAATAGTTAGAATTGATTCTGATATTGTGACAATAAAAAACATTCGAAATTTTACGTACAAAACAGAGAAAGATTATACTGTATCATACTACGATGCGGCATACGATTTGAATACTTTAGTAACTGCTGACTATATATTATCCTATTGGGATGGGAATAAAATAATTGCACATAGTATGTTATCTTTTGGCTTTAAAGATGGTCGGCACCTCTGCGTATCTGTAGAGGTACGCAGAGAAATAGGTGAACCCCAGACAGGGCTTCGGGGAATCTACAATCAGTATGAATTAATCTATATTTTAGCGGATGAGAGTGACATCCTTCTTCTGCGTACAAATTACCGAAAAGAGGAAGTATATCTCTATCCGTTGCATCCTAAACATCCAAACACCATAAAAAAGGTATTTATTGAGGTCCTTAACCAGGTTGTTAAATTAGAAAAACAACCTATGTTTTACAATACATTACGACATAACTGCTTCACAACCCTTCTACAAGATGTAAGGAACGTTACGGGCAAACCTCCGCTTTGGGATTACAGAGTTCTATGCAATGGACTTTCAGACAAGATGGGGTATGAAAAAGGTTGGTTGTATACAGATGATTTAAGTTTTGAGGATTTCAAACACAAGCATCATATAAATCAGTACGTAAACGATGATCCGGATGCAAAAACAAAATTTTCACAAAAGATCAGACCATAAAAAGAAAAGCATCATGAATAAAAAATTCAGTGCATATCTAATTTTCACATTTACATTACTACTCATAATTACTGTATTAGGGATAGTTTCAATTGTTTATTACCACAGCCAGGCTGTTGCAATGAAGACAGCAGAAAAGCAGTTCAAAAGAGAGTCAAAAAATCTTGCCAAAAAGACATGGCAGTACCTAAATGCAGCTGCATCACTGACAAAACAAACCACACATCTATTTAATAATCCAAAGCTTGAATTAAAATTAAACTCTAACGAATCCAATTATTTGCTCAAATCACTATCAATATACAATCAAATTGATCTCATATATTATGGAAACAATAAGGGTGATTTTTTGCAAGCTGCCGACTTCACAGATATCTATGTAAAACTAATAAAGAGAGAGGATGGCAAGGCTTTTACGCTCTACAACTATTACAAATCATATAATGGGGAAATCGAAAACACGAAAACAACCCTTGACAGCCAATATGATCCTCGCGTACGTCCATGGTACATTGGTGCAGCAAAAACAAAAAAAACATTCTGGACAGAGCCATATATATTCTTTGCTACACAAAAACCCGGGATAACAGTTTCAGAACCAATTTTAGATAAACATGGGGAATTAATGGGAGTTATTGGTGTAGATATCCCCCTAGCTAGACTATCGGCCTATCTCTGAAAAAAGTTACTGGTAGAAATTGGTATTGTACCATTATTGCACCAGAAGCAGACTTCACCGGAGAACTGCATGCAACATTAAAAAAAATACTCTATTTCTCCCTTGCTGGCCTTTTGATAGGAGTACTCTTAACGATGCTCCTAGCACAACGAATATCAAAACCAATTGAGCAAATTTCTGCTGATATTTTAAATGTAAGAAATCTGGGCTTGGATGCCAAACCACAAATAAAATAAAATATTATAGAGATACAGACAATGGATAAAGCAGTACAGGCAATGAAAACAAGCCTTCAAGCATTCCGCCTCTATGTACCAGAGATCCTTGTAAAACAACTTATATCCACTGGCGAAAAAATCGAAATAGGTGGCAAAGAGCATGAGTGGAATACTGCATTAAAAATGTTAAAAGTTCATAAAAACACTTATCCTGAGGATTATGTGTGCAAGTTATACATTGAACGTTGTGAAGAACATCTGAAGAATGAGCCTAGCTCATCATGGAATGGAACGACTAAGCTGGATGTAAAATAAAAAAACTAAGAAGCCTCACTTCAGAATCAGGAAAACTCGTTTATAAGTTTAAAGCTTATCAAAAGAGATACCAGCGACTTCCGCCTTGGTTGTTACACCCTCTTTTACTTTTTCCATGCCATCTTCAATTAGAGGGCGCATTCCGTTTTTCATTGCCACTTTTGCGATTGCCGCAGAATCATCTCCGTCATTTATGCAATCTCGGATCTCATCATTTATTGTCATTAACTCAAAAATACCAATTCTTCCTTTAAAGCCACGCCCATTACAGGTTTTACATTTGCTACCAACTGCACTCTTTCCTGTTGATTTACAGTCAGGACAAATTTTTCTAACAAGACGCTGTGATAAAACACCTGAGAGTGATGAAGAGATAAGAAAATTCTCGATTCCCATATCCAAAAGACGACTAACTGCACCTGGTGCATCATTTGTGTGCAGTGTACTGAAAACTAGGTGGCCAGTAAGTGCTGCATGAATTGCGATCTCCGCAGTCTCTTTATCACGAATCTCACCTACTAGTATAATATCAGGGTCTTGACGTACTACATGCCTTAAGCCGCTGGCAAAATCAAGACCAATTTTTGAATTAACCTGAATCTGCTGAATTCCTTCAGTTCGATACTCTACAGGATCTTCAATTGTAATAATTTTTCGATCTACCGTATTTATCTTACTTATAACGCTGTAAAGTGTTGTGGATTTACCACTTCCAGTAGGGCCTACAACTAGTATAATCCCATAAGGCAAACGTATAAGTTTCTCAAATTCTCCACGAATACGATCTCCCATTCCAATATTTTTAAGGTCAAATATTATTGCATTTTTATTAAGAATTCTAAGCACTATACTCTCACCATTCATTGTGGGAATAGTACTTATCCTGATATCAATAAGGCTCTTTCCTATCTGTAAATCTGTACGTCCATCCTGAGGCAGTCTCCGTTCTGCGATATTTAGTCCACCGATAAGTTTTATTCTTGATGCGATAGCTGCATAGAGAGAGAGCGATGGAGACATTGCTTCATACAATTTACCATCAACACGGAATCTAATCGATAATTTCTTCTCATCTGGCTCAACATGGATATCACTGGCCTCCATCTCTACAGCTCTTGAAAACATATCATTCACAAGGCGTACAATTTTGGCTTCACTTGCCAAAGACCTCAATGCCTCTTCACTGTCCATATCACCGGTAAAGGTAATATCCATATCATCTTCCGGTGTGTCCTGTTCCAGATAAACAGACTGTATTACTCTTTCCAAATAAGTACGCCTTATCAGAAAAAACTTAACTTTAAGATGAAGCATATTATTAAATGTATATTTTACTTCATCAATATGATACGGATCCGAAATAGCAATATCTACCACACCCTCATCTTGTCTCAATGGCAGACATCCTTTAAGGGTCATAAAGTCGACAGAAATATCGGCCATAGGCTCGGTGGATTGAATGTCATCCTCTTCGAGTACTGTTAAGCCTGTTGCCTTGGAGTAAGCCTTTATTAATTCAGCTTCAGAAATAACTCCACGTGCAGAAAGGTCAGAGTCAAGAAGTTTTCTGTTAGGAAAACTCTCAAGTTTCTCTTCATATTGCGAAAAATACTTAGAAAGCTCTTTCGTTAGTTCAATATATATGTTATTCTGATTTTTTGTTAGGGGCATTATCTTTCTTAAATTTTTTGAACATTTTTATGGAGTTCTTATATCTCTGTATAATTTTCTGAAGATCCGTTCTTTCATCTACTATTGTACCAGTGAGCATCATTAGAAGTTCAATACGATCTTTATTTGAAGTTGAATATCCCAGCAATTTTGCAAGCAACGGGATCTCTGCAATCCATGGAGCACTGTCAGTTTGTTCCTGTGAAACCTCATCAATAATCCCACCCATGATGATAGTTCCGCCATTACGAATAGCAAGTGTAGTAATAATATGCCTTTCAAGAAAACTCGGATATGATGAATTTCCAGCCGTAATATTGGGACCAAGCTGTGAAACCTCCTGATCAATATCAAGAGAGATAAGACCACCTTCGGTAATTACTGGAGTCAATTTAAGCAAAACACCAATTTTTCGGTATTCGACTTCATTACTTGTAGCTACATTTGTCGTATCGGTCTGAGTTCTTGTTATGGTAGGGATATCACGGCCGACATCAATAGACGCCTCAGTTCCGCTTTTTGCCAACAGTTGAGGGCTAGATAAAATTTTGGTATTACCTTTTCCAGCAAGAGCCCGAATATATGCAAGCTTATCGCCATTATTCTTATCCTGTAGAAAATATTGAAATCCCTGATCTGTGGAGTCCGCAGGTTTTGCTGGAGTAAGACCACTAAACTGTGTTCCAATTAAGCCGAGCATTTTACTATTACCCAATGCTTCAGCAGAAAATTCAAGTCCGAACTCAGAACTATCACCAAGTGTAACTTCAGCAATCATAACCTGCATAAGTACCTGCTCAGGCATTGTATCTATACGTTCAAGCAGTGCCTTGATCATCGCATAGGCTCGAGGAGTTGTTCTGATCAACATTCTATTATGGCTACCATCTGCAAATATTTTAACTGGTATTTCAAAGACATTGGCAGGACCAGCAGATGAAGATGAAGAAGAGCTTGATGATGCCCTTGAAGAGGTATTTGTCCTTGTAGGTGCCGCAGATTTTGTACTGGATGTAGATGCCTGACCTGAAGATGAGATATTCATCGAAGTTCCCTCAACAGTAAAAATTGCAGCAAGTGCCTGAAGAAGTTCATCAGATGTGCTACTAACCACCTTATAGACATAAACTCGCTCCTGCTCCCCTACGTCTGAACGATCCATAATACTGACCCATTTTTTTACAATATCAATAGCCTCTTCATTTGCCGCAGAGGCAACTAAAACCTGAAGTCGTTCGACACTACCTAGATGAATTGAACCCGCCTCCGGAGTCATCTGATCAACAGTAACATTAAATCCAAGAATCGGAAGCAAGGACTCTAGTTCAGATTTAACTCTTGAGCATGATACATTTGTACAACGAATAATCGCTCTTGGCCACGATGCACGTTGCTTCTTGTCAAGTTGCTGAATCAACGTAAGAATTTTATCTATATTTTCAGGATCCTCAACTATCAAAATTGTATTCTCACCAGCAACCTCAGTTGCTTTGGCACCTTCACTTAAAAAATCCCTTATCTGAGCAATTATTGTTGCAGCAGGTAGATTTTTAATATTAACTAAACGAACTGCGACATTCGCAGTCGGCGGTTCTTTAGAAAAGATTTTGTGTTCCTTCGCCATCTTACTGTAGGGCATAATATGTAAAATGTCATTTTCCATAGATGCATACGCACCGGCAATCCAAAGTACCTGGTCAAAAAGTTTCCAGATCGCACGCTTTGTCATAAGTATATCAGACTTATCGGAGTTCTGCACCTTCATTGAGACTGCACCTTTAACTCCAGCATCAACGGCATAACTAAAATTAAGTACAGCAGAAAATGCTGGTATAATTTTATGAATAGATTCTGAATCCCAATCAAAATTTACCTCAAACTTTTTACCTTCGTCTTCTTTTTTTAAATATTTCTCATAGAACACAGGATGCTTTGGCGGTGGTGGTGGTGGTTCGATAATTGAATCTGGAAATATCTTCTTCAACTCCTGCTTATCTATGTTTTGCGAATCTTCCAATGTAAAAACAGACTCACTCTCCATTGAAGCCTGTTCGACCTTTCTTGGAGCAATTGGAGAGAAGAGAGGCTCCTCATTTTCCTGCTTCTTTTCTTTTTCTTTTTCTTCTTCACCCTTATCCCAAGGTAGATGTTCGCAAGAAGAGATAAATAACAATAGAAAAAGTGCTGTAAATAGATTTTTTATAATTTTTTCAAAATGTAACTTCATAATTTAATTTCCCAATTTATTCTTTACTGCAAAAAACAGATATTCTCAATAATATTCAGCGATTAACACATTAACCGATTGCCGAACTCCCAAGTATGGAGATACTATACACAAATGGATTCCAAATATGAATAAACTTACATTGTGTAAACTCAAATGTAGAACTAATACGATAAATTCAAGTACAAATCGGTTAATGTGTATAATGATACTTCATTTAATGATATTTTCAACACACAATTGTAATTTTTTGAGAGATATTTGCTTACATACATTGCGTCTTTTACATTTAATGGCATATTACTAATTCAAAAGAAGAAGCATACTGACACGATAAAACATCAAGACCAGGTAGAAAAGCAGAATGAAAAACACTCTAAAATGGATTGAAATATCTGGAAAGAATCTCAAGCACAACATACTTGAAGCACGAAATCATATAGAAAAGCAAATCCAGCTATCAGCAGTTATCAAGGCTAATGCCTATGGTCATGGTGCAGAAATCATCGCCCCGTATTTACAAAAAAATTGCCTAACTGACTCTTTTTCTGTCGTGAACGTTGAAGAAGCTCTGGAGTTGCGCAATTTAGGCATAACAAAACCGATTACTGTACTTGGCTACTTTACTACGGATGAATGTCAAATAATTGCTGAACAAAACTTTATACCGTTTATATATTCTATTTCCTTACTAAAAGATCTTAACCTTGCTGCGAAAATCGCAAAAAAAAATGTAAGAGTCATTGTAAAAGTCGAGACTGGAATGGGACGACTTGGGGAAAAAGGAGCAAATCTTCATCGGCTTTTAGATCAGATAAAGAGTTGTCAGAATATAGAAATTGCGGGATTCGCAACACACTTTGCCCAAAGTGATTCTGAGTCGTCAGAAAAGACAAAGCAACAGATCAGCAATTTTAATACATTTATTACTGCACATAAAGACATAATCACATCACCTTCAATGATATGTTCAGCAAATACTGGGGGCATTTTTCTCTACCCAGAATCGCATTACGATATGGTCAGGCTGGGGATTGGTCTTTATGGATTTTACCCATCAGAATATGTTAAAACTTTTTGTAAAAACACCCTACGCCCCATCCTTGAATACAAAACAAAGATTGTACATCTACAAAAAATCA
>JAUUYH010000032.1 GCA_030590505.1 Kiritimatiellota bacterium
AATTCGATGCTTGCACGCCTCTGGCGTGTTCGATTGTTCTGAGTAGCATGCGTTGTCCTCAACGCATAAGCAAGGCAATCAACAAGCAAAAAATAAGGCAATAAATAAAGCCTTGCAGGCTGTTCTTTTGCTTATTTTTTTACATCTCTTTTGGCTTTGCTATTTGCGTTGGGACAACGCAAGCTACTTCAGATTATGTTCTTTTAGGGATTCTATAATCAAGTAAGTGTGGTTTTTGCCCAAGAATTTCAAATAAAACTCTTGTTGTTCCTGTTGGGATTCTTGTGCCTTGTTCCCATTGTTGTACTGAAGCAACACTTACATCCAATACATCAGCAAAAACCGCCTGGCTTAATTTCATTATTTCTCTGATATGCCGAATTTCACCTGATTTTATTTTAACAGGGTCAACTTTAAGGCCAAGCTCATTAAGATCCCGTTTTGTAAATGATGTTTCAACCCCAATATTCTGCAAATCATGCACGGTATTTTCAATAGCTTTTTTCATTGATTTACGCATTTTTTATTTCCTCCAATTCAATAAAAGTTCCTGTTGCAATTGCCTTTTTAATTTCATCGCTGTTGAGCACACAAATATTTTTAGCAAACTTTTTCCAATATTTTAATTCTTTTGAATTTAAATTATCTTTTTCGGATTTACCTAATCCATAAGAAAAAAGGGCAATATCATTTATTTTAAAAACAATAATTGTTCTATACCCACCACTTTTCCCTCCTCCTTCTCTGGCAACCCGGATTTTATTTAAAAATTTGCCAATATTTGGAGCAGACTTAGAGTTTGTTAAATTTAAAATGGCTGAATTTAGATCTATATCAGTCAACTCTGTTTTTCTGCTGCCATTGAGAAAAGTGCTTTGTTTTCAATTT
Organism: Kiritimatiellota bacterium; assembly: GCA_030590505.1. Lineage (GTDB taxonomy): Bacteria > Verrucomicrobiota > Lentisphaeria > Victivallales > JAADHT01 > JAUUYH01. The sequence continues at coordinate 889 of JAUUYH010000032.1, forward strand.
TATTATAACGTCACTATACTACAATGTGTCATAGTGTCAACTTTATTTCTGAAGTTTTTATCACAATTAACAATAAATGGGGAATCATTAACCATTTTCTCTTGCAATTTATTTGTTTTGATATATTATTCAACTGTTCTATTATAGAGGGAACTCCGTGTATTATTCGGAGGCGGTCGCGCCACTGTAATGAGCTTTTTAGTTTGTTTTACTACATTGCTCTAAGCCAGACACTTTTATTTGGGACAATCCGTAGAAGAGTGCCTCGCGTCTAGGAACTTCGGGTAAAAAGATTTTTTTGCTCCGATCTCTCTGATAATTTGTGAGGGGTCTTTTTTTTTGTAAACTGGCTGTTTTTTGCGCGTTTCGCAAAACAGTCTATGCAATTGCATTGTAAAAGCTAGTCAACTTTTATGCCACAAATGTGGTGTTAATTGAAAATAGTTTTTTATGATTGCAAATTGCTATTCACAGGAGATTTTGAGATGAGAAAATCAGTATTGTTATTGGTCGCACTATTTAGCGTATCAATATTTTCAGTCAGGAGTTTTGCTATGGGAAAAAGTGAGAACAAAAAAGCTATCGTTCTGGCCACATTCGGAACAACGTACCTTTCAGCATTGAATAGTATTACCAGTATTGAAAAAGATGTGAGAAAAAGTTTTCCGGGCATTGAAGTACGGACGGCATTTACATCTAATATTATTCGTAAAATATGGCATAAGCGTCGTGAAGACAAGCAATTTATGGCAGAAAACGGTAATAAGTATAACGAGTTTTTAAACGTAAAAGGGATTCTTGCGACAATCGCAGATCTTCAGGATGATGGATATCGCACAATTGTTGTGCAATCAACTCATATCTATTCCGGAGAGGAGTTTGCTGATCTTGAATCTTATATCAATGGATTAAATACAATCAAGACATTAAAGGCAAAGTATATGCCCTTTAAGAAGCTTGTAGTTGGGCGTCCGGCTCTTGGTACTTCAGGGATTAAGCACGATTATCATAAAGATCTCGACATTGCTGCAATTGCTTTAAAATCCGATATTGAACTTGCCAGAAAAAGCGGTGCTGCACTTGTCTATCTTGGACATGGAAATGAACATTTTTCTACTGGTATATATGCAGAACTTGAATTGGCCATGCGTAAACTTTACCCTGATGTGAAGATATATATCGGGACAGTTGAAGGTTTTCCTTCTCTTGATAACGTTGTTACGGGTCTGAAAAAAGATAAGATAAAAAAAGTAGTACTGAAGCCGATGATGGTTGTAGCTGGAGATCATGCAAGTAATGATATGGCAGGTGATGATGAAGATTCATGGAAGGTCGTAATCGGTAAGCTTGGAATTGAGGTTAATCCCGTAATGATTGGGCTTGGCGAGAGCAAAGAGTGGTCTGCTATATACATTCAGCACATTAAAGATGCAATTAAAGATAATTCGGTAGAATTTTAACCTTATGGAATACGGTAAATTTTTTGGAGTAAGTTTAGGCCCGGGGGAACCCGGGTTGATTACGCTGAAAGCTCTTAATGCTCTACAAGGTGTTGACTGTATTTTTACGGTTGTGTCACGGCAGAGCTCAAGGAGTGTTTCTGGGGCAATTATAGATGCACTTGACGGTATTACTGCTGAACGGGTGGAGCTTGTATTTGCCATGCGTGACAACAGTGCCGATAAAGCGGCACGAGTTGCAGAGAATGCCGAATTGATTCTTGAAAAGTTAAAAAGTGGCTGTAGTTGTGCATTTGCTACAATTGGTGATGCACTAACCTACAGTACTTATGGTTATATTTTGAGTGTGATCTGCAAGCAGATTCCTGAACTTGAGATTGAGACGATTCCCGGCGTGAACTCCTGGAGTGCACTCTCCGCAAAAGTTAACCGTGTTCTAGTTAAAGATCGTGATGAGCTTTCCATTATTCCTTCTTTCGCTGAAGAGGATCCGCTCTCTGTAATCAAAAAAACAGACGGCACAACAGTTCTACTGAAGACATATAATACGCGTGATAAGCTGATCGCTGCTCTTAACGATGCCAATTGCGAGTTCCTCTATGGATCCAATCTCGGGATGGATAATGAGTACATCTCTGATAATTCCGAAGAGATTCTCTTAAGAGGCAAGGAGTACCTCTCTATGCTTATTGTAAAAAATAAAAAGTGAGCGTCTACTTTGCATAAAAAGCGAACATCAAAGATAAAAAAGATTATAACTTATCTCTGGCTGGCAATTGCTTTGTCAATGATTGTATATCTGATATTTAATGCGAATCTCGCAATCTGGAAAAAGGGTACTTACAGCCTTTTTCGAATATTCCTGCTTGTTGGAGTAGCATCTTTTGTCGGGGCTGTAATCGAATATAGAGCATGGACACGATTTATTGTTTTTATCGCTTCTCCGGTAACAAAATTTGGACGACTTCCCTCACTAAGTGCGGTCTCATTAATTACCGCACTCTTCTCACAAAATGCGGCGAATACCCTTATTGCAAACAGTTATAGAGAAGGTGATATGACACGCAGAGAGATGATCGTATCTGCTTTATGTAACTCTTTCTTAGCGATGGTCTCACACTCGTTTAGAATTCTTTTACCTCTCCTCTCTCTTATCGGAATGGCTGCCGTATGGTATTACTCTTTTACCTTTGGGGTAGGACTTCTTATGACCATTGTTTTTCTGCTAATTTCGCGAATCTTAAGTAAACGCGATGAAGTAAAGAGTGAAACTGCGAAGGTAGCAGATTTAGAAGATATTGTATTACAGAAACCTCAGCTGCCAGAAAAACAGTTAAAAAAAAGTTACTCCTGGAGTGAGGTATTTAGAAAAGCTTCAATGCGAACATCCACTACACTTTTAAGGCTTCTCTACATTACCGCACCGATATATCTTATGATACTCTTTATGGCAAAGAGTCACCTGTTTGATTTCTGGAGCAAAATCGTCCCCGACTCTCTGCAAGAATTTCTCACTCCGGAAATAATGACAGTATTTACTGCAAGAATAGGTGGCCTACTCAATGCCGCCGGGATTGCTTCAGAATTCTTGCAGAGCAATAAAATAGAAAATTGGCAAATTGTCGTAGCTTTTATGATCGGAAACGTCATAACTAACCCTATTCGTACTATACGACGAAATCTCCCTATGGCAATGGGGATTTTTCCAAAGAGCTATGGGCTATGGATTGTCCTTACCCTGCAGTCATTAAGAATGGTTACTGCAATTATTGCAATAGTCGTAATGATTCTTGTATATGGATAAAATAATAATAAACAGCTATTCTAATATTGTAAAATATCGTATTGAATGGTAGTGTATAGCTTGTTACACGCAAGTACACTCTACGATATAGTAAACTTAAATGTTACAAACTTGTCTTTAATGGTAAACAGATACCTATTGATTGCAAATTGGTGTTATTAACATCAATGTATATTTTATATAGGAATATGGAGGTATATTATGGGAATTGGACCTTAGGAAATATTTTGGATTTTTCTTGCAATCTTGCTTGTTTTTGGTGGTAAAAAAATTCCTGAAATTGCACGTGCATTGGGTAAAGGTATGAACGAATTTCATAAAGCTAAAAGAGATATTACAGACTCCCTAAATGAATCTATTGAAGAAGATGAAAATGAAAAAAAAGAGAAACTCGCAAAAGAGAAAAAAATAGAATCAAAAGATGCGGCGAAAAAATCTCAGAAGAAATGAAGAAATGGAAGAAAGAGAAGAGTTTTAACAATTAGAGGGATATTCCCATAATCTAAATATTCAATAACAAATAAATGGAGAGATTAATAAAATGAAAGTTGCTTTAGGAATATGTTTGTTAGTCGTTGGTGGTATGGCGTTTGCTGGATCGGAAAACTGGGATGACTTAAGCGTCATTCAGGTAAATACAGAACAACCTCATACGACGATGATGACTTATCCGACTGTAAAGGGGGCGATGGCGGATGTACGGGAAAAATCACCATGGTTTAAGTTGCTCAACGGTGACTGGAAATTTCATTGGTCAACAAATCCTGCAGCACGACCTGTTGACTTTTATAAATCCAATTTTAATAGCTCTTCATGGAAAACGATCCCAGTTCCGTCTAATTGGCAACTGCATGGTTATGGAACACCAATCTATACGAATATAAAATATCCACACCCTGGAAAACAGCCCGCGGCACCGAGAAAGTACAATCCTGTAGGGAGTTACCGCACCACTTTTGACGTTCCTAATTCGTGGAATAGTCGTAAAACATTAATTAAATTTGATGGTGTTAACTCCGCATTTTATCTGTGGGTAAATGGCAAAAAAGTAGGTTACAGTGAAGGAAGTCGTACTCCAGCAGAATTTGATATCAGTAAATATATTAAGCCGGGCAAAAATCTTCTTGCTGTTGAGGTTTATCGCTGGTGCAACGGGTCGTGGTTCGAAGATCAAGATTTTTGGCGTCTGGCAGGGATTTTTAGAGATGTTTCAATATGGAGTCGCGCAACAACAAACATAAAGGATTTTGAAGTTGATGTTGATCTCGATGATCAGTACGTAAATGGTGAACTTACACTAAAGGTAGATATTGAAAACCCATCAAATGCGTCGATTACATTTGACCTGATCGATCCTAAAGGGAAAACGGTTGTTACCAAAACTCTACCTGCAAAGGCGGAGACCATCTGGAAAAGCCAAATAAAAGCTCCGCAAAAATGGTCCTCGGAGAGCCCAGCTCTTTATCAATTATTGATAACCCTTAAAGATAGAAAATCTAAAATTATTGAAGTTATTCCCTGGAAGGTCGGTTTTCGTGAGATCGAAATTCGCGGAGCAGAATTTCTTGTGAACGGTATCCCAGTAAAAATGAAAGGTGTGAATCGGCACGAGCATGACCCCGACACCGCGCATGATATAAGTCGTAAAAGCATGCTTGAGGATATTCAAATTTTCAAACAATTTAATATCAATGCAGTCCGTACCTGTCACTATCCAACGGATCCTTATTTCTACAAACTATGTGATGAATATGGTATTTATGTCATGGATGAGACAAATCTAGAATGTCATGGAGCTCGCAAAATTTCAGGGCAAGAAAAGTGGGTTCCAACTCAGTTAAACCGTGTAATTCGTATGGTTGAACGCGATAAGAATCATGCATCTATCATAATATGGTCTCTTGGGAATGAGAGTGGTCGTGGCAAGGGTCCTAAGGAGATGCAGAAATGGCTGCATAAAAATCATCCCGACCGCCCTGTGCATTCGGAGTATGATAATGATGCAGCAGACATGACATCAAGAATGTATGCTGGCCCTGGTTGGGGTTCTAAAGGGAAACGTCCGCATGTTCTTTGCGAATATGCGCATGCAATGGGGAATAGTAACGGAAACCTGAAGGAGTATTGGGACGCTATTTACAAGAGTAAATCCCATATGGGTGCCTATGTTTGGGATTTTGCAGATCAGGGGATACGTCAACCAGTTCCTGAAAAATATCAAGCTAAAATTGGAACTGGACCCGTGAAAAAAACATTTTTCGCCTACGGTGGTTGGTGGGAAAATGCAAAAAAAATACACAATGATGACAACTTCTGTATGAATGGACTTGTTGCATCAGATCGTGAACCACATCCAGGCATTTATGCACTTAAATATGTTCACCGCAATGTTCATGTGACTCCTGTTGATGTGAAAAAAGGCCGTTTTAAAGTAAAAAACTGGTTCGATTTTTCGAACATTAAAGATATGGTCGACGGAACATGGTCACTGATTGTTGACGGAAAGGTTGTGAAAAGTGGATCTATTCCTCCACTTGATATTGCACCGCATGCGGAAAAACAGATCACAATTAAGTTGCCTGCACTTAATCTTCCTAAAGGATCCGAAGTATTCTTAAACCTATCATTTACAGCAAAAAAAGGATATTCGCCACTTCTGAAAGAGGGGTATGAATTGGCCTGGGAGCAATTCCTCTTCCGCAAAGGTGAGCCTCCTGCGGTTTCACAGAAAGCAATGGCTAAAGTTGATATAAAAGAGAGTGCTGGAACAATTGAAGTGATCGGAAAAACATTCCAGATCGCTTTTGATCGAAAAAAAGGAACTCTGGACTCTTATAAACATAATGGAACAGAGCTGGTCAAACGGGGATTTATTCCTGAATTTTCACGTGCCCTTACAGATAATGATCGTGCATCACATAAAAAGTTTGCCAATCCCAAATACTTGGAAGTTGGAGATCAATGGATAATTAAAAGTTGTAAGGCTGAACAAAAAAGAACGGATGCGGTAGTTGTATCCGTAGCTGCCACAATACCTAAACTCGGCAACCTTTCTATTGACTACACTGTTTTCGGTAATGGAAGCATCGATATCAACTACAATTATATACCAACAAAAGATGGTAAAGGACCACTTCGTGTAGGCATGGAAATGTTGCTACCGAAGGATATGGATAAAGTTGCATATTACGGTCGCGGCCCACAGCCAACATATAGTGATCGTGCATTTGAACGCATAGGAATCTACCAAAGCACAGTAGATGAGATGTGGGTTGAGTACTCGGAGCCACAGGAAAATGGAAATCACATAGATACCCGATGGTTAACATTACGTCGAAAAGACGGCACTGGATGGTTATTTGAAGGAACTCCAGTAATAGCATTTGCGGCACGTCACTACAGCAAGAATGAAATTCAAAAAGCGAAGTATTCATTTCAGATGGAACGCTCCAATGAGATCCACCTGAATATTGATACTACACAGAGTGGTGTCGGCGGTAATAACAGTTGGGGAGCCACGCCTCTGAAGCAATATACACTCAAAGGGAAGCAGTACAGTTATTCATTCAGAATGATTCCTGTATCTAAGGGTGACTCTATTGAGAATATTTTAAAAACACGTCCTAAAAAATAGCCTGTAGTGTTTATATCGCAATTATTGAACGAAAGCAGCCTTAGGCTGATTAGAATCCATAGTATGCGCATTTCTCTTCGAGAGATCTTTATATGCGCATTTAAGAGCGGCTTCGCCGCAATAAGAATAAAATTAGTCAGTTGCACTTGAAACTTGAAAGTAAGAGATTTTAAAGTATGATACGGCATTTTCCATAGAACGAGCACTTGAAATGTATCTGACAAAGGGATATTCCAAAAAGTGGATAAATGAGCGTTTGAAATCTATTGAAGTCCGTAAGGAATTGACCGATGAATATGTAGGCGGGGCGGAGACAAAAGAGATTTTTAAAAGAAAAAAAATCCCCGCATTGGAATGCGGGGCTCCCATCTAAACGATGGGGGGAGGGGGCTCTTTTTTACTATTGCCTTACGCCCGTAGGACAGCAAGTACATTTACTGTTTTAGCGCCTCCGTTAAGGAGAGTTTTTGTGGCAACTGAGAGGGTTGTTCCGGTGGTCATTACATCGTCTATAAGTAGAATTTTGCTATTCTCGCAATTTTTTAAATTCCTTACAGCAAAGGCACCGTCAAGATTTTTCAATCTCTGTTTTCGCCCGAGTTTCGCTTGTTTGGGGGTGTATCTTGTGCGTTTGATTAGTTTTTTTAGCGGAATTTTTAGCTCTTCTGAAATTACCTGAGCAAGTAGTGCGGTCTGATTGTAACCACGCGTAAGGCGTCGAGTCCAGTGGAGTGGTATTGGAACAATGCAATCGATTTGTATGGCGGATGTTTTTACCTTTTCTGCAGCGATTTTGCCGAGGGTACGAGCCAATGCTGTTTCGTTTCCGTATTTAAGTCTGTGTACCAGTTGTTGTCCGACTCCCTCAAGTCTCATCAGAGATATTCCCTGCTGCCATAGTCGTTTGTCCTCTTTTAGGCATTTTTCGCAGAGGTCAAATATGCCGTCATTTTCCGCACCGCAAGTATTGCATAAGGGGGGGTGCACAAAAGGCAATTCCCCAAAGCAGTTGTTGCATAATCCGTTATCTTCTGCAATTTCATTCCTGCAGTTAAGGCAAGGAAATGAGATTATCTCTTTTGTTATATTTTTTAAAATGTTCATAGCTTTAAGTTTATGCTTGCATCGTGGTTGTCTCTTTTTATTTTTAATAAACTTAGTAGTATTCTTTTACTTTTCAAGTTCTGTATGCTTTTTTGCTAAGGCATCATAAATAAAGAACCAATACCTTTCACTTGATCTCGAATAAATCTTTTACATTCAACTCTGCGTATTCTGTACTTCAGAGCTCAGTACTTTGAGCGTAATATATTTAGAAGTGTCCCCAGTAGTCGCCCTGTTTTTTCGATACATACAAGGTCAATGTAAAGAGAAAAAAAGGGAGTTCAATTGGACAACGTACTGAGCTCTGGATTACTGTGTTATATTACCCACGAATGATAATAATCAGTCACTACGTTCGGGGGACTGGTGAAGACCAAAAAGTTTAAATAATCTTAAAAAGTGTAGACAATTATCGACGTATCTTTTTATTTTTTAACTTCCGATTCGCCAGTAATTTTTTAGATACTCGAATGTATGTTGAATCTATAGTATAGACTGCATCTGTAACTGCACGGCTTGTAATGGTGGCACCTGTGATAAAGTCAAACTTCCCGCCATCCTTTTTTACTTTCCATCCTGAATCGTCCATTTTTGCAGTGTGCCCTTCAAAGCCGTCCAGGATTTTGTTCGGTGGAAGCCCCGTTTGCGGTTTTTTATCTGAGAAGAGTTCATAAATTGTTTTTTCACGTTTTCTGTCAGTCACAACTGTGCCGAGTCCTGGAGTTTCCGATTGCTTTGTAACAATAACTTTTTGTATTGTTCCTTCTGGGGATAGTCCGAGCATTACAGTTACCCTTCCGGAAAAACCTTTCATTGAGTAACCTTCTCCAGCAATTCCGACAATTTTGCCATCCATTTTTGCTATATAGAATGTTACATCTGTGTCGTTTAGTGCTTTGATTATTACTTTTTCGTCAGCGGGATTATTATTAAATGGGGGGAGTACTTCTGTTAGGGCATAGCTTGTTTTTTCAAGTTCAGCCTTCCTTATCGGCTCTTTGGTTAGAATTGAGGCACCTGCAAGAAGGGCAGCGGATATTGCACCCAGAACTCCCATAAAGAGTCCTAGCATTATCATATTCGGTTGTTTTTTCTTATCTGTCATATCGTAATCATTATATTTTGCGAACTTCGCAAATTCCTATAGTATAAAAACTTTAATTCTTTTTTTTCTTTATATATCCAAAAGGTTTACCACCAGAATAGCGATCTATCAGTGGAGTGAGTGCATTCATAAATAGAATTGAGAAACTTACTCCTTCTGGGTAACTCCCCCAAATTCGTATTGCAGTGGTTATAATACCGCAACCTATCCCGAAAATAAAGGCTCCTTTTTTAGTCATTGGCGATGTAACCATATCAGTAGCCATAAAAAATGCTCCAATAACCAGTCCTCCTGCAACAATATGAAAGATAGGTCCAGGCGTAAGAGAAGGGTCAACTTTATTAAGAATAAATGTGATTATGGCAACTGTTCCGATATAAGCAAGCGGCACCTGCCATCTGATAAGTTTGAATGCCAAAAGAATTACCGCTCCGAGAAGTAGGAATGCTACGGAGGTTTCTCCGATACATCCGCCCACATTCCCCCAGAAATAGTTTTGAATTGCTTCTGGTGAAGTTATGTGCTGAAATGAGTCTGCACCCTTTGCAATACTGAGCGGAGTTGCACAGGTTAGCCCTTCAATATTTGCGTTAAATGGAATTATTGATTCGCCTACGGACTTTAATTTTTCCAACTGATCTGTATTTACAAAGCCAGCATCAGGATTCATCATATATGAGAATTTTTTAGGAACAACCCAGGTTGTCATAAGTTTAGGGAAGCCGATAAGAAGTCCTACTCTTGCTACTAGTGCTGGGTTGAATGGATTATAGCCAAGTCCGCCAAAAAGCTGTTTGCCGAGGATAATAGCTAGCATTGCACCGACAAGGCAGAGCCACCATGGAACTCCTGCTGAGAGGTTCATTCCAAGCAACAGTCCTGTAATGATAGCACTGCCGTCACTCCAAGTCTGTTTTTTACCTGCACATTTGCACCAGATTACTTCAAGTGCTACGCAAAATATTGTACATAGTAGCAGTACCCGCAATGCATCTATTCCGAAGAAATAGACACCAGCTGCGCATGAAGGCAGCAGGGCAAGAATAACAATATACATTATTTTCTTAACGCTCCCACCGTTATGAAGGTGCGGTGATGTACTGACAATCAGTTCTTTTGGATCTGGTAGTATAATCAAAGGTGATTCTGGATCTTTTTTAATAGTTTTCTTCTCTTCTGTCATCTCTTCCTTTTCGCATTTATTTCAGCTTTTGCTCTTTTGAAATGTTGTACAAGTGGGCGGTGTGCTGGGCATACATACGAACAGCATCCACACTCCATACAGTCCATTACGAAGTAATCTTCAGCAATATCCCACACTTCATTTTCCGCAGCTACACTCAATGTGCCAGGGAGAAGATTCATCGGGCAGGCGTCCACACATTTACCACACCGTATGCAGGATTCTGATGAAAACTGTGAAACATCATCCTTATCGAGCAGCAAAAGTCCTGAAGTATTTTTCATTATTGTGGCATCAAGGTTTTTCTGAGAAAATCCCATCATAGGCCCACCGAGAATTACTTTACCTGGCTGATATTTGACACCACCTGCTAATTCAAGAGCTTTTGATACCGGAGTTCCTAGGCGGAATCTCCAATTGCCAGGATTCACAACAGACTCTCCAGTAACAGTTGTTACACGTTCAATAAGTGGTTTTGCATCAACAACAGCCTCTTTGACAGGGACTGCCGTGCTGATATTTTGTACTACGCATCCGACATCCATCGGAAGTCCACCAGCTGGCACTTTTCTACCAGTTAAGGCATAAATAAGTTGTTTTTCAGCACCTTGCGGATAGCGTACACGAAGTTGTTGAACCTTGATCCCGTAGTGCCCCGCCTTTCTTGACAGTGTCTCAATTGCATCAGGTTTATTGTTTTCAATGCCGATATATATATTTTTAACATCAAGAATTTTTGCGAGAATCGCAGCTCCCTCAAGAACTGCATCGCTGCTTTCGAGCATAACTCGGTGATCAGCTGTCAAGTATGGTTCACACTCAGCACCGTTGAGGATCAGTGTATCGATCTTCTTTCCGGATGGAGGTGAAAGTTTTACTGAAGTAGGAAACGCCGCACCACCCATACCGACAATGCCGGCATCGGCAACACGTTGTTTCAGATCTTTTGGCTCAGCTGAGTCCCACTCTTCAATTTTATTGAAGGGTAGCTTCCACTCATCTTTACCGTCGGAAGTTATCTCGACAGCAGACATCTTCAGGCCCATAGGACCCGAGATCTCCAGCATAGCAGATACCGTCCCGCTTGTAGGCGAGTGAACGGGAGCGGAGACAAAGCCTCCAGCTTCCGCTAATAACTGCCCCTTTTTAACCTCATCGCCTTTTTGCACGATAAGTTTTGGGGGAGCTCCGATATGCTGATGCAGTATTACTGTATATTTATCAAGAAGTGGTGCGTCCTGAATTGCATTGCTGCACGAGAGTTCTTTACCCTCATTCGGATGCACACCACCTTTGAAAAAAATATGGTTATTACATGACATATTTATAAATCACACGTTATATGTTTTTCTCTAGCTTCTTGATCCGCTACGTTTGCGTGATCTACGTTTTGCTTCGCTCGGCTTTTCATAGTAACGCCTGTTACGAAGATCTTTTAGTGTACCTTCTTTGTCCATTTTTTTCTTAAGTTTACGGAGAACTTTTTCTACAGGTTCACCTTTTCTTACTCTTACTTCTGTCATAATCTAACTCACCTCCTCAAAATATTTAATCCCGCAAAGCGGGGTTTATCTACAAACTATATTCTGCGTATTTCGCAGACCTCTATTCAAACCCACTTATGCGGGGCTGATTATTTAATCATTTACAAAACCAGACTCATCAGCAAGCAGATTTCTCAGCTTTGCTAGTGCTTGGTTCTGGATCTGTCTGACACGTTCACGTGTTCTACCTATCTCTTGGCTGACCTCTTCAAGTGTCTTAGGCCTGCTACCGTCCATCCCGAATCTCATGTTTAGAATCATTATTTCGCGATTATCAAGATCTTTCAGGAGATGACGTAGTCTGCCGATTGATTCTGTATCTCCAAGTAGCCTATCTGGGGTAAAAGCACCTTGATCTGGGATAATATCCTGAAACTCTCCATCTTCCCCCTGCTGGATAGGATCATGCAGTGAAAATGTTCTCAGGTCAGCAAGTTTTAGTCCAGTAACAGTTCTTTCACTGAATTCAAGGAATTCAGCTATTTCCGCATCAGTAGGTTCACGATCAAGCTTTTCAGTCAGTTTAATTCTTGCAGATTTAATTTTATTTATTTTACCTGCAGACTGAACTGGTATTCTGATTGTCCGACTTTGATTTGCAAGTGCACGACGCATTGATTGCTTGATCCACCATGCCGCGTATGAACTGAATTTTGCGCCTTTCGCAGGATCAAACTTTTCAACAGCTCTCATCAGCCCGATATTTCCTTCCGAAATTAGATCAAGAAGTGGGAGTCCGAGTCCTTTAAAGTCATGTGCAATTTTCACAACCAGTCTGAGGTTTGCCTGAATAAGTTTTGCACGAGCTTTGTCGTGTGCAATTGGATCATCACCATGAATCATTGCGGCAAGTTCCACCTCTTCTTCTTTTGTAACAAGTGAAATCTGACCGATATCTTGCATGTACACTTTCATTGTATCATTTTTTGAAAGTGTTCCCGCTTTTTTAGCTTTAGTAATCTCAGCTCTCTTATCTGCTGCTTCTTTTGCATTCCTTTCAGCCTGTGTCATATTTTTCTTTAGCTTTGCCTTCTTTGGTGCTTTCTTGGCAGGAGCTTTCTTAACAGGTGCTTTCTTAGCTGGAGCTTTCTTAACAGGAGCTTTCTTGGCAGGTGCTTTCTTGGCAGGTGCTTTCTTGGCAGGTGCTTTAGCTGAAGTCTTTTTGGGTGCAGCTTTTTTAGCAGGTGCTTTTTTCACAGGTGCTTTTTTAGCTGCTTCCTTAGCTGTACTCTTTTTGGGAGTAACTTTTTTAGCCGGTGCTTTAGCTGCAACTTTTTTGGTAGCAGCTTTCTTTGCTGGTGCCTTTTTTTCTGTCTTCTTCACAGCAGGCTTCGCAACAGATTTTGCAACTGTTTTTTTTACAGTTGTCTTTTTTGTTGCTTTTTTCGCAGTCACCGTCTTCTTAGAAGAAGTTTTTTTTACTTTTTCTTCGACTTTCACGTCTTTGTCAATATTTTTTGTTGTTTTAGCCATTCTTTAAGTCCAATTATTACTGGGTCCTTTATTATTATTTAGCTTCGAAAAATCTTTTTTATTAATCGCAACACAAAGTATATTGCACTTTCCTATAAAATCAAGTATATTGTCTACATGAAAACAATAAAAAATGAAAGAAAATTTAACCTTGCATCATTGATGGATGCGAAATTCGCAGATAGTCATGTTGTAAAAAATGTAGAACATGGTATCGAATTGCCTCTGATCTTGAAGGTTCTGGAGCGTCTTCCACGACCTGTCGTAGTTTTATTTCCGCGTCTTTCCGAGGCAGAAAAGGCAGCAGACCAGCTTCCTGCCTGGGCGGAACTGCTGGATATTAAAACAGAGTTGACAGTTGTTCCAGAAGTAGTATCAGGTCAGAGATTCATTCCTGAGAGCGAGGCACAGCGTGCAAGAGTTGTTCACATGGTGCTAAATGATGACTCTTCTGTTTTTCTCGGTAGCGTTTCAGGACTCTTCTCATCAATTCCTCAGCCTGATCATATTGCTTCGGCATCATTTATTCTTGCTGTTGGAGAAAAAATATCAATAAATCAGCTTATTGCCCGACTTCTTGAACTTGATTATGATGATGAATACGAAGCTGGTATCCCAGGTGAATATTCAAAACGCGGTGGGATTGTTGATATATTTTCACCAATTTCGGATTATCCAGCAAGGATTGAGTTTTTTGGTGATACAATTGAGTCGATACGTCTCTATTCTCCAGAGGGGCAGAGAACTTTTCGCGAAATTAGCAAATATCATATTATTCCGAGGAGTTCAATGGGGGAGGAGTCCGATGGGCCTTTGCTGATAAACTCATTTCAGAAGAAGTCCCCGACAGTTATTACAATCTTTCCAGAACGTTGCAGGGAGCATCTTGAGAGGTTCGGGGATGAGGCAACCCTGCAAGAATTTGACAGGATTATTGAAGAGCAATCTGAATCAGGAATCGTGTTCCTTGATCCGTCAGAGTCTGATGAATTTCAGAACGGCATAGATTGCGAATGTCGCAGAACTACCGAGCTTATTCATGGGAATGAGATACCAGATGAGCAGGATTCGGTATATTCCGAGTGGCGTAGGCAACTTACTGTTGAGCGAATTAAGCAGTGGATTGATACAGGATATAGCCTGACAATCTGCGGAGACCTAAAATCGTCTTCAGAACATATCTGCTTATGGTGCAAAGAGAACGGGATTGACTCTGGATTAGTAAATATTTCAAATACACCAATTCCATTTGGAATAACACTACTAAGGGATAAGATTGTAATTCTTACCGAAAAAGAGCTTTTTACTTCAACCAAACATCACCATTCAGTTACAGCACCTGTGGTTCAGAGGAGTAAAACCGACATTCTTGAAGCTCCACCTGGAGAACAGTCGGAATTTTCTGCACTCGAACAGGGGGATTACGCAGTCCATCTGGATCACGGAATATGCCTCTATCACGGAATTACTGAGATAAGGCAGAGAAAAATTATCCATGAGATGTTTAAACTCGAATTTGCGGAAGATGTAATCGTCTATGTACCGCTCTATCAAGCAAATCTGCTATCAAAATATATCGGTTCAAAAAAAGATCTTCCTACGCTGAATAGGAAGGGAGGTAAAAGGTGGCTCTCGTCAAAGATTGAGGCATCGCGGGATATTCGGGATATGGCTGTAGAACTTCTCAATGTTCAGGCAATGAGAATGAAACATCGCGGGTACGCTTTTCAACAGGATGACCTTTGGCAACATATATTTGAGGACTCTTTTCCCTTTCAAGATACACCAGATCAGACTAAATCAACAACTGAGATAAAAGCTGATATGTCATCTAAACGCCCAATGGACAGACTTCTCTGCGGAGATGTAGGGTATGGCAAAACCGAAGTGGCGATGCGGGCGGCATTTAAGGCGGTTATGGATGGGAAGCAGGTTGCTGTTATGGTGCCGACAACCATTCTTGCACAGCAGCATCTCTACACATTCCTAGATCGTTTTATTGAACACCCTGTGATTATTGATGTGCTCAGTCGCTTCCGAACAGCAGCCGAGCAGCGTAAATCTCTGGAGGCCCTAAAAGAGGGCAAAATTGATATCATAATCGGCACACATCGCTTGGTGCAGAAAGATGTAAAATTCGCCAATCTAGGACTTGTAATAATCGATGAAGAGCAGCGGTTTGGGGTAAAGCATAAAGAGAAATTAAAGCAGTTCCGTGCCACAGTTGATGTATTGACAATGACTGCGACACCAATCCCGCGTACGCTCTATATGTCGATGACTGGTCTGCGTGATCTAAGCACAATAATGACCCCACCGAATGCACGTTTGCCTGTACGAAGCTATGTATGTAAAGAGGATATGAAAGTCGCTGCAGATGCAATAAAAGATGAGGTTCAGAGGGGAGGGCAGGTCTATTATTTGCATAATCGTGTAAAAACAATATATAATAGATGCAGCGAGTTGCAGGCCATTGCCCCGGATGCGAAATTCGCAGTTGCCCACGGCAGAATGAATGAACATGAACTTGAAGAGGTAATGGGGAATTTTCTTGAAGGGAAAATAGATGTACTTGTCTGTACCACTATAATTGAGTCAGGATTAGATATTCCCAATGCAAATACAATAATTATTGAACGTGCCGATCGTTTTGGGCTCTCTGAACTCTATCAACTCCGTGGTCGCGTAGGCCGCTGGCATCGTCAGGCGTATGCCTATATGTTTCTTCCACGAAACCAGATTTTGACTGGGAATGCCCGCAAGCGAATTTCAGCGATACGTCGCTATTCGGAGCTTGGTTCAGGTTTCCGTCTTGCACTTCGTGACCTTGAGATAAGGGGGGCTGGCAATCTGCTCGGGGCAAAACAGAGTGGACATATAAATACTATAGGATTTGATCTCTACTGCCAGCTTTTGCGTGCTGCTGTAGATGAACAACAGGGAAAACCTGCGACTTTCGCACCAGCGGTTCAGATAGCGATTGACTTTGTTGTCTTTGCATCATCAGCACCTAGTCATAAACTCCCAGCAGATCTGCCCGTATCATATATTCCTTCAGAGAGCCGGCGAGTCTCTTTTTATAAACGTCTTGGGAATATCCGAACCCTGAAAGAGGTTTCCGATATTAAAGCAGAATTCATTGACCGCTACGGCCCTATTCCGTATCAGGTTAGCAACTTTTTAGCTGTTTCGGAGATTAGAGTGCAACTTGCAAAGGCACAATATAGATCACTGCAGGTAAAAGATAAAAAAGTTATGATAAGAAAATTCGGCAGTGCATCAAAAATCAACGGCAGAATTCCTCAACTGCAATCAGATACAGCTAAAAAACAGCTAAAAGAGCTGCGGGAAATTGTAAAAAATCTAAAAAACTTTGATGCCTAAATCGTGTAATTCTAAGCACTTAGGCGTTATAATCTAAATCGTGCAATCTTAAGCAGGTACTTATGTTTGCACAATCTGGTACAGCGTAAATCTTAAACTGTCGAGACCCTAATGAAAACATCCCAAGAACCATCAATAATCAACTAACAACTTCTTCCCCATCTATCACTCCCGCACTCCAGAACTTCAAAATCCCCTTCGTCCCAATCTTTGTCTTACTCATTGTCCTACTCTTTGTCCTACTCTTTGTCTTACTCATTGTCTTACTCATTGTCCTACTCTTTGTCTTACTCTTCTTCTCTTCAACTTCTTCATTTCTTCATTTCTTCTCTTTCTTCATTCGATGTTCAATGTTCGATGTTCGATGTTCGATGTTCGATGTTCGATGTTCGATGTTCGATGTTCAATGTTCGATGTTCGATGTTCAAAGAACTTCTTCCAATCTTCGTCCTAATCTAAATTTCCTTTTCTCCACCTCTTCAATTTCTTCATTCTCTTGCATTCTCTCGCATTTTCTTCAAGTAGCATGCGTTGTCCCTCCGTCACTTCTGGGAAGCAGATGTTTAACATAGCCTAGTCTTGATGCAAAGCATCTAGGCTAGGAAAATTACCAATCCCGCATTTTCGCTGAAAGCGATATCTAAAGGCGACAATCAACCTGTCCCTTATCGTTCTCCAATCTTTGTCTTACTCATTGTCCTACTCATTGTCCTACTCTTTGTCTTACTCTTCTTCTCTTCAATCTCTTCAACTCTAGAACTCCCGCACTCTAGAACTTCAGAATCCCTTTCGTCCCAATCTTTGTCTTACTCATTGTCTTACTCTTTGTCTTACTCTTTGTCTCTTCAACTTCTTCAACTCTAGAACTCCCGCACTCCAGAACTTCAAAATCCCCTTCGTCTCAATCTTTGTCTTACTCATTGTCTTACTCTTTGTCTTACTCTTCTTCTCTTCAACTTCTTCATTTTTTCATTTCTTCATTTCTTCATTTCTTCATTCGA
>JAUUYH010000071.1 GCA_030590505.1 Kiritimatiellota bacterium
AAAAAAAAAGCTCTGCATTTCTGCAGAGCTGTTTTTAATCCCACTAAGGTGGGTTTTATTTAGCGATCTTGTGCTTATATATTTTCGCGTGCCGTGTATCCGGTGTGAAGCAGTTCATGTGCTTTATGGCTGCCTGGTTTACCTAGAAATTCATCATATAATTTGATGATATCAGGATTCTGGTGCGATTTTCTGATAGACTTATCCTTATCAATCTTGTAAATGGCCTGTTTACGTTTTTCCAGAGCATCAGATTGATCCTCGACATAGGGTTGACCGCCACCATTTAGGCATCCGCCAGGGCATGCCATAATCTCAATGATATGGTATTTTGCCTCACCTTTCTGTATTTTCTCTAGGATTTTTCGTGCATTTCCTAATCCCGAGGTTATGGCCGCTTTAATTTCCATGCCTGCAACATTAACTGTTGCTTCCTTGATTCCTTCAAGACCTCGTACAGCTTTAAAATCTATCTCTTTTAAATCTTCTCCTGTCAGCCAGTCAGCTGCAGTACGTAGAGCTGCTTCGAGCACTCCGCCTGATGCACCAAAGATGACGCCAGCACCAGTTGATTCTCCCATTGGATTATCGAAATCTGATTCTGGAAGATCATTGAATTGTACCCCAGCCTCTTTAAGCATTCCTGCAAGTTCGCGAGTGGAGATAACAATATCCACATCAGGGATTTCATTATTAGAAAACTCTTTACGTGAGGCTTCGTATTTTTTCGCAAGACATGGCATTATAGATACAACTATGATCTCTTCAGGTTTTTTGCCGAGTTTTTCAGCATAATAACTTTTTGCTATTGCACCAAACATCTGCTGAGGTGATTTAGCCGTAGATGGCATATACATCAGATCTGGAAACTGGTGTTCGAAAAATTTTACCCAACTAGGGCAGCATGATGTTAGAATTGGGAGATTTTTACCTTCTTTTACGCGCTGAATAAACTCAGTTGCCTCTTCCATGATTGTTAAATCTGCAGCAAAATCAGTATCAAATACTGTATCAAAACCGATTCGTTTCAGTGCTGTTACTAGCTTTCCTGTGCTGATACTACCAGGCTCCAATCCAAAAGATTCACCTATTGCAACTCGAACAGCAGGGGCTGTCTGAACAATAACAGTTTTTTTATCATCATTAAGGGCCTCCCATACAGGGTATTTCTGATTCATTGCAGTGAGTGCGCCTACTGGACATGTTGAAACACATTGTCCGCAGAATGTACACTTTGTCTGGTCTAGTGGAAGCATTCCTGCTGGAGCGACCACCGCGTCGAAACCTCTACCTACTGCTGATAAAGCACCGACTGTTTGTACTTCATTACAGGCGACTTCACAGCGTCTGCACATTATGCACTTATCAAGGTCTCTTACGATTGATTGATTTGCAAGATCAATCTCATATTTGGATTGAGCTCCGTCGTAAAGCAGGTGGTGCAGATCAAATTCTGAAGCAAGATCCTGAAGTTTGCAACTTCCATTCTTATCGCATGTAAGGCAATCTTTCGGATGATCTGAAAGAATTAGATCAAGCATTGTGCGTCGTCCATTTATTGCTCGTATTGAATTTGTTTTTATAACCATTCCCTCTTCCACTGGCGTGCAGCAAGCAGGGGCCAAATTTCTACGACCCTCAACCTCGACGACGCAAATTCTGCAAGAGCCTGTTTGACGTCTGATATTGAGACAGTCAATAGATACATGACAGAGAGTTGGGATTGTTATGTTAATAGTTTCAGCAGCTTCAAGTATTGTTGAAGTCGCTGGCACTTTTATTTTGCTATTGTTAATCATCAATGTGATCATTATATTTTATCTCCTAGATATTTAGTTTAATTTAATGTCTCTCAATCGCATGGAACTTACAGGAGTCGTAGCATAGTCCGCATTTGATACATTCATCTTGATTGATTACATGTACTTCTTTGACTTTCCCTGTTATGCAATCGACTGGACAGTGACGAGCACATATTGTGCAACCGATACACTTGTCGTTGATTTCGAAAGAAATAAGTTCTCGACATACCCCAGAAGGGCATTTTTTATCTTGTATATGTGCTAAGTATTCATCTTCAAAGTTAGCAATTGTTGATAATATCGGATTTGGCGATGTCTGACCAAGTCCACATAGTGAAGTATCCTTGATTGCAACTGAGAGGTTTTTAAGTTTTGTTAAAGTGGTCATATCTGCTGTTCCATTGCAGATTTTTGTTAGCATTTCATGCAGGCGTTTATTTCCGATTCGGCATGGAGTACATTTGCCACATGATTCATCAACAGTGAAGTCAAGGAAAAATTTAGCAATATCAACCATGCAGTCATCTTCGTCCATAACAATCATACCACCTGATCCCATCATGGAGCCAAGTTTAATTAATGATTCATATCCAATTGGTGTATCAAGCATTTCAGTTGTAATACAACCACCTGATGGGCCACCAGTCTGAACAGCTTTAAATTTCTTATCTCCTTGAATTCCGTTGCCTAGTTTGAAGATAATATCTTTAATTGATGTTCCCATTGGCACTTCAACAAGTCCTACTTTATCTATTTTTCCGGCAAGAGCAAATACTTTTGTGCCCGGAGCAGCTTCTGTTCCAATGCTGCGGAACCATTTAGCTCCTTTTCGGATAATTGCA
The DNA here is from genome assembly GCA_030590505.1 of Kiritimatiellota bacterium. Lineage (GTDB taxonomy): Bacteria > Verrucomicrobiota > Lentisphaeria > Victivallales > JAADHT01 > JAUUYH01. The sequence continues at coordinate 2,645 of JAUUYH010000071.1, forward strand.
GGTATATTTGCATAAGTCTCTACATTATTAACAATTGTAGGTTTTTTCCAGAGTCCAGAAATTGCAGGGAACGGCGGCTTGAATGTTGGTTCTCCACGTTTACCTTCAATTGAATTTATAAGAGCAGTCTCTTCTCCGCATACAAATGCTCCTGCTCCGAGTTTTAACTCAATATTAAAAGTGAATCCGCTTCCGAAAATATCATCACCTAGTAAACCTCGTTCAGTCGCTTGATCAATTGCTAGCTGAAGACGCTCAATTGCCAGTGGATATTCAGCACGGATATATATAATTCCGAAATTGGAGCCCACGGCATAGCCAGCAATAATCATTGCTTCAAGTACTGCATGCGGATCTCCTTCCAAGACTGCACGATCCATAAATGCTCCTGGATCACCTTCATCAGCATTACATATCATATACTTTACATCACTATCTTGGGCAGCGGCAAAACTCCATTTTCTCCCTGTTGGGAAACCACCGCCTCCACGACCACGGAGACCAGCTTCTGTAACTTCGTTTATCACATCCTGTGATGTCATCTCGGTTAGAACTTTTGCTAAGGCTTGATAGCCTTTTTCCGCGATATAATCATCAATGTCTTGAGGATTTATTTTCCCTGAATTTTTTAGTACAATTCTTGCCTGAAGTGCGTCAAACTTGTTTGTTTCATCTTCCGGATAGTACCAATTTTTCTCAATTGTTTCCACACCAGCAACAGGTTTTGGTGCTTTTCTTGCAACTATATGTTCTACAGACTCTACTTTTACATTTCCATAAAGCATTGTTTTGCCTGAATCAGTATCAATAACTCTAATTGATGGTTCACTGTGGCAGAGCCCCATACATCCAGTTTCAACGAGTGTTATTACATCACCTGAACCCTGCTTCTCAATCTCTTCTTTGAACTTTTCTAATATCGGAGTTGTTCCTGCAGCGATACCACAGGTTCCCAGTGAAATTTGGATCACTATGTTAGATTGTTTTTTATTCTTCAATTTTTCGTAGAATTTTGTCAGTTCTTTAGCTGATTTTATCATAATTTTTTATTCCTATTGGCACTCATTTATTATTTCAGGAACCATTTGAGTGGTTACATTCCCGTAAACCTTATCATTCACCATTACTACTGGTGCTAGGCTACATGCCCCTACACAACGCAGTGAACCCAATGAAAATAACTCATCTTTACTGGTTTCTCCATCTTCTAAATTGAGGTAACGCTTAAATTCATCAAGAACATTACCTGCTCCTTTTACAAAACACGCAGTTCCTGTACAGATATTGATTTTATATTTTCCTACAGGCTTATCTGTGAAGTAGGAATAAAAACTAATGACTCCGTAAACCTCCGAAAGGTGTAATCCAAGCTGATTTGCAACATGTAGCTGGAGCTCAAGTGGGATATATGAAAATATCTCCTGGGCTTTATGTAATACTTGAATGAGGAATCCACGATTCCTATCAACATCTTCGCCTAATGGAAGCGTTGCAATATATTTATCAAGTCCTTTAAGATTTTCTGGAAATTTGGTGAGGATGTCCAGCTTTTTTTCGCCACAGGCGCAATTCTCACATGACATAGTATGTCTCCTAATATTTATTCTGTTTTTATCTCTATTATACCGCAAGCGGTAGAGATCTTGTATTTCTTTTATTGACTACTCAACCTTAAGCGAAATGCTAAGATTTTACCCGCGTAAAGTATAACTATATACTCCTAAGAACATTATCAACAATGCCGTAATTTTTTGCATCTTCAGCAGACATAAAAAAGTCTCTGTCAGTATCTTTTACCACTTTTTTCAGAGGTTGTTCTGTATGATCAGCAAGAATTTTATTCAGATTGTCTTTTATTCTGAGAATTTCTTGTGCATGGATGCTGATGTCAGATGCAGTTCCTTCCATTCCGCCAAGTGGCTGATGAATCATTATTCTAGCATTCGGAAGGGCAAATCGTTTACCCTTAGTTCCCGCCGCAAGAAGAACAGCTCCCATGCTGGCAGCCTGACCTACACAATATGTTTTTATATCACAGCTTAATATCTGCATAGTGTCATAAATTGCCATTCCCGCAGAGACTGAGCCGCCTGGAGAGTTGATATAGATATCAATATCTTTTTTAGGATCATCTGATTGAAGATAGAGTAATTGTGCAACCATAAGGTTTGCCATATTGTCTTCAATTGGTGTGCCTATAATAATTATTCTGTCTTTTAAAAGACGAGAGTAGATATCGTAACCTCTTTCGCCCTGTCCTGTCTGCTCTACAACCATTGGTACAAGTGTTGACATATTTTTTTGCTCCTGTTGGATTATGTATTATTTCTTTTTAGAATCTTTTTTCTCTATTTTTTTGTCGCCTTTAGATTCACTTTTCTTTTTATCTTTGCTTGATTCTTTAACATCATCAAATTTTGCATTATCAAGAAGAAATGATGCAACCTTCTCTATTGTCAAGTCTATATGGAGTTCCTCAACCCCACCATTCTCATCCATCTGTTTCCTTAAATCTTTTTCCTTATAGCCATAAGCAGAACTGAGTGCCTTTATTCGTGCATCAATATCTTCTTGATTAACAGCAATGTTCTCTTTTTCGCTAATTGCTTTGGCTATAAAATAGTTTATTAATCTGTTTTTTGCTGCATCTTTGGCAACTTTTTGATGCTTTTCTGTATCTTTTGTGAAAGATTCCATATCCGCTTCAGTTTTTACTAAATCATTGGCAATCTGCCTGAAATGCATTTGAACACTTTGTGCGAGCATTGAAGGTGGAAGATCTATATCTCCTACTTTTTTTATTATCATCGCAAGAGTCTTTTGCTGCAGTTCTATTTTTCCTGCCTGCTCTTCCTGTGCCATTTTTGATTTTTTAATTTGATCTTTTAATACCTTGATATTGTCAACATTAAGGCGTTTGCATAACTCTTTGTCATCTTCTAGAGGTATTCTGCGCTGTACCTCTATGATCGTTATTTTATATTGCCCCTTTTTACCAGCAAGTTGAGGCTCTGTGAAGTCCGTAGGGAAGTCAATTGTAAGATCCTTTTTATCTCCTGCCTTCATTCCAGTTAATCCTTCTATTAGTCCAGGAAGCATTTCTGGTTCGCTTAACCAACACCATGAATCTTCAGCATTGACCAACCTTTTATATGATTGAAGGGCATCTTCTGGGCATTCAAGATCAGATGTGAAGGATATTTTTAGCATATCACCTTTTTCTGACTTAGAGTCAACAGTCTTGAACTCTGCATACATGTCACGAAATCTATTTATCTCATCATTGATATGCTTTTCTGGTACTTTTATTTCTGCTTTTTTAAGTTTGAGACCTTTGTATTCAGGAAGCTTGAAGTTTGGTGCACTATCGAATGTAAGTGTGAACTTATACTCTTCGCCTATTTTAGGAGGAAGAGGTTCTGACTCAGGTGTCGGCATTGTAACAGGATATGCCTTGCTATCTCTTCGGATATTTTCAAATGCTGTTATATGGAATTGTCTTAATAATTCCTGTTCTATATTCTCTTTATAGCGTTTTTTGACAATCTGCAAAGGTGTCTTTCCAGCCCTGAACCCAGGAATGTTTGCTTGTTGTGAAAAACCTGTCGCTATAATATTCATTTCACTACTTACTGTTGCTGCTGGAATGGTTATCTCAGCTTTCTGTCGGCACGGTTCTAGTTCTGACAGTTTCAAAACTAAAGACTCTTTTAATTTACTTGTTTCCATTTAGAATTTTGCTCCATATCTAATAATTAATAATTTAATACTATCTTTTTTCTTTTAGCCAGTTTGAGTGATTAGCTCTCTGAGATTTTTATATCATCATCAAAAATAACTATTCTAGCTTAAACGAGCTGTAATTTAGCCTTGATGGTGAAAATTTCCATTCCATTTCTTGACTTTATATAAAAAATATTTGAAATATTTCTTGTTTTGCTTTTGACAATATCCAAAAAACCGTATATATTCCATTTTGTTTCAGTGGAGAATTCTATTTTTAGGCAAAAAACTTTATTATTGATGCTATATCAATAATATGATTTTGCTTTTTGTGAAACGGTTAATGCAATATATAAGGATATAAATAGTATGGCAGGTGTTCCAAAATTAATTATACTGTCCGAGCAACTTAGAGGACAACGTTTTGAACTGACTGAAGATCTATATACTTGTGGGCGTGTCGCGGATAGAGATATCCATATCAATGACCCAACCATAAGTACGCATCATTGTGATTTTGTTAAGCAAGATGATACTTATATGATAGTCGATCACAATAGTACCAATGGGACGCGTGTAAATAATATTCCAACAACTGAGCAGGTGCTTCAGAATACTGATATTCTGCAGGTTGGTGGTATTGAAATACTTTATGATTGTGATGATAAGTCAATGACAACTGTCCTGAAAACACAAACAGGAATTAATATTCATGGTGCTGAAGTTGGTGTTTCAACAGTAAAGAAGATGGATAATGCATCTCCATTTGGTAAAGCATCAGATAAAGGTGGCAAGACCCAGAAAATGATGACTGGATTTGTTATTCTTCTTGTCCTTGCAGTTGTTATTTTGATTGGTGTACTTGTTTGGTTTATCTTTGGTGAGAAAGAGACAAAATCATCACTACATTACCCAACGGAACCTGTTGTTGTTGAGAGTTTATCCTGAAATAATAAACTTTTGACTTACTTCTCTTATATATAAAAACCCCCTTACATTTCAAGGTAAATACTTTAATGGATGATAATAATAAAAAACTTGGTAAAGACAACTTTAACCCAAAGAACCCAGAGAAATCTGCAGCAAATTCTAATGGACCCGGTGCAAAATCACAGTTCGCTCTTGTATTATGGATTATGATATTTCTAGGACTTGCACTTTTTTTTGTCCTAAATCATAACTCTGATAAAATATCTAAATGGAGTCAGTCAAAATTTGAAAAAGAGTTGATTGCTGGGAATGTTAATAATGTAACATGTACCCCTATTGGAGAGAAAGTCACTCTTTTGACTGGTAAATATAAAGTCGCTGGGGAAGTAGGAGAAGAGGTTCAGGAAAAGCAGTACAGCGTAAAAGTTGAATTAACTGATGAACTTGATACACTTATCAGAGCGAATAACGTCGAGAGAACAGTTGAACCTCAGAGCCAATGGGTAGGCATTTTATGGACTTTGCTACCAATCGTATTTTTTGTAATACTTCTATATTTCCTTTTTATGCGCCAAATGAAAATGGCAGGCAAAGGTGCAATGCAGTTCGGGAAAAGTCGTGCTAGAATGCTAAAGCCCGACAGTCAGAAAGTAACTTTTGATGATATTGCAGGTGTCGTTGAAGCGAAAGAGGAGACCAAAGAGCTTGTAGATTACCTGAAGGATCCCCTTAAATTTAAAATGCTTGGTGCAAAAATTCCAAAAGGTGCCCTTCTTACAGGACCTCCAGGAACTGGAAAAACTCTACTTGCAAAAGCTGTAGCTGGTGAGGCTCAGGTTCCATTTTTTACCATAAGTGGTTCAGATTTTGTTGAGATGTTTGTTGGTGTAGGTGCAAGTCGTGTACGTGATATGTTTGAACAGGCAAAAAAATGTGCACCATGCCTGCTGTTTATTGATGAGATAGATGCGGTTGGACGTTCAAGATTCTCAGGTATCGGCGGTGGACATGATGAGAGAGAGCAGACGCTTAATGCACTGCTTGTTGAGATGGATGGAATGGAGACACAAGAGGGAATCATTATTCTTGCCGCAACAAACCGTCCAGATGTTCTTGATCCTGCCCTTATGCGTCCTGGAAGACTTGATCGACAGATTGTTCTAGATCTGCCTGATATCAACGGTCGTAATGAAATCCTTAATGTTCACGCAAAAAATATTAAACTCAGTGATAAAGTAGATCTAAATATAATTGCGCGCGGAACCTCAGGGTTCAGTGGTGCGGATCTCGCAAATCTTATCAATGAAGCTGCATTATTAGCCGCTAGAGCTGATAAGAAATTTGCAGAAATGGAAGATCTTGAAGAGGCTCGTGATAAAGTCCGATGGGGGCGTGAGCGCAGAAGTCGTAAGATCAATGATGAAGATAAGAAGATTACAGCATACCATGAGGCAGGACATACTCTTGTTGCTCTTAACTGTCCAAAATCAACTCCTGTACATAAAGTTACTATTATTCCACGAGGTATGGCATATTTGGGAGCGACAATGTCATTACCAGAAGAAGATCGCTATACTATGTCAAAACGTGAATATGTGGACGAGCTAATTGTCCTTATGGGCGGTAGATGTGCTGAAGAACTTATGTTTGAAGATATAACAAGTGGTGCATCTGGAGATATTCAACAGGCTACAAAAATTGCAAGAGAGATGGTATGTGCATTCGGAATGAGTGATAAGATGGGAACAGTCCAATACGGCAGCCGTAATGAACATATCTATGTTGGTCGTGATATTACAAAAACTGAAGATTTTAGTGAAGAGACTCTGAGAGAGATTGATCTTGAGATAAGATCTTTAATAAAAGATGCTCATGCAAAAGCAAGTCAAATTCTTAAAACTCAACGTGATAGACTTGAACTTCTAGCAACAACCTTGCTTGAAAAAGAGAGCTTGGATGTTAAGGCAATCAAAAAACTTCTGAATATAGAAGAGGTAAAGCCCTCACCCATTATTTAGGCAGTGTAAATAAATAACCTGTTCATTTCGCACAGGAATCAAATAAATATTTAAGGCACGGAAGCTATCTCATCTTTGTGATAGTTCTTGTGGTAGTCGTTGTCTCATTATGACTGACGGGGAGGGAAAATGCGATTGTACAACCTTTCCCTTTTTCGCCAGTTGCTGTGATATTCCCTTCGTGACCAATGATTATACGTTTTGATACAGCTAGTCCAAGGCCAGTCCCAGCAGAGCCTTTAGAGGTTACAAATAGCTCAAACATCGCTTCAGCCTCATCTTTATCTATTCCAATTCCGTCATCACTCAATGTTACTATTGCGTAGTCCATCTTGTCGTTGAATTTTGAACTTATCAATATTGTTCCGCATTTACTATCTGTATTAGCTATTTCTTTTTTCGCTAAAATTGCATGTTCTGCATTGGATATCAGATTTAGAAGAACCCTATGGATGCCTTTTGCATCAACTTCAACAAAGAATGGTGTATTATTAACCTGAGAATCTACCTTAAGTGCAATTCCCTCATTTTTTAGTTGTGTTTCTATAAGCTCTACAACATCCTGAATAATTGTATTTAGATCATATATCGAAAATTCTGGCTTCTGTTCACTTGCAATGTTCAGAAGGTCTAATACAAGATTCCCGAGTCTGCGGTGATTTTTATGCAAAATTTTTGATGCCTCACCAGCAAGAAGAAAATCTTTCTCATCAAGTCCCATTTTTAGAAGACTCAGACTTCCATCCAATCCAGCAAGAATATTTTTGATATAGTGCGAAAGCCCTGCAGCTGTTGCTCCAGTTGCTACAAGACGTTCATTTTTTAAATTAAACTCAACTAGCCTGCTGTTTTCAACTGCCATTCCAGCTGTATGCCCGATAACTGTTAAAAGGCGCAGATCATCTTCCGAATACTTCTCAGTTGTACTTGAAAGGGAGAGGTAAACCATACCGTTAATTTGACGTTTTCCCATCATAGGTACACACATGGTACTAGTTATAATCTTTGGTACACCTGTCAGCTCTTGGAAACGTTTTTTTTCAAAAGAGTCATCCATCGACAGGACAGACTCCTTATTCTCTTTTACGAAATCAACAACGTTGTTTCTGATCTTTGAATTATCTACTATTTTGATCTTTCCATTTTGATCTCGTCCTTCAACTGGAGAAAAATCGCCTGAATCAAGATCATAAAGCAATAAGTAGGCATGATCTACGGAAATAATATTCATTACAGCATCCAAAATTTTAGGATAGAGCTCTTTTTCATCAAGGACTGATGCAATCATATTCTGAAACTTATATACGGCAGAGAGCCTCTGATTTTCCTCTTTTAATAACCTGATTGAGGGACTCGCTGCGGGGCGCTTGCCTGCTGAAGGTATTGATGAAACTAAAGTTTCAGGTTCTATACTGTATGCAATAAATGGGCTGGAAAATGATTGTGTATCGGCAGCATAGATATCTATTAACTCAAAAATAGTATTTCCAATTCGTATAGAGGTCTTTAATGGAATGAAGACTTTTTTATCGACCTTACGCCCAACCATCCAAGTGCCGTTTGTGCTCTTTAAATCATTTAAGTACCACTTACCCTCATCCCACTCCAAGCGACAGTGTACACGGGAAATAAGGGTGTCGTCAACCTGAATGTCCGACTCTGTTGAACGTCCTAAGGTGATAGCCTCTTTGCGTATCGGCATTTCAGTCCCACGCATCGCCCCACTGATAATCTTTATCGTGGTATCTCTGTATGTCGCTGGTGCTTTTTTAGATTTATTCTTTTCTGACACGTTATTCATGCTCCATCTATTTTACCTAATATACCACATAAGATAAACAAATCTAGCTAATATCATTTGTTTCCCTAAATATTCATTAAATAATCGTGATAACTTTGAATTCATTTATAGATGATGTTATATTCATTATTAGTTAAAGTCAGTGTAAATAAATAACCTGTTCATTTCGCACAGGAATCAAATAAATAGTGGTATAAAGGCATTTATGAGTGATAAAATAGCAGGAATAAAGCATTCTCTTCTTTTCGGTCCAGTTCCGTCTAGGCGGTTGGGAATCTCTTTGGGGGTTGACTTGGTCCCTTATAAAACATGTACAATGGACTGTATCTATTGTGAATCGGGATGTACTACGAATTTAACACTCAATCGGTCAG
>JAUUYH010000114.1 GCA_030590505.1 Kiritimatiellota bacterium
AAAAAAGCTGAATTTTCTCGTGGGAAACTACTCTCCGAAAAGGATGGCGAAACTAAAGAACGTAACGGAACATGTGTAACTTTTATTCCTGATACCGAGATGTTTCCCCCATATACCTACCAGCTTGAATATATAGAGAAAAGATTATGGATGTACGCATTTTTGAATAGTGGACTCTCTATCTACCTTAACGGAATGCGTTATTATTCGAAAAACGGACTACTGGATCTTATCGATTCTGAGGTTGAGGAAGATAGAATGTATGAAATTATTCATTTCAAGGATAAGACCCTTGAATTTGCGTTTTCACATACTTCAAATTACGGAGAAACATATTTCTCTTTTGTGAATGGGCAGTACACCAATGACGGAGGAACGCACCTTTCGGCATTTCGCGAGGGGATTCTCAAGGCTGTCAATGAATTTTCAGGGAAATCGTTTACAGGAAATGATGTCCGTGATGGAATTGTAGGGTCAATTTCAATAAAACTACAGGATCCAATTTTTGAATCACAGACGAAGAATAAATTGGGAAACAGTGATGTAAGAGGGTGGATCGTCAATATTGTAAAGCAGGCATTGGTGGATTATCTTCATCGCAATATTGAGGAATCTGAACTGTTGCTTAACAAGGTTGCATTGAATGAAAAGGTGCGTAAGGAGATTCAGTCAGTAAAGAAGCAGTCGCGTGAAAAAGCGAAGAAGATGAGTTTGAAAATTCCAAAACTCAAGGATTGCAAGCATCATTTTGGGGATGGTTCAAAGCATTCAGATGACACGATGATCTTTTTTACAGAAGGTCAGTCTGCTTCAGGTTCGATGGTTAGCTGTCGAAATGTTATGAGTCAGGCAATTTTTTCACTTAAAGGTAAGCCGCTCAACTGTTACGGAGAGAAACTCGACAAGGTTTACCAGAATGAAGAGTTGTATTACATTATGCAGACTTTGAATATTGAGGATGAGATTGAGGGGTTACGTTATAACAAAGTTGTTCTTGCAACAGACTCAGACGTTGACGGGTTGCATATTCGTAATCTTCTGATTACATTTTTCTTGACATTTTATGAGCCACTTGTACTTTCAGGTCATCTCTATATTCTTGAGACACCACTTTTTAAGGTGCGCAATAATAAAGAGACGCTCTATTGTTACAACGAGAATGAGCGTAATGAGGCAATTACCAAGTTGGGAGGTTTAAAGAAGGGTGTTGAGATCACGCGATTCAAGGGGCTTGGTGAGATTTCTCCAAATGAGTTCGGGCAGTTCATCGGGGACGATATCAAACTTGTAAGTGTTACAGTGGATCACATGAGAAATGTGCCTGAAATGTTAAATTTTTATATGGGAAAGAATACACCGGCACGTAAGAAGCATATTATGGATAACCTAGTTTAACGAATAATTATGGCAAAGAAAGATAAAAAATCAGAAGAGAAGAAGTTAGACATTCAGGAGGAGGTCTCGGCATCGGAGGGTGTTGAATCTAAATCTGAAAATTTAGAAACTTCTGCTGCTATCCCTGAGGATCAGGAGGTTGATGAGACTCCAACTAATCTTTCAACTGAAGAGATACAGAAAGGAGAAAATGGAGAAGTTTTTCCCGAAGGAATGGGGGAGGCGGAGTCCCTGATTCATAAGAGCGGAAATATCTTTTTGCGCAAACTGATGGACGCCAATTTTATAGAATACGCCTCATACGTTATAAAAGAGCGTGCTATTCCAGACGTTGATGATGGACTGAAACCTGTACAGAGGCGTATTTTGTGGGCACTTCAGAAGATGGAGGACGGGAAGTTTCACAAGGTTGCCAATGTTATCGGCGATACAATGAAGTACCATCCGCACGGTGATGCATCGATCGGAGATGCACTTGTTGTACTGGCTAATAAAGAGTATTACATTGAGAAACAGGGGAATTTTGGAAATATTCTTACCGGAGATGGTGCATCAGCAGCACGTTATATTGAGTGTCGCCTGTCACCACTTGCCAAAGAGGTGCTCTTTAATCATGATATTACAGAATTTGTCGATTCATACGATGGTCGAAATCAAGAACCAGTTTCGCTGCCTGTAAAAATTCCGTCACTTCTTATGCTTGGTGCTGATGGTATTGCCGTTGGAATGGCGACGAAAATTCTACCACACAATTTTAAAGAGTTGCTTGAAGCTCAGATCTGCGTACTTCGCAAACAGAGTTTTGAGCTTTTTCCAGACTTTATGCAGGGTGGCATTATGGATGTCACTGAATATGATGACGGCAATGGAAAAATTAAAATTCGTGCAAAAATTGAGAGAGAGGGCAGGAAGCTAGTTATTCGTGAATTGGCGGCAACAACGACGACTGAGAGCTTGATTGCATCGATAGAGAAGGCAGTCAATAGAAACAAGATAAAACTTGCTGCGATAAATGATTATACAACAGATAAGGTGGAGATTGAGATTACTCCGATGCGCGGATATGATACCGATAAATGCCTGCAGGCGCTCTACGCCTATACTGACTGTTCTGTCTCAATTTCTGCAAATTTAACAGTTATTTGCGAGAACAGGCCGTGTCAGATGAGTGTAACAGAAGTTCTAACACGTAATACTGAAAAATTGCGCTACTATTTACAGCGAGAACTAGAGATTGAATTAGGGAAACTCGAAGATAAATTTCACATTAAAACCCTTGCCCAGATTTTTATAGAAAATCGTATTTATAAAAGGATAGAAGAGTGTAAGATCGAGGAACAGGTTTTTGCCGAAGTGCATGCTGGGCTTAAGAAGTTCAGGAAGTTACTTAAACGAGATGTTACAGATGAGGATGTTGAACGACTTCTCGGGATAGCTATTCGTCGGATCTCCCTTTTTGATATAAATAAGAATAGAAAAGATATTGACGATATCTTGAAACAGATTGATGTGGTTAATAAAAACCTAGCACAATTAACACGTTATGCAGTAAAATATCTGAAAAATCTGATTGCGAAATATGCAGATGAACATGAACGCAAGACCGAAATTGAAGAGTTTTCCAGAATTGATAAGCAGGCCGTTGCGCTAAATAATATCAAAGTTGCTTGGGATCGAAAAGGGTGTTATATTGGGACATCAGTCAAGAGTGATGAGCGCGTAACCTGTAATGAGTACGATCATCTTCTGTGTATTGAGCGAAAGGGGAACTATAAGGTTATAAATATACCTGATAAAATATTTATCGGGCGACTCTACTATTTTACAAAATATGACAAAGATCAGGTTTACTACATAGTTTACAGCGAGAAGAAGAGTGGCAAATTTTATGCTAAAAGAAGCGTGATCAGTAAGTTTATCACGGATAAGGAGTACGTGCTCTGTCCAGATGGGTGTAAGCTTGAAATTATAACAACACGAGCAAATTCTCTATATGAATTTACAATAGATACAAAGCTTAAGGCAAAAAAGAAGTTGCAATTAAACCTCTCCGATGCTCCAGAACGAAACCCTAAAGCAAGAGGTTTTATGATCTCTCCTAAAAAGATTTTAGGATTTAAATTTATTGAGATTGTAGAGAAATTGGATGATGAGGTTTTGATTGACGAAAATGGTAATCCCATTGAAGTTCCAGTTGAAGCAGTTCAGACCTCTGAGGAACTAATTCCGATTGAAGTAGTCACAGAAGAGCCTGAAAAGAAGAAAAAAGATTCAAAAGAGAGTAAGGCGAAGAGTTCGGAGAAGCTGAAGACGAAACCGAAGCCGAAGTCAGCAGGGGAAGATAAGAGAATAGAAAAAGCCGTAGAAAAGGATAAAGACTCCGCTACAACAGGGGAGGGGACTTCAAAAAAGAGCCCGGCAAAAGAGAAAAAGGCTCCTGCCCCAGAAAAATTAAATCAAGAAAAAGCAGATAAAGCTGAGAAGAAGAGTTCCACAAAAGTTGAAGATCGCCCCAAGGATAAATCGATAACACCGAAGAAAAGTTCTGACAAAACAACGGATCCTGAAGATTCCGAAGTAGATGATCTAGGCATTTCTCAGCCAGAATTCGGGTTTTAATCTCATCAATGTGGAGTTTTTTCCTCGTTTATTGGGTATATAAAAAAAAATGGTCGGGATGAGAGGATTCGAACCTCCGACCTTTTGACCCCCAGTCAAACGCGCTAACCAGGCTGCGCTACATCCCGAAATAAGGCAATTTTTGATTGCCTTAAGCAAAATAAGATGATGCAAAGAGTGTAAATTTCAAATGCTAATTAAAAAAAAACAATGTAATACTGTTTTTTTTCTTGGTTTTTGTTTTTTTTGTATTATTTTACCTACTTCGCTAATATTATATTGAAATTTTTCATCTAAGGGTAAATAAGGAAACGTAATTATGAAAAAGATTGTAACACTTGTAGCAATGGTAATGATTCTGGGTACTTCATCGGTCGCAAAAGCTGATGCAGGGGATACAATCCTTCTCTACATTCCGAATAGAATTGTAGATTTTATGGATATATTTTCTGTTACATTAGGATTTGGGCCTGCAGTTGGAGTAGAAGTTCAGGCAACAAAATATCTAGGAATGGGTGGTGAAGTAGGACCTACTGTTCAGATGATCAAAGGCGTTAATCGCCAGTACGGATTTGCAAAGCAGAGTGGTTGGGATGCAAGTTTTTTGATGATTTCTGCAGAACGAAGAGATCGTGAAGGCGCCATGGGTTCAGTTAAAGATTTCTATTACTACTCAACTGGAGTTCCTACAATAGAGAAAGATGCGTTTGATTTCCATAAGGGTGCTCTTGATTTTTGGGCATGTGGTGGCAAATTGGCAGCATTAATTGAAGTTCAAGGTTATATTCATCCTATTGAAATTGCTGATTTCTTCACAGGTTGGTTTTTTTATGACCTCAAGGATGATGATTTCACCGCAGATGATCTTGATCAGTAATCAACATTTTGATTATAAAAAAAGAATATATAAAATCCCGCAAATTTGCGGGATTTTTTTTTACAATGAAGTGATTACTAACTTAACAGAAAAACAATGAAACTGGCTTTTTGTATTTTTAAATATTACCCCTTCGGTGGATTGGAGCGAAATTTTCTCCGTATTACTGAAGAGTGTATTCAGAGAGGACACAGTGTCACTATTTATACGATGTCATGGGAGGGTGAAGTTCCCCGAACGCTAGAAAACTGCAAAATAATTAAGATCCCATTCAGTGGTATTTCAAATCATGCACGCTGCAGTTCGTATGTTACAAATCTTTCAACAGTTATGAACAGGAGCGAATATGACCTTATTGTTGGATTTAATCGTATGCCTGGACTAGATCTCTACTACTGCGCCGATGTCTGCTTCAAAGCAGATATGAGCAAGCGGCACTCATTTTTATATCGTCTAACTTCCCGTTATAGAAGATATCTTGCACTCGAAGAGTCTGTCTTTTCTGCTTCGTCAAAAACTCATATACTTGCTCTGTCTGATATTCAGCGAAAGATTTATCAGAAAGAGTATCACACCCAGGACGGGCGTTTTCACTCTGTTCCTGCAGGCATAGATAAGGATCGTATCAGGTCGTGGGGCTCAGCAGATGCCCGTAAAAAAGCAAGATCCGATCTTCAAGTTTTAGAAGACGAAAGTATGCTAATCATGGTTGGCTCTGACTTTAAGAGGAAGGGAGTTCTCAGGAGCATTAATGCAATCGCATCTCTCCCTGAGGAATTAAAATCATCGATAAAACTTTTTATAATCGGCAAAGGTAAGTCATCTCATTTAATAGGTATTGCTGTACGTAATGGAGTTAATGTAATTTTTACTGGCACGGTAAATGATGTAGAGAAGTATTTAGCCGCCGCGGATCTTTTATTGCATCCGGCTGTTTCAGAAAATACAGGTAATGCAATAGTTGAAGGACTTATTTCTGGGACTCCAGTTCTTGCAACATCGAATTGCGGTTATGCATTTCATATTACCAATGCAGATGCTGGCCAAGTAATCAATGGAGATAATTATAGTCAGGATGAGTTCAATGATACGCTTCAACAAGTAATGGAGCAGTTGCCGAAAAATCATACTATATGGAGAGCCAATGCCATTGCATATTCAGATAAAACAGATTTTTATAGCAGACCATCTGCCATAACAGATATAATCGAGACTTTGGTTAGCCTCAAGCAAGGCAGTGACAAAAAGTAAGCATTAAATGCTAAGATTTCACCCGCGTAAAGTATAATAAACAAATACTTCCGTGCCTTAACTCTTTATTTGATTCCTGTGTGAAATGAACAGGTTATTTATTTACACTGCCTAAGCACTCAATTAGATAGAGTTATTGGTTGCTCTTGTAGCGTTTTAGCTGATTTTGCATTTTCATGATCTCTATTTCTTTATTCGCAAGTTCTTTTTCATATTTTCTCACATTCTTTAATGAAAGTGAGTACTTGTCTTCCATTTTAGAAATAGTCCTGCGCTTAGTTGATTCTGCTCTACGACCGGCTGAATTACTTGAGTAAACCGTATATCCTCCATCCCAACCGTATCGGCTGCTTCTACTACGACTATTACGACCACTATTACGACTACGACTACTACTACGACTACCTCCGTTTCCGGAAACGCTTGTTGAGGCCATTTTAGTTGTGTTACTAAGCATTTTATCGCACTCGTTGTGAAGTCTAGGAATCTCTTTTTTGAGAAATTCGACTCGATTTTCAGCTTTGGCAATGTTTAATTTTAATCGTTCAATTGAACCAACAAGACGTTGTTTATCCATCTTTTTAGTAAATATCTCTTGCTTCTTTGCTTCCGCTTGTTTCTGATTAGCTTGAGCAATTTTTTTCTTTGCCTTATCTTCTTCATATTTTTTTGCCGCTTCGGGAGAGTATCCGTACTGTTTCTGAATTTTTTCAGGGAGCAGTTCAAATTTGATAAACATGACTCCTACATCATGTCCTATTTCTAGACCATTTGGTCTTTTAGATATAACGTATGGATTATTGATTGTAGTTCCATTGGCCAATGTATAAGTTTTCGCCGATAAAGAGAGACCTGTAACAGTGATTGCACAGATCAGGAAAATAGTTGTTTTATTATAAAAGAGTTTCATCTTAATCTCCATTTAGTTGTATACTTTGCACGGATGAAATCTTAACATTTTCTTTAAACTTAATTAGCTAGCAAAAGAAAGAGAAGAGATCTACCGCTTGCGGTATTGTTAAATTATTTTAATTCATTAGGCATATTAAAGTCATCTGTACTAAGTTCTGCATTCCATTCTACGGATTTAACATTAAATTCCATCAGCTTGCCATTGCGGAATGATATGATATCGTGTGCAACGAGTATGCCGTCTGTTGGTTTGTAGTTATTAAATACAGTTATTACTTTGTCGATCTTTCCGTCAGCAGTATCAATTAGCTCTTCACGTTTTATAATATGATAGCTCTTTTTTGAGACATAGAAAGTAATAGGTTGTGAATTGAATTCTGGTTTTGGTGTACACACAAAGGTGTAACATAATTCTCCGACCTCAATAGACTCTTTTTGGAGTTTAATACTCGTGAAAATTTGAGTAAGTTTAGGCATTGGATTCAGAAGCATAGCTTGCAATTTCATCTCATGGAGTTGTTTCCCTTCCAATTGTACAACACCCTGTTCTGGAGAAAATAGCCATCCTTGCTTTCCGTTGTATGCTTTTACAAATGTTACTTCTCCAGGAACAACGATCTTGACCTTCATCATATCAGGCTTTTTGAACGTCATCGCCATTGTCATAGGTTTTTCTGTGGTATTACTGCGAAATTCACCTTTTACAACTTGAGTATCTATGTTCGCAAGTTTTCCTTGAGGATCACACACTTTTCGGATTTGAGTAATAATTCTTTTAACTTCTGGTGATACTGTTACGCTCTGGCAACTGCAGTAAAGCAAAGTTAACAGTGACAGTAATAATAGTTGTCCTGATTTTTTCATTTCCATCTCTCCTTATTTTATCTTACGTTTTCTACTTGCGATAACTATAAATGTCAATCTTTAAAAAGCAATAGCTATTAGTTAGTTAATCTCCAAGTTTCTATTTTTGAAAATGCGGGGTAGACACTCAAGTACTTATGTTTGCACAATCGAGGTATTATATAATTTTAGATAATTCTCTATCATTGACTTTTCTGAAAAACAGTTGACTCTTTTTTTTGCAGCTATTGCAATTTTCTTCATCTTTTCTGG
>JAUUYH010000060.1 GCA_030590505.1 Kiritimatiellota bacterium
AGATTCTTGATGTTTCCGATATTTTCTTAGATAGTGGGTTCAATGCATTTGCATCTATAGTCAAAAAGGGCGGAGTTGTCCGTGCAATAAAAGTTGCGAATATCGCAGATAAGCCTAGAAGTTTCTATGATAACATGATCTCATACGCACAATCTGTCGGTGCTAAAGGTATGGCATACATTATTTGGACAGGGGGCGAGGAGAAGAGTCCGATTGTTAAATTTATGGATCGTAAAGAGCTTGATGCTCTGAAAGAAGTTGCTAATATCGCAGATGGCGATGTTATGTTTTTTATAGCAGACAAAGAGAAAAAGGTCTGTGATATTGCTGGTCATGTACGCACAGAGCTGGCAAACAGGCTTGAGTTGATTGATGATTCAGAGTTCAAATTCTGTTGGATAGTGGACTTCCCGATGTTCGAGCTTGATGAAGAGACTGGAAAGGTTGAATTCAGCCATAACCCATTCTCAATGCCTCAAGGCGGAATGGATGCCCTTCTAAATAAAGATCCTCTCAAGATTTTGGCGTACCAGTACGATATTGTCTGTAACGGTATCGAACTATCGAGTGGTGCAATCAGAAACCACAAACCTGAAGTTATGTATAAAGCTTTTGAGATTGCTGGGTATGAAAAGAGTGTAGTTGATGATAAATTCGGAGGTATGATAAACGCATTTAAGGTGGGAGCTCCACCACATGGCGGAATTGCACCGGGAGTTGATCGTATAGTGATGTTACTTGCTGGTGAACCAAATATCCGCGAAGTTATTGCATTTCCATTCAATCAACAAGCACAAGACCTAATGATGAATGCTCCTGCTGAGGTGAATCAAACACAACTTAAAGAGCTTCATCTCAAAGTTGTTATGCCCGAAAAAAGAGAAAAGAGTGAAAAATCTGAAGAGAGCAAATAGTCGAGAATTAAAGGAGAACTGTTATATGTCATTTTTAGGAAAAAATTATTTAATTGCCAATAAGGCTGGGGTAAAACTATTTGATAAGGTAAAGGATCTTCCAATTGTTGACCCGCATAATCATGCGAATGTCGCAGAAATTGCAGACAACAATAATTACGACAATCCGTGGCATCTTTTTGCCTCTACGGATCACTATGTCTGGGAAGTGCTGAGAAAACGTGCGGTTCCTGAAAAATATATTACAGGAAATGCTACTCCTGAAGAGAAGTGGATGAAGATGGCTGAAGTTTTTCCTGACATTGCCGGCAATCCTGTCTATGAATGGATACATCTTGACCTCAGGCGCTATTTAGGTATTGATGATATTCTTGGTCCTGATACTGGCAAGCAGATATGGGATAAAGCATCTAAAGTTCTTGCACGCGAAGATAAAAAACCACAAGCGCTATTGAAAGAGATTGGAGTTGAAGTTATGTGTTCAACTGATGATCCTCTTGATATGCTTGAAGATCATAAACGCATCAAAGAGATGACAGATGAGTTTACGATTCGTCCGACATGGCGTCCGGACAAGGCGATGAATATTTTTTCAAAAAACTGGGCCGACTATATTGATGCCCTTGAAACACGCTTCGATACTTTGATAAACTCTGTAGGTGAACTGATGCAGGTTCTGCGAATTTCGCACGACTATTTTCATGAGTGCGGCTGCAGAGCAAGTGATCACGGAGTTGCGAGGCCGTATTCGGGAATAGCTTCAGAAAAAGATGCAAATGATGCATTTAAAACAGCTCGAAGTGGAGTTTTGCTTACAGCTAAACAGACCGACTCATTTATGAGTTATCTACTTGGTGAAATGGCAGAACTCAATGCAGAAAAAGATTGGGCTTTCCAGTTGCACTGTGGCCCTGTTCGCGATGTTCGCAAATTTCTCTTTGATACAATAGGTCCTGATGCCGGTGGTGATATATCCGACCACAACATAGATATAGTTACCCCTCTGATTCCATTTTTGAACCGTTTTGACAACAGACTAAAGGTTGTCCTCTACTGCTTAGAGCCGACTCATACTTCTACACTTGCCACAATCAGTCGTGCATTCGGAGCAAAAGTAAATCTTGGTTCTGCGTGGTGGCTCTGCGATACTCCGATTGGAATGAAGCGTCAGCTTGAGTATATCTGCAGCGTGGATCTTTTTGCGAACTTCGCAGGAATGGTATCAGACAGCAGAAAACTGTTGTCTTACGGTTCAAGATTCGAGATGTTTCGCCGTATCCTCTGTGATGTAGTTGGAAATATGGTAGAACGCGGTCAGATTCCTGAAAAAATTGCAGAAAATCTTGTGACAAAAATGTGCTATAACAACCCTAAGGAGCTTTTTGGTATTTAGGTTATATTTCCTAATTCGTATATTTTGCACGGATGAAATCTTAACATTTTCTTTAAACTTAATTAGTTAGCAAAAGAAAAATAAAATATCTACCGCTTGCGGTATACCAGAAAAAAGTAGAGAAAGCGGCAAAAGGTTCAGTAATTAGAAGAACGGAGATTATCAAGCGATAAAGTATTATCAAATAAGTTCAGGATCAAGCGTAAAGAGCAATTTGTTTTTATAAGTCCTAAGGAGAAGTGATGATCTATTTTGATGTTTTTACCATATCATATCTGGGAGCTGTTCTTCTAACTATATGTTCTATTACAGCTATCCATATTCTGCTTAACAAACTTGAAGAGCCTGTTAGTGCGGTAATGTGGCTTGTTGTTGTATTTGCTTTTCCATTAGGCGGAGTTTTTTTATATCTCCTATTCGGCATAAACAGAATCAATACACGAGGGCTTCAGATAAAACTTGCACATGAGATCATTTTAGGTGATCTTCAAAAGAGCAATGAGCTATCAATTGAAACCTCATCAATCCATAAGGCACTTGCAAACCATATTGATGAGCAACATCAGTTTGCCTATATAGGCACTCAAGATAACTATCCAGAATACTGCAAAATGTTGGACAGGATGCTACCGAATACAGTGCCATTAACAGGCAATAAGATATCTCTGCTTCTTGATGGTACCCATGCCTACCCAAATATGCTGGAGGCTATCAAAAAGGCAACAAGTAGCATTCATCTTCAATCATATATAATAATGAATGACGAAGTAGGGAAAGAGATTTTCAATGCTCTACGAGAGCGGGCGAAACATGGAGTGAAGGTGAAGGTGCTTTATGACAGGTTCGGGAGCTGGACAGCATTCTCCTCTTCGTTCTTTTCGCGATTTCTTAAAGATACCCCTAATCTGCAGATACACTCATTTTCCCAGATGATGCCGTGGAGTATTCAGTTGCGTAATCATAGAAAACTGATTGTTATTGATGGTAAAAAGGCATTTATTGGTGGCATTAATATCTCCAGCGACAACGACAGTCGTTCTGCCAAAAAAGACCGATACATTCATGATCTGCACTGCGAAGTGGATGGTCCGATTGTAGGAGAATTGCAATTTTCTTTTCTGCGTGATTGGTTTTTCATCCGCTCCTCATCTACATCTGAACTGCTCCGCCCTGAATACTTTCCACACATTGAAGCCTGTGGAAAATCGATAGCCCGTGTAGTTGCATCCGGGCCTGGCCTAGATTATGAAGCGACAGAAAAGGTTTACATGACAGCGGTTGCTACGGCAAAGGAGTATGTATGGTTAATGACTCCCTATTTTGTTCCCGACAAAGCCTTTTTCAAAGCACTTTGCAACTGTGTTGCCCGCGGAGTTGAGGTACGCATAATAATTCCAGAAAAGAACAACCACTGGTACATTCAGCTTGCAACCAAAAGCCTCTATCCAAAACTGCTAGAAGCAGGAATTAAAATTTATGAGAAGCGCGGCCCGTTTTCACACGCCAAAGCTATGTTGATCGACGGTGAGTGGGCAAAAATGGGTTCAAGTAATTGCGACATTCGCAGTTTTAGGCTAAATTTTGAATTGGATTTTATTATCTCCGATGGTGATTTCGTATACGAATTGCATAATCAATTTAAAGTTGAATTAGATAATTCAACTGAAATTTACCTTGCAGACGTATTGAATAAAAGCATACCCCGCCAGTTGATAGAAAATATCTGCGCACTGTTCACACCGGTACTATAAGTATAGATACAAAAAAAGCGGGCATTGCTGCCCGCTATTTATCTTTAAAAACTGTATATGTATTTAGTTTTTTCCGATAGCATTAAGATCTTCAAATGCGCTTTTCACGCGTTCAACCATTGAAGTCTGTGATGCACGGAGCCAAACACGTGGATCATATTTTTTCTTATTCGGCTTATCTGCACCGTCAGGATTTCCGATCTGTGCCTGTAGATATGCTTCATTTTCTTTGTAGTAATCCATCAGTCCCTTCCATGTAGCCCACTGAGTATCTGTATCGATATTCATTTTAATTACACCGTAAGAGATAGCTTCAGAGATCTCTTCAGGACTAGAGCCTGATCCGCCGTGGAAAACAAAGTTTACAGGTTGTGAAGAGTCACATCCTAGTTTTTCCACAATATATTTCTGCGAATCGCGCAAGATTGTAGGAGTAAGCTTTACGTTACCTGGCTTGTAAACACCGTGAACGTTACCAAAAGAAGCGGCAACTGTAAAGTTCTTGCTAATTTTGCCAAGACGTTCGTACGCTTCGCATACATCTTCAGGCTGTGTATAGAGCTTTGACTCATCCATATCACTATTATCAACTCCATCCTCTTCGCCACCAGTGCAACCGAGTTCTAACTCAAGAGTCATATCAATTTTGCTCATACGCTCAAGATACTTTTCACAAGTTGAAATATTCTCTTCAAGAGTCTCTTCAGAGAGATCAAGCATGTGTGATGAGAATAGAGGTTTGCCAGTTTCTGCAAAATGTTTTTCACCAGCATCGAGTAGAGCGTCGATCCATGGAAGAAGTTTCTTTGCAGCATGGTCAGTATGAAGAATCACAGGTACACCGTAGGCTTCTGCCATAATGTGTACGTGTTTTGCTCCAGCGATTGCACCGAGTACTGCAGAGTCGTCTGCAGGGCAGCCTTTTCCAGCAAGAAATCCAGCACCGCCATTTGAAAACTGAATAATTACAGGTGAGTTTACCTCTTTAGCAGCTTCAAGCACGCCGTTCACTGAATCAGAACCAACTACATTTACTGCGGGAAGTGCAAACTTATTAGCTTTTGCAATTTCGAATACTTTTGTTACATCATCACCTGAAATAACTCCAGGTTTTACATAATCAAGAACTTTACTAGACATAATTTTCTCCTTTAAAAAATTCATTATTTAAACTATCTATATTATAAACGAACCGCTAATCTATAGTATTTTCAGAAATATTCAAATTTAATTAATAATTTTTGCAACAGAGTTTTAGAATGTGTACGATATTCTTCCGTAATCACAGGTGTTTTACTTTGTATTCCATTTTTTTTAATAAAAACCAGGCCCCTTCCAGACATCTCCTATTTGTATCCCCTCTGGTATGCCTTTGCTGTTTCGCTTAATAATTAAAAAAGAGGTCTCTGCGTGTCTTTTATTATATTTTTCTGCGAATTTCGCACCTTTAATAAACACAATTGTTGAGAGTGCATCTGAGACAGTTGCAGATGGTGTAATAACTGTAACCGACAGCATATTTTCGACAGGATCCCCTGTTTCTGGATTCATTATATGTGCGTAATGCCTGCCATTTATAACAACATATCGCTCATAGTCTCCACTTGTGGCAACGCTCTGATCGAGTAACTCAACTACTCCACATATAGAGTTTTCACCGAGAGGATCTCTCACAGCTATGGTATATGTTTTTTTTTCTGGAAACGGCTCAGGAAAGCAGTAGGCATTACCGCCCAGGTTGATAATACCGATTTTCACATTCTCTTTTTTTGCGAATTTCGCAGCAAGATTTACCGCATATCCCTTGGCAATTCCTCCTAAATCAAGTCGCATTCCTGGCAGAGTGAACTTTACACTTTTTGCTTCTGAATCAAAGATTACTTTATGCAGTCCAACCAGTTTTTGTGCCTCATTTAGCTCTTTTTCTGAAGGAAGTGTTTTACGTTTACGGTAAAAACCCCATAATTTCATTAAAGGAGTGGCAGATATATCAAATGCCCCTTCTGAAAGTTCATAATATTTTTTTGATTCCATCAATACATCCCAAAGCAGTTCACTGCAGACAAACGGCTTTGCGTAAGCAGTGTTGTTTAGTTGAGAGAGTTCACTTGTCGGGCTATAGAGATTACAGATTTTATCTACTTCGCTGACCTTTTTATAGATAATATCAAATACTGCTTTAAGCTGATCAGGCTCGCCGTAAAGCTTTATTTCAAGGATAATTCCACCCATAACAGAGTATCGCCTCACTGCTTTAGTGCCCGTACTCCTTTTATTACATGATATAATTGTTATAAGTGCGAGAATAATTAACAGAGGCAATGCTCCGGTAATTTTTTGTATTTTTTTTTGATTTTTCATGTAAACCTGTTTAAATCTCACCAAGGTGGGGTTTATTTAATTGATATGCAGAGAATTGCCATGAGAATCCATGGTTACAATCGCAGGAAAATCTTTGACTTCCAATTCCCAAACTGCTTCCGGAGGACCAAACTCTTCATAAAAATAGACGTTTTTAACTTTAATAATAGCCTTTGCAAGCACCTGAGCACAACCACCGACCGCACTGAGATATACGCACCCGTATTTCTGGCATGCATCAAGGGTCTGTTGCCCCAATCCACCTTTTCCAATGAATGCCCGGACTCCGAACCGTTCGATAATCTCGGCAATGTAAGGTTCAGTTCTGGCCGATGTTGTAGGACCAGCGGCAGTGACAACCCATTCACCATTCTGTTTTATCACTATCGGTCCGCAATGATAGATTGCAGTATTCCGCAGTGAGACAGGAAACTCTTCAGGAGTGCTAACAAGAAACTTATGTGCAGCATCGCGTCCGGTGTAGAGTGTTCCTGAAATCAGAACATTCTCTCCAACCTGAAGGTCACGCACATTATTTTCATTTAACGGCAGTTGTAATTTTTTTTTCATTCAAATGATATAAACATTTATCAGTTTTGCGAAATGCGCAAACTTACTTCTTTTTAGCTCTTACAATTTCTTTAATCATAATCGTCTTAACAGGTACGTTTTCGGTATACCCACGCGACTCTGTTTTTACTCTTCTTATCTTATCGACAACATCCATTCCATCGATAACTCTACCAAATACGCAGTACCCAAACTTCCGAGCTGATTTATCTTTATGGTCAAGAAATAAGTTATCTTTTACATTGATAAAAAACTGACTCGTTGCACTGTCCACAACATTTGTACGTGCCATTGCTAGTGTTCCACGCATGTTACTAAGTCCGTTGTATGCCTCATTTTCAATCGGTTTTTTTGTTTTTTTCTCCTGCATTTTTTCAGTAAATCCACCACCTTGAACCATAAAGTTAGACATCACACGATGAAAAATGGTATTATTGTAATATTTGTTATCAACGTAATCAAGAAAGTTTTTTACAGTTACAGGTGCTTTTGCAGGATCAAGTTCGATTGTAACATCACCGAGAGAAGTTTTCATAATCACAACAGTTTTGACAAGGGGTAGTTTTACCTCTTTCGGTTCTATAAGTTCAATTGCTTCAGTTCCTCCAATGACTACAGGATTTTTCGTTGTATCGATTTCAACGTCTCCTGATTCTGTGATGACTTCGAGTTCTGGTTCGCCAGGGTGCTCTTCCAGTGAGGACGGTGCGGTTGTAAGGCAACTGCATAAAAGCAATAGCGGGACAAAATTTAATAATTTCTTCATTGTTACATTTCCTTTATTTTATTTTTTGCGAATTTCGCAAATGAGTTTACGACCATAGCCGTTGTGCCAAGGTCATTCACTCCTCAATGCATAAAAGATAATGCACCAGAGGTTTTCTGCAAACAGAACTCATAAGTTTTTACTTATTTTCTTCGCTCATCGCTTTACTGTAAAGTGCATAAAGTTGATGAAGAAATATAAAAATTGAAGATTTCCACCCCCTACAGTTCAGAAGATCCACGAGTTCATGCCTCATAAACGACTTCGATGCCTACTCGAGCATTGCGACAGATCTACAAAGCAGATAAGCATACGATGTATATACGGTTTTAATAAAAGCTGAGCAAAATATATTTTTATATGGTACGCCCCGAGGGATGGGGAATTAAATCCGCCTTGGTGGGATGAAAAGATCTATATGGCAAAAAGTTTTTTTGCGTTAGCAGTTGTTAACTCTGCAATCTTCTCAACTGAAACACTTCTTTCATCTGCAATTTTTTCTGCAATATGCGGCAGATATTTTGAGTGATTAGTTTTTCCCCTTTTCGGGACTGGTGCCAGATATGGAGTATCTGTTTCAATCAATAGGCGGTCATCGGGAATAATTTTCAGTACGTCTCTGACATTCTGTGCTTTTGGAAATGTCACGATTCCGGTAATTCCAAGATAGGCACCAAGGTCGAGAAATTTATTTGCCCATTCCGTTGTTCCTGTGTAGCAGTGAATGACAAACTGTCCACCATCCGCAGCAAATCGCTTCAGAAGCAAAAATGTATCGATATAGGCCTGTTCAGACTCTTCTTTGTCTCTGCAGTGTATAATTGCCGGCAAGTTAACATGCCGTGCGAGCTTTAAGAACTCCTCAAACACCTGCAGTTGTATATTTCGTTCAGAATTCTGATAAAAATAATCTAGGCCTATTTCCCCAATAGCCACACATTTTTTATTTTTTGCGAACTTCGCAAACTTTTGAACCATGTTAATGTGCTGAGCCACTTCGTGTGGATGAACTCCTGCGGAAAACCAGGAGTTCTCCGAGCTCTCTGCAAACGCTTCTGCGAGAAGTGTCGATTCAAGATCATTACTTGCTGCTAATAG
Source organism: Kiritimatiellota bacterium (assembly GCA_030590505.1). Lineage (GTDB taxonomy): Bacteria > Verrucomicrobiota > Lentisphaeria > Victivallales > JAADHT01 > JAUUYH01. The sequence continues at coordinate 8,854 of JAUUYH010000060.1, forward strand.
ATACTTCACCCCAGCATCAGATGATTCTTGACGATATTTAGCAAATGAAATAGCTGAATCTGGATGAAAATGTGACTCAAAGAGAGGTCTCTTATTTATTTTTATTTCCATTATTATTCCTTTTTTTTTTGACTTTTAAATTATAAGTAATATTATTACATTTGATTAAGTAATAGTTTATAAATATTTTTAGTCAACCCGTAAAGCATACTAATTGATATTAAATATGCTTTTTGTTTATAATTTGGATAGTGAAGTGTTTTTTAATACGATTCCTGAATTGAAATTTCGGGAACAAAAAAGGAGAGAGATAATGCCTAATTACACAGTCGTTCTCAATGACGAAATTGCACGAATTGCCCGCAAAGAAGTAAGATTAATCGTAGATGCTCTAGGTGCAAAAGTGATCGAACAGAAAAAAAAGATTTCTGCTCAAAGTAAGATTATTGCAAGTTTTGAAAAAAGAATGGGAAAACTCGAAGAAATTCTTGGATTTGAAGAGATTTTAGATATATCTGACATTAGTGAAGAAGAAGTTGAAAAATCTCGCATTACCCCGAAATATATTACCGCAGTCAGAACAAAGAATGATCTCAGTAGAAATGAGATGGCCATGCTGCTTGATATCAACCCAAACTCTATCTATCTCTGGGAAAATGGCAAATCAACTCCTCGTAATGATACAAAAGCAAAACTTCTAAAATTAAAACAGATGGGCAAAAAAGAAGTTAGACGCTTACTTGAGGAACTGTTTATTTAATGTTTAAACAATGTTCCATGTGTAGTAAGAAGTGGGATTTGCGTGATGATTTTTTGGCAGATCCTGACATTTTATACCTAGGCTACCAAATTCATTTTGAAAATCTTGAGACAGGGTGGTTTATGTTTAACCACTCATGTGGAACGACTTTGGCGTTTCCTGTCTCTGAATTCTCGGACCTTTACGAAGGTCCCGTTTTCAAAAAATCACAGAATGGGACTAAGCAATGCCCTGGTTACTGTGCTAAACGTGACAGCACAACCCCCTGTCCTCTACAGTGCGAATGTGCTTATGTAAGAGAAGTTATTCAGATTATTAATCAATGGCCTAAAAAGTGAATGAGAAAGATCTTTTAGATAGGATTCCTAATATATTCCCTCAACGCGGAGAGGTTTTAATAGGCCCTGGTGATGATTGTGCTGTTCTTGATTTTGGCTTGGACAAATTCTATCTTATGGCAGTTGATCAGTTAGTATCTGATATTCATTACAAAAAATCTTCTGCATTTGCTGCGAAAATCGCAAAAAAACTTCTTAATCGAAATTTGAGCGATATTGCTGCTATGGGCGGAGTGCCGGCTCATGCACTACTAACAATGACTTTAAGCAAGGCAACCGCATCTGACAACTACTGGATTGATGAATTTCTAAATACACTTGCGCATGAAGCAGAGCAGTGGAATATTTCAGTTTGCGGCGGTGATATTTCATCTACCAATGCAGACACAGACTCATTTTCACTTACGATTACTGGTTGGGTAGCTAAAGAGTCGCTCTCTCTTAGATCTTCAGCGAAGTTCGAGGATCTTCTTTTTGCAACAGGACTTTTCGGAAATTCATTCTCTAGCGGACACCATATAAATTTTACGCCAAGAGTCGAAGCTGCCAAATTTCTGGCAGGTGCTTTTACAAATACAATGATTGATGTAAGTGATGGGGTATTACTTGATTCTGCGAGACTCGCAGAGATGTCAAAATTGGGGCTTTGTCTCAATCCTGAAGCAATTCCTCCAAGAAATAATGCGAATATCGCACAACGACTGACGGACGGAGAGGATTATGAGCTTCTTTTTGCCGTCCATCCTGAAAAAGCTGTTTTTTTGATAAATGAGTGGCCTTTTGACGATATTCCACTTACGCAGATTGGAGTTTTTAATCACGAGACTCCTGGGGTGGTAAAAGATAGATTCGGAAACATTCTGTTCGGTGAGGATTCTACAACTCAAATACATGTCTATGATCATCTCTCACGCAACGACATTCTAAAAGAGAGTAATTGTTAATTCCACAAACAGGGAAATTTAGTGCTAGTGACTATACTTATGACCTAGATTGTGCAAACATAAGTGCGTGAGTTGCGTAAGCACTTTGTTTTTAGATGCTTTAGCTTTTCTATGAAGCTCCTTTAAGTGAACTAAATAAAAAGCCAAAGCGTATGCGGGCAAATGACTTATGAAAATTGCGTGCTTAGGATTCCACGATTTAGGTATGATTTAAAATCAGTATTGATGCTACAAAATAATCAATTATTGGAACAATACTGAAAATTAGGTGTCTCTTTTTATAACCTGCTGTATTATTAAGTAGAAAATTTTATTAAATAAAGAGAATATTCTGGAGAAATTATAATGAGTTTTGAATATACTTGGAAACTGTTGCATATACTTTGGATTGTACCGACCTTCGGACTTATGGTATATGTGGCATCATACAAAAGAGTAGATATTTTAAAAAAAATATTTGGAAACAATGCGAATTACGCAGTAAATACAACACTTTCTCCAGGTCGGAGATATCTTAGATTATGGTTGCTTTTACTTGCAATATCACTTCTCTGTGTTGCAATGGCCCGCCCCCGCTGGGGATGGAGAATTTTGCCATTTTCCGACAGAGGCAGAGACCTGATGATTGTACTTGATGTTTCAAAAAGTATGCGATCCGAAGATGTCCGCCCAACAAGATTAAAACATGCGAAACTTTTGATCCGTAATCTGATCAAATCAAATCCTGGTGATCGATTCGGGTTAATCGCATTTGCGGGTTCCGCATTTCTGGAATGCCCACTTACAGTCGATAAAACTAGCATATTTCAAACCCTCGACGAGATAAGCACTGACTCCATTCCGCTTGGAGGCACAAATATTGAAAATGCATTGGAGACAGCACTGATCGCATTTCAGGCAGCGGAAGGCGGTTATCGTGCAATTGTACTGATTTCTGATGGTGATGAACTATCTGGAGACAGTTCCAAATCGGTTGCAATGCTGAAGAAATTAAAGATACCGCTTTTTGTTGTAGGCATTGGTGATCCTTCAGGAGACGGCCTTATCAAGATGACTGGCCCAGATGGAAAGACTCGTTTACTTAGAGATGCTCAAGGCGAATTAGTAATAAGCAGATTAAATGAGGTTCAATTAAAAAAACTTTATAAAGCTACTAATGGTATTTATGTACGCTCCACAGCAACAGAACCTGAGCTTGCAGCAATTAATAAACATGTAAAGCAACTCATCCCCAAAGAGTATTCCAAAAGCAGTAGTAAAAGGCCGATTGAAAAATTTCATTACCCTTTGTTTGTTGCAATCATACTGCTTCTTATTCGTTTCGGAATAGGTGAGAGGCGAAAGGAGAGAGTTATGGTGACGATACTGTGCCTTGCCTTTATTACTGGTTTTACCCCTACTGCTTCAGCGGAAGAGGGACTGCAACAAAACAAGGAAAAACAAAAACTTGCAGTAGAAGCAACTGTAGATGACGGAGATAGTCAAAAAAAGAAGACAAATGAAAAAGTCACACCGGCTTCGCTTTATAACAGAGCACTTAAGCTACATATCGAAAGCAATAAAGATGAAGCAAAAAAACTCTATAAAAAAGCAATAAATCTAGCTGAAATCGCCCCAGAAGTACGAAGCAAAGCATTCCAAAATCTTGGAGTTATCGCACATACAAGGGCCCGGGAAATAATGCAGAAAGACCCAGATAAAGCCCTTGAAATAATGGATCAAGCAGAAATTATGTATAAAGAAGCAATGCGCTCTGATACCAAACGTAAACGAGTTATCCTAAATCAACAGAAACTACTTGACGATAGGATTCTTGCGAAAAAGATTAAAGATTTAAAAGAAGAACTCGAAAAAAAGCAGAAAGAAGCTCAAAAGCAAGCAAAAGAGGCACATGATCAACAGAAAAAGGAGAATGATCAGAAAAAAAATCCAAAAAAGGACCAAGAACAAAAACAGCAGGAGAAGGAACAGGAGAAGCAGAAACA
>JAUUYH010000254.1 GCA_030590505.1 Kiritimatiellota bacterium
CCTGCCCGTTTTAAAACAGACGGATATTGGAATGCTCGAACTGCAAGCTTTTTCTCGAACTCTGAAGATAGCAGCGTCCAGTCAACATTGCCTGCAATTTTATTTTCTACATCCGCCCTACGAAGGATTGAGCTAATTCTTGCACATGCGTACTGCACGTAAGGACCAGTATCGCCTTCAAATTTAAGCGACTCTTCTGGATTAAACATAATTGTTGTTTTAGGGTTAAATTTAAGGAGCATAAATTTAAGTGCCCCCATTCCGATAATTTCTGCACGTTCATCAATATCATCAGGGATATTATCTCCAGCACGTTCAAGAGTTGCTGATTTCGCAAGTGCAGTCATTTCGTCAAAAAGATCATCGGCATCGACAACTGTCCCTTCCCTACTCTTCATTTTACCAGAGGGCAAATTCACCATTCCATAAGCAAGATGATGAAGATCCCTGGCCCATTCGTAGCCAAGTTTTTTAAGTATCTCGAAAAGTACCTGAAAGTGGTATTTCTGCTCATCTCCGACAACCCATATTTGACGATCGGGCCTGTAATCATCATATTTCTTTAAGGTAGTTCCGATATCCTGCGTAATATAGACACTTGTACCATCAGACCGGAGTACAACCTTTTCGCCCAGTTTTTTACCGAGATCAACAATTGTCGCACCATCTTCACGTTTGACAAATACCGCTTTTTTAAGACCTTCTTCAATAATATCCTTACCTAAGAGGTAGGTTTTGCTTTCAAGATATGTGTTCTCAAACTCAATTCCCATACGTTTGTATGTTTTATTAAAGCCTTCCAAAACCCAGCTATTCATCATCTCCCATAATTTGCGAACTTCGCAATCATCAGCCTCCCAGTCACGCAACATCTGCTGTGCTTCTCTGCCGATTGACGTTTCCGAGAAAAGATCATCATCGCTTCTATCTTTCAAGTCTGGCTGCGAATTACGCAACTCCTTAATCTCTTTCTTAAGCTCTTTATCGTATCTCACATAAAAGTCACCAACCAGATGGTCGCCCTTTTTGCCTGCTAATTCAGGTGTTATCCCGTTACCATAGCGCCTGTAGGCTGTCATTGATTTACAAATATGAATGCCACGATCATTAACCAGATTTATAGGTATAACATCATGTCCAATACGTTTCAAAAGTGATGCCAGGGACATTCCGAGGGTATTGTTTCTAACGTGTCCGAGATGTTGCGGTTTATTGGTATTTGGAGCAGAGAATTCAACAATTATTTTTTTACGCTCCTCATCTGACACAAGATCAGTTGCAAGCAGTTGGTTTATTTTTGCAACAGAATCGCGATGAAGCGCAGCTGGCGTTAGCGTAAGATTCACAAAGGCCTTTAGCACCTCAACTTTCTCAATATCTTCATGTTCTGATAAGAATTCTGCTACGAGTTTCGCAACTTCCATCGGGTTGCTTTTCAGGAAACGGGCAAAGCGAAAGCAGTTGACTGTTACATCCCCTGTCATATCAGATGGACATATCTCTGTTTCAATATTCAGCGCCATATCTTCAACATTTTCTGCGAACTTCGCAAGAAGATGGTTCCGCAAATCATCTATACACTTAAAATTCATAAATATCACCTATCTTAAATAATTTAATTTCAACTAAAATTCTATCATAAAAAGCATTTCTTTCAACACAACTGGTCAAGTTTAACCCAAATATTTAAAAAATATTGCATTATTTTCAAAACAGGGCTTGTATTCTTTTTGATAATGATTACTATTACTAGAAATGAAAGAGGAATATACTAATGAACAAGACAGTACAGAGAACAGTAATTTTTGAGGAGCTGCACGGAGTAAAAATACATCCAACAGCAGATGAAGTTTATGCAATGGCAAGGAAGCGTATGCCGAACATAAGTATTGCAACAGTTTACAGGAACCTTGAAACAATGGCAACAAACGGAGATATACTTCGCCTAGATATAGCAGGAAAGCGTCGCCGATATGATGCAGATTTATCAAAGCATTATCATTTAAGGTGTCGCTCGTGCGGCGGAGTCTCTGATATCTCACAGGCAGCAATTTCCCAAGTCACACAAAAGCTTGAGAAATTGAAGGGTGTAAGTGGAATTGAGGGATATTCACTTGAGTTCCGTGGGATTTGTGAGCATTGTCAAAATGGAGAAGTAAAATGAGTCTAAGAGGAAAAGAGACAGAGAAAAATCTACTCAAAGCATTTGCAGGTGAGTCGCAGGCGCGGAATCGTTATGAATTTTTTGCGAAAATAGCAAAAAAAGATGGACATATAGTTATTTCAAACACATTTCTGGAGACAGCAGATCAGGAAAGAGTACATGCAAAACGTTTTTTCAAATTTTTAGAAGGCACCGATTTAGAGATTACAGCATCGTACCCTGCAGGAAAAATTAGCACTACAGCTGAAAATCTATTTGCATCAGCCAACGGAGAAAGCGAAGAGTGGAATATACTCTATCCCACATTTGCGGAGATAGCAGAAAGTGAAGGATTACCTAGTATTGCTGCCGCATTTAAGGTTATTGC
>JAUUYH010000246.1 GCA_030590505.1 Kiritimatiellota bacterium
CCTGCGGGATATACGGAGAGGGATATCAATTTACATACAACAACAAGCCCCAAAAAGAGTCCTAAAAGAGTGCCGCCGAAAAGAAAATTTCCTCTAATTTCAGTAGCACGTTTTATCAGCTTTAGGCTTAACGGTGTTACTCTTGTTAATTCGGGAGATTGTTTAGTCTCTTTGATGAGTTGATCTACAATCGCTACTTTAGGATTTATCTTTGACATATAAGGAGCAGAGATACGTCCGAAAAATGTAAATGCTACGAGAATTAATGGTGCTAAAATAAAAAGTTTAACTAAGCGCCTAACACCAACCTCACGTAATTCGGGGATTTTTTCAGGTGCTGGTTTGCGAATTGCGCCAAACGGGCATGAGTTCTCACACAGGCGGCACTTTACACATTTATCAGGCGTTATACTTAAGTGACGTCGCGAAAACAGTGAAGCCCACCGTAAGAGTACTCCATAAGGGCAGAGGTATCTACAATATGGTCTTGCGACAAACACGCCGAGCAGGAGTATAGCAAAACCGAAGAAAATCATCTCAATAGATCCTGAAAGTCTGAAAAAACCAACAAACGGGTCATATCTGCATATTAAAAACGCTGATTTCGTAGCAGCAAAAAGGATAGCCAATCCGAGGTATAAATAGGGAATAAGTCCAAGAAGATCCTCCAACCAGTCGGGAACCTTGATTGGTTTTAGGATAAAAACATCTTGAATAGCTCCGAGCGGACAGACGGATGAGCAGAAGGTACGCCCAAAAAACAGTGTAAATATAATAGGAGTTGCGAATATCGCAAATATAATCCATGATACCTGGTAAGTTTGAGAGAAAATTGCAAGAGTTATATTCTGAACTGACCCAACCGCACAGATACACCCCGTTTTATAAAACCCAAAATAGAGCAGAGAAAATATAAGCGTAGCGACAACTCCTACACGGGAACGTTTTCGAATAATAAAATAGCTTGCAACTGCTATCGCCAGAACAAACACCGAAAAATCTATAAGTCGAAAAAAATCAGCTGAGGGCTGAGGAATAATTGGGGTTGGAACCACGTGCATGGTATCAAATTCAGGACGAGGAAAGCGATCTGCTGCTGAAACAATGCCAGCAGAGAAAAACAGTACCCAAACAGTTGTTTGCTGGAAAGAGTTCTTTATAGGTTGCAAGTTTTTTATTTTTAATAAAGATAGCATTATATTATTTTATTTAACACCATACAGGTTCTCGGCGGAAGATAGGTTTTAATGCAAACTCTGCCGTCAAGATCCCCTGCCAAGAATCGCTGACCTAGCTGAATGCGATCCATACCACCGAAACGTTGTTCGTCGGAATTAAATAACAGTTCATATTGCCCTTCAGGAAGATCTATCGGATAATCGGAAAAGGAGTGCGCTGGGTTAAAGTTGAAGATAAAGAAAACATCGCCTCGTTTGATTGCAATTATTTGGTCTGATACATTCACAAACGGCATCTCAGCCCACTGATTGTGTTCAAGCAGTTTTTTTGTTGTAAACAGATGCAAAAACTCTTTCTCAAAGTCACCAAGATAGTGATATTTTAGTTCCAGGTTATCAACCAGACTCCATTGGCGTCGTGCATACTTATGTGACCAATCGTTCCCTTCCCGCGGAAAATCGACCCATTCGGGGTGTCCAAATTCATTGCCGATAAATGTTAGGTACCCCTGCCCTGCTGTTGCGACAGTCGCAAGTCGTATCATGTTATGCAGAGCTATTCCGCGCTCTACCCGCAGGTTCTGATCATTTTTTGACATAGCAAAATACATATCAGCATCAATTAATTCAAAAATAAGTGTTTTACCGCCGACAATTGACTGATCATGACACTCAACGTAGCTTATGCTCTTCTCATCGCTTCTGCGATTTGTCAATTCGAGCATCATCTCTTCCATATTCCAATCTTCGTCTTTAACCTCTTTTAACAGCTTGAACCAGTAATCAGGAAGCCCCATTGCTAGTTTATAATCAAAACCAAGCCCACCATCCTCTACGGGAGCACCAAGCCCTGGCATACCGCTTACATCTTCGGCAATTGTCATTGCATCAGGATTCAGCGAGTGGATCAACTTATTTGCAAGCATAATATAGGATACAGCATCTTCGTCAACAGAGCTGTCAAAATATCGATCATAAGAATCAAATGCCGGCCCGAGCCCGTGATGGAGATAGAGCATACTTGTTACGCCATCAAAACGAAACCCATCAATATGGAACTCATCTAACCAGTATCGACAGTTAGAAAGAAGAAAATGCAGCACCTCTGTCTTGCCATAATTAAAACATCTTGAATCCCATGCTTCATGCTTGCCGCGTGCTCCTTCGTGGAAATATTGATACTCTGTGCCATCAAACAGTGACAGCCCTTCAACTTCATTGCTAACAGAGTGAGAATGTACAATATCCATAATTACAGCAAGCCCCGCTTCGTGTGCTGCGTCGATAAGTTCCTTCAACTCTTCTGGCGTTCCAAATCGTGATGACGGAGCAAAGAAACTGGAGACATGATACCCGAAACTTCCATAATATGGATGTTCCATAATTGCCATTAACTGCAGAGTATTGTATCCCTCTTCCACGACTCTAGGTAGAATATTTTTGCGAAATTCGCAATATGTCCCGACTCCCTCCCGCTCCTGTGCCATACCTATATGTGCTTCATAAATTAATGGACATTTTTCAAGTAACGAAAAAGTTTTATGTTTCCATTTATATGTTTTTTCAGGTGCCCATACCTGAGCATTAAAGATCAGTGTTTCAGGATCTTGAACGACCCGCCGTCCCCAAGCAGGGATACGATCCCCCTCCCCGCCGTTCCAATACATTCTCAAACGATAAATATCACCATGCTTAAGTGCATCTGCCGGGAGCCTGA
>JAUUYH010000069.1 GCA_030590505.1 Kiritimatiellota bacterium
AAAATGACAATTCTTGAATTTTAATCATAGCTTCACCAATACCTTTCCGCCCGCCAGGCGAATGGTTATTAATGCAATCATTGCAACGAAAATAAGTAGTAATGCAACTGCCAATGCCACCTCCAGATTCCCCACTGACTGCTCAAGATAAATTGTGGTACTCAATACTTCAGTTTTTCCACGAAAAGAACCTACTAATATCATCAATGGTCCGAAAATTCCAAAGGCTCGTGCCCAAGTAAGGATACCTCCTGCCATTATTCCTCCGGAAGCCATAGGAAGAGATACACGAAAAAAACTTCCCCAAGACGTACATCCCAGAGTTAAGGCAACCTTTTCAAGACGCTGATCAATATCATCAAATGCACTTTTTATTGAACGAATGGCAAAGCTTGCTGATACAATAAATTGACAAAGTACTATTCCTTTAGGTTGAAAAACAAATTCCAGTCCCATATCCTCTTGAATCCACCTTCCAACTCCGGTTTCAGAAAAGAAAATAAGAAGAGTCAATCCTGCAACCAGTGGCGGGAAGACAATGGGGAGGTCGACTATCGTATCAACAAGAATATGCCCTGGGAAGCGATAACGACTAAGGATATAGCCTATTGGGATTGCAAAGATTAATGAGAGTAGAACAGTTATAACACTTGTAACAATACTCAATTGCAATGCCTGTCGGATAAAAGGAGATGTAAAAACTTTAATTACAGCAGTTTTATTAATGTATAGAGCATCAGCCATGATCAGAAATATAGCCATGGTGATAAAGAAGACCAGGGGCAGGAAAAGAAAAGTTGAGAATAGTCGTCCATTCCAGCTATGAAATTCACTACCAATGCAAAGTGCCGCACATATAAAATAGCACGGCAGAGATATCCACATTAGTACTACAGAAAAGGTTGACATCATATGCCATTCTGTAATATTGGTAAACATACTGAGAAAGGCAAATAAGATAAAGAGAAACAGAAAAAGATACGCACCTCTTCTGAAATGTTGTTCTGAATGATTTACTAAAGACTTGATATTTTTGCTCATAGTTCTGATCCTCCTATTTTCTCTTTAATAAATCCACTTGATATTTATGTTTACGGAAAATTGCTTTTCCGCGTTCGGAACAGATAAAATCCACAAATTTTTCGACAAGCAGTTGATCTTTAGTGAATTTTAATATTCCAGCATCAACAGTTGATATAATATTATGAGAATAAGGGATGGTAACTTCATCTCCGTATTTTAAATAACTTTTTGCAACAGCATCCCATACAATAACCGCATCGAGACTTTTCGCCTGAATCTGAAGGCAAAGTTCGTTGACCGTTGATGATTGAAATTTTAGATTCTTTTCTATCTCTTTCCAGGTAATTCCATTTTTCTCGAAAATCTTTTTTGATTTCCGCCCAATTGGAATATATTCCGGGTTGCCAAGACCAATTTTTAAACCTGGACGTATCAAATCACTGAGGCTTATAATTCCCTTCGGATTACCTTTTTGAACAAAAATTGTTGGGATAAAATAACAAACTGGCTTCTGAGAGATAATCAGCCCTTGTTTTGCTGCCATCGTAACATGTGCCCTGTCGCCGGGAATATACAGATCTCCACGCTTACTGAGTTTTGCTTTTGATATCAACACTTCAGCACCGGCATAGTCCACCATTACTTTTACACCAAGTTCTTTTTCAAAGGTTTTAGCAAGTTCAGAGATGGGATTGCGAAGTCCGGCTCCGGCAAAAATCAACAACTCTTTATTTGTCTGCTTTTTATCAATACCGGTACCCTGATCGCTACAGCCTGATATTATAATCGATACTATTCCAGCAAGTATCACTTTATAACAATTTAGTTTCATAAATTTACCTTTTTGCGCATTTCGCAAAATCTTATTATACCGCAAGCGGTAGAGGTTTTGAATTACTTTTGTTGGCTAATGAACCTCAATTAAAATATTAAAGTTTCACCCGCGTAAAGTATATCATAATTATTTAATACATCCATGTTCGGAAAAAATTCTTTTCCCATTCTTTTTTGTAAATTCCATAAACTTTTTTACCGATTCCGGTTGCTTCGAGTAATTTAATCCTATGACACTGAGTTGAATCTCATCATCATATTCATAAGGAGTTGGCACTACCTGAAGATAATCTTTAAATGTATTAGCTACACCATTCCACATGATTACAGCATCTACGCTTTTTGTCTTTACAAGATTCCCTAAATTGCTGTGCCCTTTTGTAAGACGATTGCCCACATTTATCATTACCGCATCTTTAATTTTCTTTTTTTCAAGAAGTTTAAATACCATCTCTCCACAAGTGGAATATTTGGGATTGCTAAGAGCTATTTTTAAGTTTTCATTTGCCAGATCTTCAATTTTAGAAAGAGATTTCGGATTACCTTTTTGAACTGCTAGAACAGGAGCAACAAATCCGACATAGGCATGATCTGAATAAGATCCTGCCTCTTTAGCATAATCAAGATATGGATCGTGAGAAATAAATATATCTCCCTCTTTTTTTGCTTTTACATGCGGTAGAAGATCCTCACTGCCTCCAGTCGTATATGTAGCTTCAATTCCTGTCTCTTTTGTGAATTCTGCAATAAGCTGTTCTGTAGGGGAGATAAAAGAGTTCCCGCATAAAATTATCAATTTTTCACTTTTATCAATACTACCTTCCTCTTTATTTTCAGAGCAACCGGTAATGATTAATAAAACCCCGCAATATACCATTGCCATTTGACGACTAAACATTTTTTTCTCCTTTTTTTAGTATGTAATTAAGCTAAATCTTTAACTATATCCTGGGCGGTAACCACACCTTCAATTATCCCTTTTTCATTAGTTATAAGCACTTTATATTCGTGTGTTCGCTTCATTGTCTTTGCAATTTGAGTAATTGGTTGATGTAAGCCTGCAAATACAGGTGGTTCAAGTTTGATTTTGGATAACGAAGTGTCCATTGGCAGTTCGTTTGCAATTTCATCAATCACCTTCTTTAGTGTAAGAATGCCAAGAGGGGACTCTTTGTTGTCGAGTACTGCCAGCGAGTGAATCTCCTCTTCGCTTAGAAGCATAATAGCTTGTTTTAATGTATCTGTATCATGTAATGAAAAAAGTCCACGATGCATGATTTGTATTGCTTCATCTTCTGGAGCCGGTCCGTAAATTTTATCAGTTAACTTAACAACCCATGCTGCTAGTTGAACCTGAATGATGTATCCTAGTGCGATAACAATTGCGATATCCGCACCTTCTTTTCCAAAGGCTGTTATTGCGATAGCAAGTGCAATTGACAGGTTACGCATAACAGTACCGTACAGTAGGGCAATTGCATTTCCACGTTTGAAGAATATTTTTCCTATAATTACACTTGCCACGATATTTAATAGATAAAAAAGCACCAATGGTATCAAGATTGAGGGAATAATCGATGGTTTATCCATAATCCCTTTTGCCTTAAGTGCCATTGCAACAAAGACAATGCCGACAACACCTAGTGTCGAAAACGGAGGGAAGACCTTTTTAAGTTTTTCATTATAATGAGCCAATCCGAATTTTGAGATCAAGAGTCGTTGTGTAATATTACCAAGTACTAGAGGAATAACCACAATAGCCCCTATTTGCATAAAGACCTTTCCCATATTGATGTCAACGGTTTCTCCCATAAGCATTTTCATATAAAAAGGGGCGAGAACTGAACCTATAAGCAGGCCAAAAACTGTCATTTTGACAGCCGCAGGCATATTGCCCTTAGCCATTCCAGTCCATGAGATTGTCATACCCGATGTAGGCAGAAGTCCTACAAGTAGCAATCCTAAAGCCATATAGTGATTATCTGGGAAAAAGAGTCGTCCGAATCCATACGCAACAAACGGCACAATAGCAAAATTTATCACCTGAGTCAGGATTTGGACTTTAGTATCACCACCTTCAAATATTTTTTTCAGCTGTAAATTCACCATCATAGGATATACCATTAGGAAGGTGAGGGGGAGGATCGTAACTTTCAAAAAAGCTGCATCCATATTTATTCCAAAAAAGAATCCCATAACCATGACTATGGGAATCGCGATAATTAAATTTTTCTGTAATAACGTCAAATATTTCATATTTTTCCTTTTTATTTACTAATTTATATTGAGTTTAATAATTTTTCAATCCATTTAACCATTAATTTTGTTAGCTCCTGATTTGGGGCTTCAAGAAACGAAATGACAAAATGCGTCTTTGTTTCACAAACGCCTATTGAACGTGGCCTTGCTGCTAGTATTTCCGGTTCTGGAAGTTTTTTGCCGAAGCAGAATAGAATATTTTTTGCATCCTGTATATTTTCTGCTATTTCACAGTTATGAATACTCTTCGTATGTGTGAAATGATCAAAGATTCCGATATACATTGCAAAAGGATGTCTATTTATTTCTTCAATAATAGACATACATATTTCATCTCCATGCTTAAGTTTACATTCCTCTTTTTTTACTTTTTTAACATATACAGGATATTTTTTTTTGTAGTTGATTTTTTCCATTTTTCCTCATTTTTTTTTAATATTTGAGTGTGCTGTTACTTAATTAACCACACCTATAGCTGCGTTTAACTTTGTTTTTGCATTTTCTAGATCAATGATTGAGTGCACATAGTTTGAGTCTGCATTAACCAGATCATTTTGAGATTCATTAAGTCGGGTAATCGATTCATTCCCTGCTTTATATGATTCTTCGATAAGGTCACGGTTTTGCCCTACTAATGTAAGGTTCTTTCTATAAATTATAATCTGTTGTGATTTTCTGTTCTGATCTTCATAGGCTTGCCTGACCTCTGCAACAACAGCAATCCATTTTTCAGTAAGTAGCTCTTTTTCTTTAGCAAGATTTGCCTGTGCTTCACGAAGAGATGCTATACGAGATCCACCGTTAAAAAGGACCCATTGTGCTTCAAAACCATAATTAAAACTTCTATCTTTTGAATGAGGTGTATATTTCCATCTACCAGAATCTCCGCCATCTGTTCTGCTATATCCCCAAGAGGTATTTAGAGAAAGCGTAGGAGAAAAAGCTCCCCACTTTGCATAAACATTATACTTTGCAGCATTCATTATTTCACGATGAGCTTTTAGGTCGGGTCTATTTTTGAGTGCTGTATTCAGATATACACCTACATCAATAGAAAATTGTTCATTTTTAGCTTTTAATTTAGGAAAAATATCACGAGGTAGAATTGCACTCGTTAGTCCCATGAGTTCTGCAAGTATAGAGCGTGATGTAAAAAAATTATACTCCTCGTCTATTACTTTCGTTTTTGCATTATTGACTTTTATCTCAAAATTAAGCATATCACTTAGTGGAAGTGCACCTGCATTAAATTTCAATTTTGTCTCATCATATAGCTGGGTATTAAATAGTTCATCAGATTTAGCAATACGAATGTTCTCCTTAGCAAGTAGAATATTATTATAGGCAACAGTCACTGCTTCAATCAACAACCTGCGAGCATCTTGATTTAGAGCAACGGATGCTTTCTCTTGATGTTTTGCTGCGAGCATATCCATGGTTCTTATCAAACCGTTAAAAATCAGCCATCGACCATTTAATGCACCATTTTTACTAGAATTAAAATCCCCATTACCCTGACTACCAACCCCACCACGATTTGCTGGAGTATATTGATTGTTGGTCATATCATATGTTGCGGTAATTGTAGGAAGATATGCTGATAGAGATTTATAGAATCTTGCTGTTGCTGCAACCATTGTATGGCGTGTCGCCTGATAATTTGGATTATTATCAAGGGCAATCTGCTTCGTTTGTTCAAGTGAAAGTTTGCGGCAACCTTTTGGAAGATCAGTATGTGCTTTTTTTGTCGCTCCAGTAAATGTTGTTCCTGATATTGCATCAGGTGGTGGTTTGTATGAATAGCACCCACCAAGAATTACAGTTATTCCTAATGCAAATATACTAATTTTATTTTTCATGAAAACGTTTCCTTATTTATTCTTGTTTAAGAATGTTTAATTGAAAGAGAATAATTTAGATGAGCTAGCATTTTATCGTTAATGTTAAGCTCATCCAAATGAAATTATGCTTTTTGTTGATGTTTACTCTTTGCCCCGTAGGCCAGTGCGTAAGCGGCTGGGAGAAATAGCAATGTAAGAGCGAGTGAATAAATTAATCCACCGATTACGGCAATAGCCATCGATACTAGCATATCTCCACCTTCTCCAAAATTTAACGCTAGCGGTAAAAGTCCGAGGACTGTTGTGAGCTGCGTCATTAAAATTGGTCTAACACGGAGCGGAGCAGCAGTGTTTATCGCATCTAAAGGGGACATTCCCTGCTGGCGGTACTCTTCTGCTGCACTTAAGAGCACTACACCCTGAGATGTGATACCGCCCATCATAACTAGCACCCCGATCTGCACTGTTACCCCGACGGGGTGTCCAGTGATAAAGAGTGCAAAAAAGACACCAGTCAGAGTTAGCGGCACATTAAACATAATCAGCAGAGGAAGTAGAAATGACTCAAACTGAATAGCAAGAATAACAAATGCGAAAAGCGCAGCAAATCCTATAATTAAGCCCATAACTTTGCGACCTTCAGCCATAAACCTTGCTTCACTTCCCATTGAAAGTTCAACTCCAGGTGGTGGTTTTAAATCTTGTGCAACTTTTTCTGCACGGGCAAGAGCTTCACCAATGCTTATGTCGGCTGCATCTGCTCGTACAATTACTCTCATTATCTGATCTTCTCGGGAGATCTCTACCGGGCCGACACCGCGTTTGATCGTTGCGATATCCCGTAGATAAACGGGTTCTCCATTTTTTGTATCAATAATCATATTTTCAAGATCTGTTTTATTGCTAATATTGATTTCTGGGACCATTACACGTATAGGATAATACTCAGATCCTTCACGGAATTGCGTTCCCACTTTACCTTGAACTAAAGTACGCATTGTAGTGGCAATTTCATTTACAGAAATCCCCATAGCTGATGCTCTAGCCCGGTCGATATGAATCCTATACTCAGGCTTGGTCATATCCATGGAGATATTTACCCCTGAAAGACCAGGTGTTTTTTCCATTTTGGCAGCAAGTCTTTCTGCAAATTCATAGAGCAATACCGCATCACTCCCTTTTATATTAACCTCAACATCCTGTTCTCCAACTTTGCGTAAACCCTTAATCTTTCGCGCTTTTACTGGAATTTTAGCTCCAGGTTCGCTGTTTTGGATTTTGCCTATTATTGGACGAATTTTTTTAATAAATTCACCTGTTGATAGATTACGGTTGCCTTTTCGAACAAGCTGAATATTCAAGTTTCCTTCATTACCTACTTCAAGTGTATAAAGGCCGAAAACCCGGCCTCCGGAAAGTCTGAAAATATTCTCAATTTCAGGCATATCTTTTATCTTATTTTCAATCCTTGCAAGTATGCGATTTACCTCTCCGACAGAAGATCCACTTGGCATTTTTAGTTTAATCATAACTCGACCATCATCAAGTTTAGGTAGAAATTGACTTCCTGCGATAATCGCAAGTAGAATCCCTACACCAAACATTAATATTGCAATTATGACAACTGGTAATTTGAATTTCATACACGTTGCCAGCATTCGTTTGTAAATAGCAAGACCACGCTCAATTATGCTGTCAAAAAACTTTGCCAACCCCGACAACTCTGTCTCTTTTTCGCTACGGAGAAGACGATCCGTTAGGAGTGGTGTCAAGGTGATTGCCACAAGAAGTGATATCAGCACAACACCAGCAACAACAAGAACAAGCTCCTTGAAGAGAATCGCCGCCATACCAGGAACAAAAACAAATGGCAGAAATATTGCAAGAAAGGTCAATGTTGATGTAACAATTGCAGACCCCACTTCACTTGTCCCCTGTTCTGCGTAATTCGCAACTCCTTCCGCCTTTAATCGGGTTATATTTTCCAACACAACAATAGAGTTGTCGAGAATTACCCCCAAAGCGACTACCAGCCCCCCGAGAGAAAATACGTTAATAGAGAATCCGAAACCTTTCATTACTGCGAAGTTCGCAAGTAACGTAATAGGAAGAGCCACGACCATAACAAGCACCTGTCTCCAACGACCGAGAAACAGATAGATAACAAGGATTACCAATAGTGCTGCAATCAATGCAGAACTTTCAACACTGTGAATTGCCCCCATAACATATATACTTTCGTCCTCAACATATCCGAATTTGATATCCTTTGGCATACTACCGTTTTTTGTTAACTCTTTAAGTCGTGCCTTGACACCCTCAGCTACAGAGACTGCATTGGCGGCGTACTGCTTCAGCACCTTGAACTCTATACACGGTTTTCCTTCAAAATATGTCTGTATCCGCATCTCTTCATGTGAATCTTCAACTCGGGCGATATCTTTTATATATACCTCTTCACCAGATGAATCAAGAGCAACTACAACATTTTCAATCTCCTCAAGATTATCAAATTCACCCATTGTACGAGCTATTATTTCTCGTGGTTCGATAGTTACGCGTCCAGCAAATGTCTCCAAATTCTCTTCATAAAGTGCTTTTGCGACTCTCGCAGGTGATAACTTATAAGCCTGTAGGCGTTCTGGGTCAAGGTGTACTCGTATTTCACGTTCCATCCCCCCTACAATTTCTGCTCCAGCGGTACCTTTTACCGTTGCAAGTCTGTCAATTAGCCAGGTGTCCGCCCACTCTCTAAGCCACACAAGGTCATGCTCTTCGGAGGTAAACATAATCTCCATAACAGGCAGTTGTGATGGATCCGCCTTTATTATAACTGGGGGATCCATTCCGCGCGGCAGTTTTTTGGTGACACGCCCCATTGCGGCAACAACATCCTGAAATGCAACTTCCACATTAACATCATAAGAGAAGTTGATCAATAGCGTGTACATACCCTCAATACTAGATGATTCGAGGTAATCCAATCCATCTACGGTCGCAATAACCTCCTCCAGGGGATCTGCCACATTTGTTTCAATATCATCAGCAGTAGCGCCACGCCACCAGACATGAATTTTTACCATTGGATATGAAATATTAGGCAGGTAATTTACATCAAGTTGGGTTAAAGCAAAAAGACCTGTGAAAAACGTAGCAACGATCAAGACCGTAACAGCTACCGGACGTTTTAATGATAATGTTGTGAGTTTCATCTATATTTCCCCATTATTAATTGGTGAATTTACAGCTTTCTCTTTTGCAATCTTTACAGCTGCTCCGTTTTTAAGATTAAGATTTCCGGCAGTTATAACTATTTCTCCTGCATTAAGTCCGCTATATATCTGAATATTTTCACCTTGTTCAATTCCTATTTTTACTATTCGCTTTTCTGCCTTTCCTTCTTTAATGACAAAAACAATGTGATCTCCACGAGGTGTTGTGATAATGGCTGAATCGGGAACAATTACAGCTTTTTCACAAACACGTCCCTGTACTGAAATCCTAGCGAACATACGTGGAATTAGTTTTACAGAATCTAAGATCCTAGCTTCGACTAATCTTGTACGAGAATTCCATTCAATTCTGGGATGAATACGCTCAACTTCAGCTTTGAACTCTTTTCCGGGGTACGCATCTAGTCGAACTGTCATCTTTGTCCCTTTGGTCAAGTGTGTCGCACTGCTCTCAGGTAGTCCTGCACGGATAATCAGTGATTTAGGATCCATCATCTTTATCAGTGCCATTCTTGGAGAACTTAAATGTGTTAAATCTCCAGGGCGAACATAAACTTGAGTGATTATGCCGGCAAACGGGGCGTTGATTATACATTCATCAACTTTTGCCTGCGCAAGGGCAACATTCGCTTCCGCAATCGCAAGCTCTGTCTTTTTTGTCCCTTCCTCTAGCATCTTTAATCTGTTTTTTGCTTCTTCAAGCTGAGTGCTACATCTTACATGATTTACCTCAGATTTCTCTCGCTCCTGTTTGGATATAACATTTTTACCCGCCAGATCACTTATCCTATCAAGATCAATTTTTGCGAATTTCGCACTACTTGTAAGATGGATAACTTCTTCCTTTGCTACTGCAATCTCCTCGGGTCTCGGTCCATATTCTAAATCCTTTAATATCGCTTTTTTTACTGCAAGCTCTTCACGATACAGCGGACGATCTATCTCTAGAAGCTTCTGGCCTGCCTCTTTTATGACATCTCCCTCACGCCACGGACAGTACTTAATAGGCCCTTCAACCGTTGCACGTAGCGTTACTGTATTTACTGCAACCACATCACCAGTAGTCTCAATCAATTCAACCAAGCGAATCTCTTTCGCTTTAATTGCACGGACTACCTTAGCTTTTTTAACGGTTTTTTTCTTTTCCAACTTGCAACCCGATAACCATAGCAGTGAAAATGTAACGGCGTACATTACTAAAATTGTTCTGAATAATTTCATAACATCTTCCTTTTTTCTTTTATATATTATTTCCGTGCTTATACAATATGGCTTTTTGGTCAAGTTGTCAAGTAAAGAATGAAAAAAAATACAATTTTTATTAATTCATCAACTTAATATGCTTCTTCTCTTGGTAGTACGGGTATTGGTTAAGTGTTACGCAACTGGAAACTTTTAAACTGCTAAAATTAGAACAAAAAACGCTAGCGGCGACAGCTCACTGTGATTTGCCCTAAGGGGCCTTTTTGAAAGGAAAATATTTATAACCTATTAAACTAAAAAAATCTTGAAGGGGACAGATGGAATAAACCGCAGGGAGGACGAGGAGAGAAGGCATTAGGATTACCGCCAAGCGGTAAGGTATTATAGCCTGGGGGTTTTCAACCCCAGGAAATGATAAAAAATAGAAGAGCGTGCCTTTAGGTACGCAGTAATGGCATTGTGGTAAATATAATGAGGATTATGACTGTTTAACTGAATAGAATAAAAAAGGTACCTATCCCTAAGTTTTTGTTTTTTAAGATCATCTAAGGTGCTATTAATTAACAGTTGAGTTGAGCGGCAACAGAACACCGTCAACTCAAGTGAATTGCCAATTATTTTTGAATCAAGGTTGAAATTTCCTCTGCCACTTTTTTAGCTAAGTATTCATAACCTTCTTTTGTGAAATGCACATCGCCTTTTGCCTTCTGAATTTCTGACGATTTTTTCAGAGCATGTGCATGTAGTCTATTAATAACGATCCCATTTTCCTTCATAAGTTTCTCTAAAATTAAGTTATACTTGATCGCATCTCCAGCTTTACGTCCCATCTCAAATTCTGGAACTGGAGTAGTCTCACACCAAATCAATTTTGCATCTGTTTTCTTTAATTCGGCGATGATTTTCTTCATGCTCTCTAAATATTGTTCTTGTGTCGCTTGTAATTTTCCGTTAATTTTGTCTCTGTGTCCCTGTGTTTTCGACTTTGGATTTCTATAACATAAGTCCCATAAACCCCAATTAAAATGAATGACATCCCATTTTTGTTTACCTATCCATTTTTTAATTTTCTTCGCTCCATAGGATGCATGTTTGCCATTACAAGGTATTCTGAAAACATCAACTTTACCATTTAATAACTTACGAACCGGAATAGTGTAGCCAATCGAAATTGAGTCTCCTATCAACAAGACATTTGGTTGAGATGGATTGTCTGTAGGGTTTGAAAAGGCTTTTTTATACTCTTTTCCTGTGTATAATTCACTTTTACTCGCCAACTCTGCCTTGCCATCTGTATTGCCAGTTGTATTGCCAGTTGTATTGC
>JAUUYH010000162.1 GCA_030590505.1 Kiritimatiellota bacterium
GAGTATTATATTTTTGTTTTAGTTTTAAGTAGATTGATTTATATTCACGCCAACCTGGCAAATTTAATGCCTCTGCTATTCTGGCACAATTATTGATTAAAACTCGAGAAACATCTAAAAGTAAATTGAAGTCTGTAGGATAATGAACATTACTAAGGCAAACAAAAGAATCACACCGTGTCTTTAATCCTACCCTAATTTACTTAATAATTCATGTCCATGATTGATAACAATCTTTGAAATCTTATCAGGTATTTTTTCTGTAAATAATGAAACATTATCAAGAATTGTTTGTCGTGGAGTAACTTTTTCTTCATCCAGAAATAGATTCATTCCACACATTTTTCGAATAAGCATATGATTGTCATAGTGTTCCTTGAGGTTATCATAATTTCAATTACAACTTAAACGTAATGTTCCCAGTACAAAAATAGTCCACAAAGGCATTCCTGTACGACCTCGATTGAGTGAAGTTTTACTTGGTATCATCTCTTCTAAAACAGAAAAAATAGATTTACGAATGTGTTCATTGTTATAGAGATCCTGTAAACCTAGAAGGATTTTTGTGACTTCATCTCGGCTGCGAATATCAAATCTCACTTGATCTATTGGTAATACTCCAAAGAACGGAGTTTCTTTATCTTCAAATTGATTATCAATGAGTTTTCTCATTACTGTACCACCTTTTATATATTAATATTATCACACTTAATTACTTTAGTACAAAACACTTAAATACTATTTAATATACATTGTAATTCAATTTTTAATAGTTGATAAATCCATTTTTTTTGCATAAATTAAAGGTTTTTTATATTTGCAACATTTTGAGAGGAAAACAGTTGATTAATTCCGTTCAGGCACTAATTCAGACAAAGCCCTGAATTAACTTGATAAAATAATATTACATATTGAATATACTCAATTTAGGTTTAAATTAGAGTTGTAACATAGATATGATGATTTAAATATATGATAGAACATAATGTATAATGAGGAAAAATATGAAATTTGAGAAAAAAATGCTTATTATGGCACTGCCAGTATTGATGTTTGCATGTGGTAAAGCAAAAGAGGAAAAGGTAGAACTGGTAAGACCGGTGAAAATGTTAACACTTTTAGCAAAAAAGAGTGGGGGTAGGTTATCTTATCCGGCCAAGGTTGCGGCAAATAAAAGTGTGAACTTGGCATTCCAGGTTGATGGTCCTTTGATTGAAGTAAAAGTAAAACCAGGAGAGAAAGTAAAAAAAGGTGATTTACTTGCTCGCCTTGACCCGCGTGATTACGAGAGCGAACTAAAGGTGAGGCAGGCATTTCTTTCAGAAGCGAAATCAGATTTTGAGCGCTATGAGAAACTTGTGAAAAGCGGAGCGGTTGCCCGTGCCGATTTCGAAAAGCGAAAAAGGAATTATGAAATTGCAAAATCAAAACTGAGAATCGCAGAAAAAGGATTGAAAGACACATATCTAAAGGCACCTTTTGACGGTGTTATTGCTAGTAAGTTTGTTGAGGAAAACCAGAACGTAAACGCAAAACAGGAAATTTTTAGTCTACAGGATGACTCAGAAATTGATATTTCTGTGAATATACCAGAACAGGATATGGCGAGGGCAAAACACTCCGGTGACAGAGCCAAAGTGGAGGCTACCATGCAGCCACGAGTCATCTTTCCTGTTGCTCCTGGAAAAGAATTCAAAATTTCAATCAAAGAGCTGCAGACTGAAGCTGATCCTACAACTCAGACATTTAAGGTAACATTTAAGATGCCTAGCCCAGAAAAAATAATAATTCGTGCAGGAATGACAGCTGAAGTTTCAGTCAATAAGGCATATTTCAACAGTGATGCTTCTAAAGGCTTTCAAATTCCGTGTGCAGCTATCTTTATTGATGAAGATGGAACAAAGGCCGTGTGGGTTGTCAAAAATGAAAAAGTATCAAAAATAAAAGTTAAAGCCGGAGATATGATAGATGATAAGATCTCAATAGAGGGAGATTTGAAAAGTGGTGATGTAATCGTTATCTCCGGAGTCAATGCTCTGCGTGAAGGAATGAAAGTTCGGAGTCTGGGCGAAATCTAAAAGAGTTGTTATTTAAAAGAGGATTGATATGAACATTGCAGAATTATCCATTAAAAAGAAAACTATCACACTTGTTCTCACTGTTGTCGCAACAGTAGGCGGTCTAATTGCATATATGGGGCTACCGCGCCTTGAAGATCCGGACTTTACTATCAAGGATGCTAAAATAATAACTCGATACAATGGAGCTTCACCGCAGGAAGTTGAAAATGAGGTTACAAATGAAATAGAAAAAGCATGTCAGGAACTTGGACAGTTGAAACGAGTAAAATCAGTATCGCAGCGAAATCTTTCTATTGTGACGCCTACAATAAAAGACAAGTATGGTAAAGAAGCTTTACCACAGGTGTGGGATGAATTACGAAGAAAAATTAGCGACCATCAAAGAAACTTGCCTCCAGGGTGTTCGGTCTCTCTTGTAAATGATGATTTCGGAGACGTATTCGGAACTGTTTATGCATTGACTGGTGATGGGTACTCATATGCAGAATTGAAGGAGTATGCAAAATTTCTTCAGCGTGAACTCCTACTGGTTCAGGATGTAAAAAAAGTATCTCTCTATGGAGTTGTCGATGAAGCTGTATATGTGGAGATGGATAGAAATAAGATGGCCAACCTCGGTATATCGCAGGATGAAATTTATTCTATTCTGCAAACAAAAAACCTAGTAGCCGATGCAGGGCATGTAAAAGTGGGTAATGAATTTATTCCAATTGTGCCTACTGGCGGGATTCAGTCTTTTGAAGAATTAGGAAATATCCTGATCAAACGTACATCGGATGGTGGACGTTTGATTTTCCTGAAAGATGTTGCAACTGTAGTTCGGGAATATGTTGATCCACCTTCACAGCTTCTTCGTTTCAACGGAAAACCTGCAGTAGGTGTTATTCTTTCTACTGTGCAGGGCGGGAATGTAGTTGTGATGGGAGAGGCTGTAAAAAAATGTATTGATGAATTAAGCAATGATATGCCGTATGGGATGACGTTGAATATTGTCAATCTGCAGTCAGATGCAGTGATGACATCAATCAATAGCTTTATTATCAATTTGTTTGAGGCTATCCTAATAGTAATAGTTGTTCTGCTTATTTTTATGGGCGTGCGTTCCGGATTGCTTATCGGTGCAGTACTTATAATTACAGTAGCGGCGACATTCTGTGTTATGGGATATTATCAGATAACACTTCAGCGTATATCATTAGGTGCACTAATAATAGCCCTCGGAATGTTGGTTGATAATGCAATTGTTGTGACTGACGGAGTACTAATAAAGATCGAGGCTGGTATAGACAGACTGAAAGCTGTTAGGGATGTTGTTGGACAGACAATGACTCCGCTTCTTCTTGCCACCTTGATTGCAATTATAACATTCGCCTCTATTGGTCTTTCCGAAGATTCCACGGGTGAATATTGTGGAACACTTTTTTATGTTCTACTTATTTCTCTTGGTCTGAGTTGGATTACCGCAGTGACTATAACACCTCTTTTTTGTGTGATGTTTATCAAACCGTCTGCAAAGAAAAAAGGTAATAAGAAAGATCCTTATGATAATTTCTTCTATAACGGATACCGCAAATTTCTCTCTATTGCAATACGCTTTAGGTGGATGACGTGTCTTTTTTTGGTTGTCATGCTGGTTGTTGCTATGGTTGGATTTACAAAAGTTGATAAAAGTTTCTTTCCAGATTCAACACGAAATCAGTTTTATGTCGAACTCTGGATGCCAGCCGGCACACACATAAGGGATACGGAACAGAAAATTGAGAAATTTGAAAATTTCCTTGTAAAGCAAGATCATGTCAAAGCTATTACATCGTTTGTAGGTCAGGGAGCACCGCGTTTCCTTCTTACATACACACCTGAAGATACGGATACAGGCTATGCTATGGCAATGATCGAGGTGGATAATCCTGACTCCTTCAAGGAACTATTCCAAAAAATAAAAAAATATACGGACAATGATGATGCGTTATGGCAGATAAAAAAATTCCGTTTGGGCCCAGGGGATGGAGGAAAAATACAGGTCCGATTCAGCGGGCATGATTATCTTGAATTAAGCAAAATCAAAGACGAAGCTATCAAAATAATGGAAGAGGATGGCGAACTTGAGGGAGTTCGTTCAGATTGGAGAGAAAAAATCAAAGTACTAACCCCTCACTTCGCCTCACAGCAGGCAAGAAATAATGGGATTGATTATGATGCTTTTGCTAAAACTTTGAAAGAGGGCTTTGAGGGAGAGAAAATTGGAGTTTTTAGAGAAAAGGATAACCTTATTTCAATTATAGCAAGAGCTCCATTTCGCGACAGAAACGATGTTAAAAATATTGAAAAGCTTCAAATTTGGAGTCCAGCGGCTGGCAAAATGATTCCGTTAAGACAGATTATTTCAGGTATTGATCTCTCTTGGGAATACCCTAAGATAGCAAGGAGAAACCGTCGACCTACGATAACCGTTCATGCAGATGCGCTTGACGGTATTTCTACAAGTATACCTTTCGGACGTATAAAAAAGAAGATTGAAGCTATAAAACTTCCTTCCGATATTTTTCTTGAATGGGGTGGCGATTACGAAAGCTCCCGTGATGCACAGATGGGACTAAAAGCAAGTCTGCCAGTTTTTGCTATTCTCATTGTTCTTATGCTTATCTTCCTTTTTAACAATTTGCGTCAACCTCTGATAATATTACTGACCGTTCCTCTGGCAGCAATCGGAGTAACTCTAGGACTGCTTCTTTTTGGACAGCCTTTTGGGTTTATGGCACTGCTCGGTGCAATGAGCTTAATGGGAATGCTTATTAAAAATGCAATTGTTCTTATTGATGAAATAAATGTACAACTTGCAGAGGGAAAAGAGCCATATTTAGCTATTGTTGATGCAGGCGTATCCCGTGTCCGTCCAGTTGGAATGGCAGCAACTACAACAGTGCTCGGGATGATTCCTTTGCTGAAGGATGCATTCTTTGTCTCGATGGCAGTAACAATTATGTTCGGACTCACATTTGCATGTATTCTTACATTGATTGTTGTTCCAGTTCTTTATGCAATGTTCTATAAGATAGTTGCTAAAAAGACTTTTTAGGGACAGGTTGATTATCCCAAAAATCTTTTTCTATTATCATAGGGTTGATCTTTTTTCGCGATGCGGTTCTCTGAAACAACGCTTCTCTGTCAGCTGCCTTTCCCTTTGCAATTTTATCCATCAGGAAAATTTTCCTTTCCGCAGATTATAAAAATATCATAAATAACAGTGCGCTGAGGACCGTCAGAGATATAAACAACCTTTTCGGGAATTTGTGTTGATAATCCCAGTAAGTTAAGTGAAAGATTTCCAGAAGGATAGATTCGCCATGATGACCGTCTTGCAATCGCCTTTGCAACCTGTTCCATATCAGGAGATAGATATTCTCTGAGAAAATTATTGTATTTGGGTTTGTCGTAAATTCCCCTGCAGACTCTGCGAATCTCACCTTTTTCCAACAAACGGCATAATGCTGTATCAATACTCTGTGACTCTCCTATATCAGAAAAGTCTTTATTTGAGAAAACCCAACCGGCTTTATTGCAACAAATCCTGTTGAATATTACTCAAGCATGGACATTTTTCATTTCTGCCTATACTCATTTTCATCTTGTTCGCTGCTTTTCCTTGACTAATCCCAGCCTGGGCCTGTCATGGAAGCTTCTAATACTTATGGGTAATCGAAAGGTCATGGAAGATGCTGGAAATACATGCATATTCCACGCCAGTTGCTCCTTAATAGTGCCCGCAGCAACTGTACGAAGTAAAATATAAATAGAGTTGCTTCGCGACAATATTTCTGTTTAATGCAGAAAGTAGAAAAAGAGGTTCAAGTGTTGTAGTTAGAAGCATAAATAGTAGGTTTTTCGCATTGATTATACGACATCACGATCTATATTAGATAATGGCTAAAAATCAAAATGACTATAAGTTGAAAGATAATATTATTTATGATTGTA
>JAUUYH010000225.1 GCA_030590505.1 Kiritimatiellota bacterium
TCATTACTTATATCTCTGGTTTCAAAAAGAAGATACTCTTTTGAATCATATATAAACATTTCGGTCTGTTTATTTATGATTTTTTTTGTAACTTTACCGTTAAGGGCTTCTTTGAATATCTTTGCGATATCCTCGATAGAAGCCTGTTCTCCCTTTTTCTTTTTGTCGTATTCCGAAACAGCTTCCATAACTGCGGCATTGATCAATTTTCCCCATAAAGCTTTAAAAAGGTCGGGATTGGAGTATATCTCGGCATTATTTATTTCACCGTTAATTGTATATATAAAACCTATAGCCTCTGGTTCTTTTCCCAAAGTCCCTTCAAGCTGTTTCAGATAATCTTTCATCATACCCTTCAGATCATCGCTTTCGGTTGTCAAGAGAAGACTTGTTGATGAATTTGAATTGATAACATCGTTATTTGCTTTTCCAGTATATACCTCGACGTTCTCCGCTAGTTTTTTCTGGTGTTTTGACACTTGACTCCACACGGCACTCTGATTTTTACCGCCGCTTTTTGAAGCAATCCGCAAACCTTTTGATGAGATCATAGCCTTACTGCCGGAAAACTTATCGACTTGCTCATTTCCTCTTTTCTGCCATCTTCCAGACTCAACACAGAAGCTTTCAATCGGAATCTTCCCTGATTTCGGAGGAAGAATAACATCCATGCTCAGAACTCTGTCCTGCTTACCCCCTTTAACAATCTCCCCTGCGTTGACAAATACGTAAAAATCGGAAACATTTTCAATCGTCAACTTATTCACGTCACCAGTTTCCCTGACCAGCACCTGCTCTTTTTTCATTGCTTCCTGAAGCGGGATATATTTTCTCGTGTTATCAGTTTTGCCGGAAATCATGTATAGTGTCAGGTTTTTATATGAATATGCCTTGCTCAGTTTCCAGGTTTCTGGAATTGCATTGTTCTTTTTCGCTTCATCCAATGCCTTAACACTGCTGTTTTTATTTATCACTTCCCCGTTTACGCTGTTGCATAAACAGGCCATCAATGCGTAGATCACCAATAATTGAGTCGTTCTTTTAAACATTTCCCCTCTCCTTATTTTATCGAACGGGCACATAGGCCCGCCCCTACAGTTTTTTTTATTTTGATTCAGTATTGCTGTCATATCTCTGTTGATAGTCAATACTATTCTGGCCTTCTTTCATGGCTTTTCTATTTTTATTCCAGTTTGCACTCTCTTTTTCCAGAACTTCTTCTGCCTGCTTTTTATTCAAATCACGAAGTTTTTCTAACTTCTCACGCTCTTCTTTCCATTCTACACCTACATAATCTTTTATATTGTCAGTTATGTATGAAACATTTCCCAAAAGATCATTATTTGATGCATTCATCTCTCCCTTATCACGCCGCATCATAGCCTGACTATTATAAATATTCGCTTTTTGAACAATCACATCGACCATAACTTTTTTATTCTTTGATGCGACAATTTTCTTTTCAGAATTCGAGAATGCTACCTCTATCGTATTTTTAAGTCGGTCAGTTGTGTTTGTTTCCATATTTCCGTAAGAGACATCAACACTTGCCACTTTCCGCGAAGAGCTTACTGCACCTGCCGGAACTTCAACTTCAAGCAAAATATATTTTTCATGTTCACTGTAAAGCTGATTTATTGTAGTTGTTACGTCCTGTCCAATAATATCTGCATGACGACCTAAAACCCTTACTGGCCTAACACCCGCATCACATCGAATTTTGATCTGAATTTCCTGAGCAACAACAGAGAGAACATCATCAAATTCATAGTTAAAGATTTTTATCAGATCCCTTCCGTTTTCTGCAAATGCATGACTTCCGTCACTTGCGGCTGCAAGCTGAGCCATCAGATCCTCATTGTAACCAAGCCCAAGCCCTATTGTAGTGATAGATATTCTGTCTTTTGCAAAACTACGTCCCAGTGCCGCTAGTTCTCCCGGACTGCTAGGTCCCACATTTGCCTGACCGTCAGAGATCAGAATTATGCGGTTGACGCGATTTCTATCAAGAAATTTTCTTACTTCCGCCGCTCCTTTACTTACTCCTGCATAAAGAGCAGTACCGCCGCCAGAATCAAGTTGTCTAATTTTTGCGATAATCGCATCTTTATCAGATACTTTTGTTGCAGGTACAAGAACATTTACCGTACTGTCGTAGGTAATAATAGATACAATATCTTTTGGTCCAAGTTTTCGAATTGCGAGAATCGCAGCTTCTTTTGCCTTTTCGATTTTTTCCCCACTCATCGAACCCGATTCATCGATTACCAACGCAATATTTACCGGAGCACGCTCTTTCAGATTGGTACGTTCAAAACCTGTTAACGCTACCTTTAAATACGTTATCTGCTTTTTACCAGCAAGCAGTGTTGGCTGTGCTAAAGAAACATCCAACTTTATCTGTTTTGCCTGCAGTGCGAATCCCGCAAAAAACATTGTTGCGGCCAACATCAGTCTACCCATTGCCTTTTTCATCTTTCACTCCTCTTTTTAATCGTTCTCTTAATCTTTCTCTTTTTTGCTCTATTATGTGCCTTCTATACATAACCTAACGGATGGGAGGAGTAAATTAAAGGGAAAGTTTGTAAGAGTTTGTAAAAGGATTGTAAAAAAATTGTAAAAACAACATCTATATTCTCGCCATTACCTTTTTTGCCTCTTTCACTTCTTCAACTTTAGAACTTCCGCACTCAAGAACTTTAGAACCTCTTCCTGATCTTTGTCTTAATCAAAACTCCTCTTTCTTATTCCTTGTATTATAATAATCCGTCACTTCGTTCGGGGACCTGCCTGACATAGCGTAAAAAAACAAGCATAAAAAATGCCCTTCCAGAGCCTGTAAGACTGATCAAAGGACTTTCCTTATGCTGCACGCAATCAAGCAGGGGTCAATTTTGAATGATTAATAGTGGAAGATGTGGGAGGGGGCATTTTTTATCTTCTTCTTCTCCACCAACTTGCCCACAGGAGCCTTGGCGTAGGTGGGAACTGCTTTTTTCTGACTCATTTCTGCTCGATATTTTCTGAAATTTATTTGCATTAGGTATTCCTATCGTTATATTATTTTTATAATAAATAAAAAGGACAAAGATTTAAGGTCTATTATGGGATGTGAAAAATATACAATTCAAGACTATTTACAACTGCGAAGTTCGCAAACCATACCTGTTTTAAAAAATTTCTCATCCACTTACACTTATGACGACAAAACGCCCCCTGACAATACCAAAAGAACAGACATCCAACTCCTCTTTTGTATTCAAAATGTCCTAAAAATACTTTTTCAGTTCTGCGATTTACGCACAAACGCACCAACTTTCACCCTCACAACTTATACTTATAACAATACTTTCTTATCTTCTATCCACGCAAACAACAAAGGAATCTCTACTTCATCCAATAAATCGCAATTAACTTACATCTACAATAGAGGGGGAATAGATAATTTTAGCCACAAAAATGACGATAAAATCATACAGCACAGCATAACCCAAAAGCACCCCATAGCCTCAAATCATTTGTTCGTTTATTATAACTACAGATATTACAGTGCGGAGTTGGGGAGGTGGTTGAGTAGGGACCCGATTGAAGAAGAAGGCGGGGACAACCTTTATGGCATTATAAATAATAATGCGGTGAATGTGATTGATTTGCTTGGA
>JAUUYH010000133.1 GCA_030590505.1 Kiritimatiellota bacterium
AGCAGATGTTTAACATAGCCTAGTCTTGATGCAAAGCATCTAGGCTAGGAAAGTTACCAATCCCATATTTTTCGCTGAAAGCGATATTTAAAATCATCCATTTATGCATCATTTTTAACATTATGAAGAGGCAGCTTCTACAAATAACATCCTCAGAAGTAGCTTGCGTTGTCCCCAACGCAAATAGCAAAGCCAAAAGATATGTAAAAACATAAGCAAAAAAACAGTCCGTAAGGCTTTATTTATTGCCTTTTTTCGTGTGTCGGTTGCTTGCTTATGCGTTGGGGACAACGCATGCTACTTGAAGAAAATTCGACATTGGCTCCAACGACACAAGGTCGCTGGTGGCCTAAGAGCATGTGCCAAGGTTAAGGAACGACTTATTTAAAGCCCCTTATAATGCACTCTTTTTAAAGATTTAACATAGCGTCTAAGATACTACTAATTCGCCTCTTCTGCATGACCAGCACATTTGAGAGACTGTAACAAAGAAACTTGCAGGATGACGGTTTAGTGCCGTCACGAAAAGATCCAGAGATGTTATATCTCCTCCAAGTCCCATTGTTCCGATACCTAGTGAATTTATCTCTTTTAATACGGTTTTTTCGAACTTAGCAAGCTCAGGATTTTTAGAGCGTTCCCCTATTTTTCGGAAAAAAGCCTTCTTTGATGTTGCATACCCCAACGCCCGGTCGCCACCTATAGCAACTGAAATAATTGATGGCGGACACCCCTTGCCTTGAGCTTTTTTTACTGCATCTAAAATACACCTACGCACTCCGTCGAGATCCCGGTCTGCATTAAGTGATGTGTCGGGTAATGAATACTGAATCCCAACATTTTCACTACCGCCCCCCTTGAGGAGCAATTTTATGCGAATTTCGCAATCCGATTCCCCCCAATAGAATGCTGGAGCACCGACTCCAAGATTTGTGCCGCTGTTTTTGCCCGACAGTGAGCAGACAGAATTTTTCCTTAAAATCCCCTCACCTGTTGCCCTAAGAATCGCCTCTTCAGCAGCGGCAATAAATTCAACCTTATCGAAAGAAACTGGCACATCAACATAGAAATTGATTACTCCGGTATCCTGACATAGTGGCCTAGCAGTTTCACGTGCAAGGCTGATATTTTCAAGCATTAGCGTAAGTTGATCAAATGCAAGAGAATTGTCAGCATTTTTTTCATGTTCGGCTGCACGTTGCAGTGCAGTCTCTACATCTTCTGGGATTTCAGTTGATGTCCTAACTATTAGGTCGTAAATTTGTTCTGAGAGTTTATTCATAATTAATAGTTTCTTTATAGTTATTAGAGTAGAATCTCTGATATTTGTGCTTCTGTTATTGGACCTTTACGTAAAATCTTAAAAAACGGTCCGGTCATATCTACAACAGTTGATGCTTTCCCGTCAATTGAACCAGCATCGACTACGACATTAGGTTCACCATTCAAAGAATCCAATGCTTCTTCAACAGTTTTAACTGGTGAATTATCTGCGATATTCGCACTTGTTGCTGCGATATTGGCACCGTATGAAAACAGCAGATCCTGCATAAAGCCATGATCTGGAACACGAAATCCAATTGTATCGATCGAATCACTACATTTTGCAACGATAGTAATCGGCCCTGGGCAGAATGCATCATAAACCTTTTTGATGGCATTGGTAATAACCACACCTTCATTTTCCACACTTTCAAGATCTGGTGCCAGCATCTGAAACGGTTTGCCTGGTTCCCTGTTTTTCATTTCACAAATTCGCTGCAAAGCATCTTCATCTCCCCAATTGCAAAAGAGTCCGTAAACAGTCTCGGTAGGCATAAGTAATACTGCTCCGGGATGGGATAGATAGTGGATACACTCTTTTTTTGTATTTTTACTGTCCTGTTTTAAAATTAACATATCTGCTTACTCCTTCTTTTATCCCACAAGTGGGGTTACATTATTTAATATACATTTCATATCGCAATATTTTATTGAGCGAGAAAAAGTTCAATAAATATAATAAAAAAGCCGTTCTGCTTTTCATTTTGTCAAATATACGTTATATTTACTATAGTTTCAAAATAGAAAGTGAAATTAAATAGGATATTCTTACTTACTTCCCCCTAAAGAGGGAATGTAAAGTTAAAAAATAGAAAACAATCAGAAGCCCAGCTTCACAGGAGGATAGATGAAAACGTTAACAATGTTTGTATCAATGTTCTTATTAATGAGTATTGCTCTTCCTTCGTCAGTTTTAGCTGCCGAAGTAAAAGAACAAAAAAAGAAAACTGTGGTCATTAAGTACAATCCGGACAATGAAGAGATTACAGAACTTGTACATCTTGCGACTGCATCATATTCAATCATTGAGCAATTCTGCAAGCCGCTACTCTCGCCGACAGGCAATATGGCATATCTAAAAGAGCGACAGTCAATAATTATTTATGACAAAAAAAGTAATGTTAGGAAGATTCTCGCATTTATCAAAAAGCTTGATGTGCCTGCTGTAAACATTCGAATTGATGTTGACTTTCTTGGCTCAGGAACTACACGAAATGATAAGTTAAATATCTCATTTGGTAATAAAAAGACACCTAAAATTAACAATCAGCTTGTGTTTAAAAATGGGAAAATGGTTAAAATTAATCGTGTCAACATAAACGCAGTGCATCGTACTGGAAAAACAACCCGTAACACTTCTCAATTTATTATGACTCAAAGTGGGCATCCCGCAACTCTCTGGGTTGGCAAAACAATCGTCGACCCAAGTTGGTTGAGAAATAGACAACTTGCACCTATCCTTATCATTCCAGGTAGAGGCGGTGGTGTAATAATTGTACCTGCACCTGATAATGATGTTGTATGGCGTGATATAGGTTCATCCCTCTATGTACTACCGACCCTCCTTGGAAACGGAAAGATAAAGCTGGAACTATATCCTGTAGTAAGTTATCTAGAGAATGATCCTGATGATATTAAGAATAAACGAAAAAGGGCACGAAAAAATGTAATTGTGCAGGATGTCAAAACCTCATTAATACTTCAGAACGGAGAACGTGTATCTATGGGGGGTGTAGTAGGAACCAACAAAAAGTTTTATACCAATCTCTTTGGGCCTGATTTTTTAAGTCGTGATGATAGTAACAGTATTCTTGATATGTACGTAACTGCAACAGTAATCAAACCTGGAAGCAGAGGACGAAGAAGTTATATCCCCCGCACTCCCGATGTAAAGAGTAGAAAGTAATAAAATAAATTAAAAAAAACTATGCAAATATCAGTTGGAAACATAAAAATAGGAGACGGGGCACCTGTAACAGTACAGTCAATGACCAATACCTCAACTTCAGATGTGGTTGCCACCCTTGAACAGATCGACAGACTTGCCGTTGCAGGGTGTGATATTATCAGAATTGCATTGCCTAATGCAAAGGCAATCGACGCATTGCCGGAAATTCTGCGAAAATCGCAGATTCCAGTGATTGGTGATATTCACTTTGATCATAGATTAGCACTGGATGCAATAAAAGCCGGCATTCATGGAATAAGAATAAATCCTGGAAATGTCGGATCAGAAGATAAAGTACGTGCAGTAGCAGAAGCTGCAGGTGAAGCTGGGATTTCAATTCGCGTAGGCTCCAATTCAGGTAGTTTACCTGCGGATATAGTAAAAAAAATGGAGGCTGATAATCGCCCCATGTATGAGAAAAAATCAGATGCACTTATTGAAGCGGCCGTAACACAATGCAGAACTCTTGAAAAGTTTGGATTTAATGCAATTAAAGTCTCTCTTAAAGCATCTGATGTTAAAACAATGATTGAAGCTAATCGCAAATTTTCATCAAAATACGACTACCCATTACATCTTGGCGTTACTGAAGCAGGCACACTTATGCGCGGCACAGTAAAATCTTCTATCGGCATAGGCACACTGCTACAGGAGGGGATAGGGGATACTATTCGCGTAAGCCTTACAGCAGATCCTATTGAAGAGGTCAGGGCCGGAATAATGATTCTTGAGAGTATCGGAATACGAAAAGCTGAACCTGAAATAATTTCATGTCCGACCTGTGGACGAACAGAGATAGACCTTATGGGACTGGCAGAGCGGGTTGAGATGGAAGTTGAAAAAATAAAAGCATCTGGGCATAAAATTAATATTGCGAAAATCGCAGTTATGGGATGCATAGTTAATGGTCCTGGTGAGGCGAAGGATGCTGATCTGGGGATTGCAGGATCAAAAAGAGGACAAGTATCTCTCTTTAAAAAAGGTATCTCTATCGGAATGTTCCCGCAGGAAGAGGCATTTGCCAAACTAATTGAAGAGCTTAAAAAATCATAATATTCACAAAATTGCGAAGTTCGCATATTATAACATCATGAAAATAAAAAAACAAATATTGATTCCCGTATCAATCTCTATACTTGTAACAGTATCAGTTTTGCTATTTCTGCAAGAAAACAAGGCAAAGAATGATTCTTTGGATAATTCATCGTTAAAGGACAAATCCATAACTCCATTAGCAGAAAAGGGCAGCAATAGTAAAATTAAAAAAACCGAGACAAAGGTACCTAAAAAAAAGAGTATAAGCAGAGTTAAAAAAAGCCAGGACAAAAATCTGCGAACTACGCAAGAGGATGGGCAAAATTCAAAAATCACCAACCATGAAATAAAGGGAAGACTATTTATTCTAAAACTCAAACAGGATATTCATAAATTCAGTGACTCAGAATTGTTAAAGATGAGAGACAGACTTATTGAATCCGACAAGGCTGATCCTGCGGATTTCGCACTAGAATTCATCACTTCATCAAATAAGAAAACCAAAGAATTCGGGCTCAATCTATTGCAAGAAATATCAATTCAACGGACAGAATCATTCAAACCTAACGAGTTTTTCAAGGCATTTGCAAAAGAGGGGCTTGATATCGCACCTTATCTGTCAAAGATTATCAGAAATACCAACGATGATTTCATCCGTGAATGGGCGTGTGAATTGTGGGCGGATATCTATTTCCACAATTCAAAACCAACCGACAGCCGACACCTTAAAATTGCGGAGTGCAAAAAAGATGAAATGAATGTATATAATTTCATTCAAGAGCTTCTTTCAAAACCTGATGAACTCGAAGAAGTAATACAAAAAAAAGGTCCGCTTGGAGATATTATTATCGATGAGTGGGGTACTGAAAACAGAATGCCGCTTAAAATGATTGCACTTATCTCCATTTTTGACCTTATGAATACTCAAAATCGACCAGTCTGCTCATCTCAGGCACTAAAAATCATAAAAACTTACAACTTTAATTACGATATTTTAGGGAGATTAAACGGTCAATCGATTGATCGCCCCCCCCTCCCCCAAGAAGTGGTACTGAAAAAATTATCTGATGCCGTATTTAAGAATCAATTTACTGATACATACCAATGGCTATCAAAGGCAAATGGCGGATTTACCAATGACGAACTTTCAACTGCTGTTGCTACCAAAAATACTCTAAAAATGAGAAAAATGCTAACAGGATTCAGAATAATTATTACCGAAATCCTGAGAGCAAAACTCCTTATTGGAATGGGACAGAATGAGATAAAGCAACTTCGCTACTTTTACCAAAAAACGTGGAATAATAAACCCTTTGAATGGACAAATAAGATGCTAATTCTGAATAACAATTCAAGCACGAGTGCACTCTTTCTAATATCGGATAAAAGCAGTAAAGAAAAACCAATTGAATTCCTGATCCCTTCAAGAACTCAATTCATCTGGTTTCTACCTGAAGGAGATTATAATTTAAAATCATCGCCGAAAAGCTATATTGGGTTCCTACCAAAAACAATCAAAATAAAAGATCAAAGTATCACAGTTGATATGTGAAATAATGAGGGGAGAGGTTGATAGTTGTCTTCAACATCGAACATCGAACATCGAACATCGAATGGAAGAAAATGAAGAAATGAAGAAACAAGATCACTTGTGGCCTAAAAGTTATGAGGGGACAGGTTGATAGTTGTCTTAATCTTCCCTCTGTAGTACGGGCACATGTCACGCCATAAATTCTCTTCTCTTCAACTTCTTCAACTTTAGAACTCCCGCATTCCAGAACTTCAGAACTTCCTCCTACTCATTGTCTTACTCATTGTCTTACTCATCGTCTTACTCTTTGTCCTAATCTTTGTCTTAATCTAAAATCTTTCTTCTCTTCCTCTATTTCTTCATTTCTTCATTTCTTCTATTTCTTTCTTCATTCGATGTTCGATGTTGGACGTTCGATGTTCGATGTTCATTCCTTCTTGTATGATAGTAATCCGTCACTTCGTTCGGGGACCTGCCTGACATAGCGTAAAACAACAAGCAAAAAACAAGGCAATAAATAAAGCCTTACAGACTACTCTTTTGCTTCCTCTTTTACATCTCTTTCAGCTTTTGCTATTTGCGTTGGGACAACGCAAGCTACTTAAGAGTACCCAACAACCTGTCTTCATTTCTTCTCTTCAACTTCTTCAACTTTAGAACTTCAGCATTCCAGAACTTCAGAACTTCTTCCCCCCCCTCCCTTCTGCAGAGCAGATGTTTAACATAGCCTAGTCTTGATGCAAAGCATCTAGGCTAGGAAAACCAATCCCCCATTTTTCGCTGAAAGCGATATTTAAAATTGAACATCAGAGACTATTTCACTCTGCGAACTACGCATTTTGTTAAAAAAAATGAAACTTAGGGAAAGGTTGAGAATCACCCTTGACTTTCTCGTTTACAGGGGTATGCTTTTTATGCAAGCAAAAAATGTTAAAGTATTTTGAAGGTATATCATGGGTTGTTTAAAATTGAACATCAGAGACTATTTCACTCTGCGAACCTCGCAGAAATCCGATAATCCTTGCTTCGATTCCACACATCAAACACCAACTCACACCGCGAAACATTCAGAGTCTGATACCTGCGACTCCATTATCGATGAAAAAACAATAACAAAAAACGATATCCAACTCCTCATTTGTATTCAAAATATCCTAAAAATGCTTTTCCTATTCTGCGATTTACGCACAAACACACAAACTTTCACCTTAACAACCTACACATACGACGCTCTTCAAGATGACTTCACAACAAAAAACAGAAAAAACGACACTTCGATTCG
>JAUUYH010000240.1 GCA_030590505.1 Kiritimatiellota bacterium
ATGAAGTCATCACAACAGCTCCCTCAAACTGACCATTAGCAATCTCTTTCATTGAGTTTACATGGTATATATTATGGGTAGTTGCATAATGCCTAGAGTAGATTGAGTCGGAGATAAACACTGCTATTTTACGTCCTTCAAGGAGCATTGTGTTCAGCACTTTTATCTCTGCTGGATTGGCAATCCCCCAACCATAAACAGCAGCCATTTCATCGAAAGCCATCAAACCCTGAACATCTGTTGCTGTTGTTATTACTGCATTACCGTCAAGAATCTCAGCTGCGAACTTAGCAAGTCTATTTGCCCCGCCAATATGACCACTCAACAAGCTTATTACATACTCACCCTTTTCGTCACATACTACAACTGCTGGATCTCTTGTTTTATCGTAAAGTAATTTAGCGATCTGCCGTACAACAATGCCTGTTGCCATTACAAAAATATGCCCACTGTATTTATTCCATTTTTCAGTTAATACCTGCGAAAATGTACCCTTTGCAAAGAATTGCATTGAATCTTTAACCTCGATTGCTCCTCTTAATTTCTCTGGAATAATCACCATAGAACCTGGAATTTTCTCTGCTAGTTTCGCAGCTATTTCTGATCCCGCTTGTGTAAGTGCGAATATCGCAATTTTTTGTATATTATTTTTCATTTTATTTTAAGATATCATTTTTAATATTGAGGAAAACTTCTCCTCTTTCAGCATCCATTTAATCATTTTTTTCACATGACGCAATTTAAAAAACGGTGAATGATAAAATGTGTGGTCGGTAATCCTAACAGCACTTATCATATCATCCATATTGATAAATATTTTTTCATTTTCTTGGTTCTTGAGTCTGACTGTTGCGTGTAATGCAGCAACAGCAATTGTTACAGGGATAAACATCAAAAGATGTCGAATTCCCTCTTCAAACGTCAGGTTCAATCCTGGATTCCCACAAAAATGCATCGATTCAAGTTGGACTGCTACATATCTTTCCAGAATCTGTTTTGCATCCCATCCAAGTACACTTTTATCTAGGGAATCAAATATATTGATACCAGAAGTAACAGGGTAATCCTTACCCAGTTTACTCAAAGACCCCCTATTTGTAATAAATGCAAGTATGGAATATGCCCTCTTAACTCGGCCGCTAAACATAAATCCTGAGCGAACTTCTTCGTCAACCCTAGCATATCCACTTAGAAGATACGCAAACAGCATCTTAAAAATCCGATCAACTGGTTCTGCAGATGAGATAGTATATCCAAAATCCTCGCCATTCTCCTGTAAATACTGAACAGTATCATAACGGAATTCTTTTTTCATAGTAGTAATATATTCTGAATGCTCAGGAGCCGCATGAAAATCAACCAGAGATGCCGCATAATAGAGGCGGACATTTAGGTCATAGGTATCGTCGAGGATAATATCTTTGTAGGAGAGAGCTAATTCACGTAGATTATCAAGTGGTGGTGCAACAGTATGATTATAGACGGCTGATGATCTTCTTCCGCTCTTCTCTAATTCAGGAATAAAACGAAAAATATCACCCTTCTTAGTCTCAATTTTTTCTCCGTGATTCGTCGAAACTGCAGTACAGTCAAAACGAAATGATGCTGACACAACACCATCACTCCATTTCAGAATATGGAATGGGTATAAACGACAGGCAAGTGCTTTTACTGGTTCACCGTGGAGTTTATGAATAATACAGAGCCCGTCTGTATCAAGAAAGACACACTGATTATTCTTTTTACGAATAAGAAACAGATTTGAGTGTTTCTTCATTGGAAGAAAAAACTTCTCCTTCTCAAAATCAAATCCGGGGATAATCAGTTTTTCAAGACGATCTTTCTCGACTCTGGTAACAGGGATATCCCACATGGTGCAACACTTACCACACCCCGTACAACTCCATGACTGATCATTATAATATCTGTAAGAGCTCTTTGATGAAAGAGGGGTTTCTACTCTTTGCTGTTTTTTCATATTTTTGGCTTAGCGACAATCCTAATAAGCCT
Source organism: Kiritimatiellota bacterium (assembly GCA_030590505.1). Classification (GTDB taxonomy): domain Bacteria; phylum Verrucomicrobiota; class Lentisphaeria; order Victivallales; family JAADHT01; genus JAUUYH01. The sequence goes on from JAUUYH010000240.1 coordinate 2,011, forward strand.
AGTTCCTGTAAGATAACCATGAATAGAACGATGCTGAGGATTTAGCAAAACAACAATCGGGGTAACAATTCCTATTGCGAACATAGCAAGAACAAAAGCAAAAGCACGACCTGCAAATGCTTCTTCACGACCCCCTTTAACTATAAAGATTCCCCAGTAGTGCATACCCAGAGTTTTAGCAAAAAGCCCAAAACCAACTCCGTAATAGAGCAAAACCACTATAACAAAAAGTGCAAAAAACTTATAAAAGACATTATTCAACTTTGTAGCGTTATCTTTAGTCTCTTCTGAAACCGAAAAAAGTATAATCTCCGTGGCGGCCTCTTCTTCATCTGAAAAATTAACATCTTCAGACTCTGCAGAATCTTCAGCTACAGCAACTCCCTCGACTGGAGCCACGACACCGTAAGAAAAATCACCCAATCCAGTAGTTCCAGCGTAGACATTCATAAGAAGAAAGAGAATTATCCCAACAACGCAAAGAATAAGAGAGTCAAACAAAAAAGCCCCCATACGTTGCCCTACACTGGCAGGATTAGGTGTGTACCTCTGTTTAAATGCAGTTCGTACTTCCTCCTCTTCGACAACTTCATCTTGCTCCTTGCCAAATAACATACCCTTTAACTTATCGCCAACTCCCTCTTCCGCTTCTTCATACTGGTGATGTACGACAAAAGCATCTTTTAAAATATCCAGAGTTGAGGCTTCATTCCACTTCTTTATTAAAGAATTACGAATTTGAGTATCCTTAAAGACTCGCCCATGCTCAACCCAGACCTGAAGTGTGTCTGCATCTACCGGACCATACTCTTTTCCATCTTTTCCTAGTACTATATATTCCATAAAAGACTCTTCCTTATAATTGTTTAGTTCTTTAATATAGAAGAAAACAGAATAAAATCAATACTTAAGGATATAAATTACAATATTTTTAACATAAGGCATATTATTCAGTGTCACTCTTTTCAGCTTTCTTCGCTTTCTTTTCTTCACCAGCTGCATTAAAGATCTTTGCTTCTTCAGTAATGGTAAAAGTCTTTTCTTCTTTTTTAACTGTAACAACAAGCTGCTCTGCAGTAATACTTACAATTTTACCTTTGATACCTTTTTTACCTTGTGCCATAACAGGGAAAATAACAGCAACTGCGACCAACAAGCAAAGAATCTTTTTCATCCCCCCCC
>JAUUYH010000109.1 GCA_030590505.1 Kiritimatiellota bacterium
AAACAAATCCGTTACGATTTATTAAAAGTGTTAGCCCCTTTTTGGAAACGGGTTCAGTTATTGACGGGTTGCAGCCTTAGGTATTTTTTACTTTTAGATAATTCATCAAAAATAGTATTCAGTGGATACTCTATTTTACCATCTATAAGTAATAAAATCATATAGTCCCTTGATAAATTTTTTGGATTCTCAATAAGGATGATATCATTGCTATTTTCTTTAATCTTTTTATTTTTACCCCAATAGAGATATTTCTTTTTTATATTTGCAATTTTTTCATTTGAAAGATCATACTCTTTTAAGAAATTAATATTTTCTGGAAGTTGTCCGTTATTTTGATTAGCATAATCTTTTATTGCTACATAGATTTCTTGCAAAGGTTGTGCCTTTAATACCTGCGAATCAGACGGCATTCTTTCATATTCGCAAGACATTAAAAACAATGCAATGATACAAGTAAAAACATTTAGGCATTTATTCATTTTATCTATCTCCTACTGAAGGAAAGACGGGTTACATTATACTTTCCTTAAGCATGACCTTCTTTCTCCTGATTATGCATATTTTTAATTATTTCAGATGCCAAAATTCGGCATGTTTTTCCGTTTTGCTCTATTATTGCATATTGACCGAGCTTGCTTTTTCTTAACATCTCCTCATAAACGGCCATCTGAAGCATTTCTCCGGCTTCTTTAAACATTTTATCTGTACTATCTCTAACCATTTTTATGTTCCCTCATAAGAGTATATATTTTATTATCCAATACATTGATCCCTGCAATATCTGTTTCAAAAATAGGCTTCAACCTCATTGTTGAATTGTCAAAGCATAATGTATAGTCACAAAGTGGCATATATAAATTAAAAAGATTAGATATGCTTTTGCGATATCTTCTTTTAATTGCATCAAGAGGAATATTATGTCCTCCCTGTTGTACACGTTCATTTACCCTCTTTTTTGAAAATTCAATATCTGGGATCCATAAATAGATTAAAATAAGTTTCCAATTTTCTATTTTTAATCGTTTAAGCAACTTCACATAGGCTCTACCTGATAATGTTGTTTCAAAAGCAAACTTTTTATTTTTTGATATATTATCCTGTATGGCACTCAAAAAAATTCTTGCAGCTTGCATTTGTGCTAATTCTGGAGATAGAGGAGATATTCCAGCGGCTATCATATCTGCATTAATAAAATTGCAACAATCAACAATACTAGGCAAATATTTCATCGCAAATGTTGTTTTACCTGCTCAATTAGGCCCTGCTATAATATAACATATTTCATTATCTGCTTTGTTTACAATTGGCATATTTATACTTATTGTTTTTTTATTAAAAAACTACAACATTCTCTAATTAGTGACCAATAATAAAATATCACTATTTATTCGCCTTTCAACGGAAGTTTAAACTTTCTTCTTTAAAATTGGGACTTCGCCAGTATCGCCCCCCCTGAGGCTCTCTCCTTTGATTTTTCTCTTACTTGAACATTAAGAGATAAGTAGCTTTTAAAATAATACAAAAGTCATAATTCGTTACAAATAAAGGAGTTAAGTAATCCAAGAAGGTCTCCAAAAGGGTCTGACCCTTTTAGGAAACCATAAGATACTATATACCAAAAAGTTAAATACAAATCATCCTCTCAGTATGCAATTAACGTCAAGTTGTAACGTTCTCATTTCTTTACTTTCTTCCATTCGATGTTGAATATTCGACGTTCAATCTTTCGATGTTCTGAGTAGCATGCGTTGTCCCCAACGCATTAAGCCAGCCAACAACAAGCACAAAAAAGGAAATAAATAAAGCCTTACAGACTACTCTTTTGCTTATTCTTTTACATCTCTTTCAGCTTTTGCTATTTGCGTTGGGGACAACGCAAGCTACTAAAGATTATGCTCTTTGTTTTCAACCTGACGCTGACAAAAACAGAAAAAAAGGGACAGGTTGATTCTCGACCATAAAAATATTCTTTAAAATATGCGTTTCTTGCTTGTTAGAATGTTCGAATATTAGATGTAAAACCCCCAGATGACTATTCATCTGTCCCTAGGGGAAGCTTTAGGATATTTTTTATACTTTTATACTGTGCTCTCCATGCATTCGGGCTGTACCCGCCGGCTAGCGTCATTACTACTGGGATATTGCGTTTTCGACAGGCATTAATCACTAGGGCATCGCGTTTGACAATTCCACTCTCTGTCATTGTGAGAGAGGCAAGCGGATCACCGTTAAGCATATCGCATCCTGCAACGTAAAAGACAATATCTGGATGAAACTTTTCAAAAACGGCATTCAGATATTTCTCAACTTTTGGCAGGATCTCTCGATCCCCCTCCCCGGACATCAACTCAACATCCATATCACTATCTTCCTTTGGATTAGGATAGATATCTCCCTGGTGCATTGAAAATGTAAATGTTGTATCATCTTCTGCTAGGCAAATAGCGGTACCGTTCCCCTGATGCACATCGAGATCAAATACCATTGCAGTTTTAATTTCCCCATCTTGCTGTAGTTTTCTTATTGCAATTGGGATATCGGCAAAAAGGCAAAACCCCTCCCCTTTATCAGGTTTTGCATGATGATAACCGCCACCGATATTTATTGCGGTTCCGCATTTGAGGGCCTGTTGGGCAGCTAAGAATGTTCCGGCAGCAGCACATTTAAATGGAGTTATAATTTTATCTTCAAGCACAAAAGCAGGTAACATTGACATCTGAGGAGCTTCGAGATATGATGCCACAGTGTTCGTGTTCTCAAGGCTTTTAATAAATGCCTCTGAATGGATCAGAAGAATATCATCATTTGTCAGTGCTTCGGGGACAAAAACATCTTCTGGGGTGAGCAGACCATCATCAATCAGTGCTAGATAGATTCTTTCATATTTACGAATGTCGAATGGATGTAGTTTCTCTATTCCGTAAACGCTGATCTGATATTTGTAAGAGTATATAACTGCAGTGCCATTTTTCAAAACTTTTCCATCTCGTGCATCCTGAACTTGTAGCAGAACTTCAGGAGTACAGCAACCAATAAAGCATCCGACAACAATTACAAGCAGTACGCCAGTTCCTATTTTTAGAAAAAGTCGCTTCTTTGGGCTTTTTTTGCTTTTTATCTCTGTTTTCATGGGCTAGACTTCCACTTTTCCTACAAGATCTGCGATCTTCGCAATATTATGCTTATCAAGATAGTTATTTATGCCATCAATTACCTTTAATGGAGCCATTGGATCTGCGAATATCGCAGTTCCCACCGCAACCGCATCTGCTCCTGCTAGAAAAAATTCTATAGCATCTTCAGCAGTCATTATGCCCCCCATGCCGATAACTGGTACATCTACCGCGCATGCTACATCGTACACCATTCGTACTGCAACCGGCTTGATTGCAGGCCCGCTTAGTCCACCTTTTATATTTGCAATACGTGGTTTGCGTGTTTCGATATCGATTGACATCGCAGGCAATGTATTTATAAGAGAAACCATGTCACTACCAGCATCGACCACACATTTTGCGAATCCCGCAATATCAGTAACATTGGGACTGAGTTTAGTTATCAACGGAAGTGATGTTGCTTTTCGAACTTCAGAGACGACCTTTGCGGCCAGATGCAGATCGGTTCCAAATGCTACCCCGCCCTCTTTGACATTTGGGCATGATATATTAATTTCTAGTGCATGAATACCTTCAGAATCCTGATCAAGGCGTTCTGCGACATACGCATAATCCTCAATAGTTTTTCCCCAAATATTTACAATTACCGTTGCTTGCGTAGTTCGCAGAAACGGCATATAGTCTGATCCTGAAAGAAATTTATCAATTCCTGGCCCCTGCAGACCGATTGCATTGAGCATTCCTGATGTTACTTCAGCAACACGAGGAGTTGGGTTTCCGTGCGAAGGAAATGGTGCGATTCCTTTTACCACTACAGCACCTAGTTTTTCAAGCGGAAAATACTCTGCGTACTCTTTGCCGTACCCAAATGTTCCTGATGCTGTCATTACAGGATTCGTAAGGATTAATTTCCCTAAATCTGTTTTTAAATCTGCCATAATATATATTCCTGTTCTTATACTGATTTGTAGTCATAAGTATCTACTTATCATTATACTTTAAGCTGGTAAAATCTTAGCATTTCGATTAAGGTTGAGTAGTCAATAAAAGAAATACAAGACCTCTACCGCTTGCGGTATAACTCCAGCTTTCAGCATTAAAAATTCAGTACCATTTAACATACAAAGTTACATTACTCTCGTTTCATCTGATCTCTTGCACGCATTAGAGTATCCTCTTCCTCAGGAGTCAGGCTATTTATTCCTGAAGATGATATTTTATCTAAAAGGCGGTCAAGTTCACGCTGAGAAACCGTTTCGCTATTGCCACTTATCACATTCCAGCCCGATGGAGGTTTAGATGCTTTGCGTGGAGCGCCTCTGAATTTGGGAAGGAAGTCCCATACAATCTCACGTGAAAAAAATATTTTAAGATAGAGATACCCGCCTACGGCACCACCCAGATGTGCGACATGTGCAATATTACCAAAAAATGATCCCTGATCCACTTTTGTGTATTCTAAAAATACCTCAAGAAGCACAAATACAACGGCAAAAGTTTTCATCTTCATCGGAACTGGCGGGAAAAGCAGCATAATCTGCATATTCGGATAGAACATAGCTGTCCCTATCGAAAGTCCTACAACTGCACCACTTGCTCCAATACAACCTATCGGGGAGCTCCAGTTGACAAGAACATAGAGTACAGAGCCCACAATCCCACTGATAAAATAAAGTATAAGGAAATTACTTTTCCCGATTCGTGCTTCCAGTAGTCTTCCAAACATAAACAGCATCCACATATTAAAGAAAAGATGCCAAAAATCACCATGAAGGAACATACATGTAACCATCCTCCACACCTCACCATCGCGCACAGCAGTGGATGTCAAGGCAAACTTATTAAGAAGCTCAGGCTTCTGCATAAGAAAAACTATTACATTTATCATAATCAGAATAACAACAGCACTCATTCCATTGACTCTTCCCGCAGCATCAGATCCTGCAGGATCTCTTCTCATATAATCTCTATCATTTAACATAATCTATTTTATAAAACTCCTTAAATATTCAATCTGCCGCCAACTAAGATAATATCAATATCATCCTGAGACAACGTGTGTTTTAAATCTATCTCCGATCCGTCTGCGAGTTTCGCAGATACTTTACTACCAGGTGAGAGTTGATTGCGAATATCGCAAATTTCAAGTCCCTGACCAGCCTCAATTTTTTCCAAATCTGCTGGGTTCGCAAAAAGTAGCGGAACAATTCCGAAATTAATAAGATTTGCTGCGTGAATACGCTCAATTGCTGTTGCAATAACAACTTTAATCCCCAGATACATCGGGCATATAGCCGCATGTTCACGCGAAGAGCCCTGTCCATAACTGTCGCCTCCAACAATTACACCATGTTTTCCTGCATCACGAACAGTTGCTGCGCGTTTCGCAAATGACGGTTTGCCGGGCTCCGTAAAGCACTCAAAAACCACCTCTGAATATGCTGGGATATTACTTCTCAGTTTTAAGTGAATTCCTGCTGGCATAATGTGATCTGTTGTAATTTTATCTCCAACCTTAATAACCACTTCGCCATCAATTTTTTCTGGAAGCGGGCCGTTCTCTGGAGGATTGCCAATTGTAGGCTTTCTTATAATTTCAACAGCTGTACCATCTTCAGGCGGATCAATAACCATACTGTCATTTATCAGAAACATTGGAACATCTTCAATTTCAGGATATGGGATTCCCAACTCACGGGGATCTGTAAAGCATCCAGTAATCGTTGCAGCAATTGCAGTTTCAGGACTGATTAAATATGATTTATCACCTTTTGTTCCCGTGCGACCAGCAAAATTACGATTAAATGTACGCAGTGTTATACTCTCATTTGAAGGACTCTGCCCCTGCCCTATACAGGCACCACATCCAACTTCAAGTATCCGTGCTCCGGAGGCAATAAGATCTCCAAGTGCACCATTCTGGGCAAGCATTTCGAGCACTTGTTTGCTCCCTGGTGAAATTCCTAGTGAAACATTTTCATGGACAACTTTACCTTTCAAGGCAGTTGCTACAATCATAAGGTCACGGTATGAACTATTTGTGCATGAGCCGATAAGAACCTGTTCAATCGGAGTTCCTTCGAGCTCTTTTATTGTTTTGATGTTATCTGGACTTGACGGACATGCCGCACGTGGCACAAGCTGCCTTAAATCAATGTCAATAACTTCATCGTATTCAGCATCGGGTTCAGCTTTCAGTTCAACCCAGCATTCGCCCCTATTCTGAGCATCTAAAAATGCTTTAGTCTTGTTGTCCGACGGGAAAATTGATGTAGTTACACCAAGCTCAGCACCCATATTTGTAATCGTTGCCCGCTCTGGCACAGAGAGATGCTCCAGGCCAGGCCCGAAATATTCTACAATTACCCCAACATTACCTTTTGTTGTCATAATCTCAAGCACTCGCAGGATAAGATCTTTTGCTGAAACCCACGACGCAAATTGTCCTGTAAGCTTTATGCCGACAACTTTTGGGTAGATCATATAAAACGGTTTGCCTGCCATTGCCATTGCAACATCAAGACCACCAGCTCCAATCGCCATCATTCCGACCCCACCGCTTGTAGGGGTGTGCGAATCCGAGCCAAGAAGTGTCTTGCCTGGAGCTCCGTAACGTTCAAGGTGTACCTGATGGCAGATTCCGTTGCCAGGGCGAGAAAAGAGTATTCCCTTTGCTGCAGCCACTGACTGTAGATAGAGATGGTCATTTCTATTTTCAGGACCATTCTGCATCATATTATGGTCAACATAAGATATTGAGAGTTCGGTCTGAACCTTATCAATACCGATAGCCTCCAATTCTAAATATGCCATTGTCCCCGTAGCATCCTGCGTCAGGGTTTGGTCAATCTTTACCGCAATCTGCTCATTGGGAGCTTTGATGCCGGAAATATAATGTTCGTCAATAATTTTCTGAGTTACTGTACCTTCAGCCATAAAAAACTCCTTTATTCTTCTAAAGACCCCATAAGAACACCCCTTTTTGAGGTGTTTACAAATTCTATAAATTCAACCACTTCTGGAATCGGTTCCAGATTTTCTTTAATCTCAGCCATTGCACTTTTTAAACTTAACTTAGAACGGAAAAATATTTTATATAGATCTTTTAAAACCTTCATAGTATCTCTTGATACACGGCTTCTCCTAAGTCCGATAACATTTAATCCGCGAACAAGATTATTTTTGGAATAAGTCATCATAAACGGTGGCAGATCTTTTGAGATTGCACATCCTCCGCCCATCATTGCCATACGTCCAATACGACAGAACTGGTGCACAGCAGTGTGTCCTGATAAAATAACATTGTTTCCGATGCTGCCATAGCCTGCAACCAATGCATCGTTTGCCAAAATAACCCCGTCACCTATAATACAGTTATGAGCAACATGGCTGTTAGTCATAAAAAAACACTCGTTACCAATAGTCGTTTCACTCTCAGGTTTTGTTCCGCAGTTTGCAGTAAACCCCTCTCTTAATACATTTTTATCACCAATTTTGAGGTATGAGCGGTGTCCTTGATATTCATAATCTTGAGCAGGTGCACCAAGCGAGACAAAAGGGTAAAGGGTATTATCTTCGCCAAGTGTCGTGTGCCCCATAATGCTGCACTGAGATATAATTTTGCAACCTTTGCCAATTTTTACATCAGGACCGATTACGCATAGCGGTCCAATCTCCACATTTTCTCCAATATCCGCTTTGGGATCAACAACTGCTGTCGCATGAATATTTGACATAACACCTTCCTTCTTTATATTTCCGTGAACAGTGATCTTTTTATTATACTTTGCACGGATAAAATCTTAACATTTTCTTTAAGCTTAATTAGCTAGCAAAAGAAAGACAAGATATCTACCGCTTGCGGTATATTAATATTACTAAAAAGAATATGTATTCTATTCGTGTAAAATCAAACTGATAGCATTAAAAACTAGACAAAAAGAAAAAAGCCTCTTCGCCTCTCCCCGAACGAAGTGACGGATTATTATCATTAGTGGGTTGCGTTATATTTAAACAGCTTCAAACCTTTTTGATAGTCAGAACGATGAGAGCTTTAACCGCGCTAGCCGAGCGAAGCAACATTATGCACGGCTTACATGCTTTCAATGCTACTTCGTAGCCGAGAATGTAGATTTCTATTATCTTTAAACAAATAATACAAGAATGGGATGTTGGATTAAGATTAAGAGTTGCGTCCCCAAACCTGCCTGACATAGCGTAAAAAAATAAGCATAAAAACATGCCATCCTAGAGCCTGTAAGACTTTTTTAAGGGCCTTTTTTATTCCTCTTCAAGTACGTTAGGCATGATAATTATCATCTCTAACGTAC
>JAUUYH010000094.1 GCA_030590505.1 Kiritimatiellota bacterium
AGTCATTTTGACTTTTCTCTATAAAAACAAGGAGACAATCCGATGATCAACCATGGATTACTATACACTTTAAGTTAGTAAAATTCAAGACGATAATTGATTTTTTATAAATCGGATTGGGTGAAGAGAAGATTATTGCATTGTTGGGAGAACATATTATAAAGATTAACTGTTTGAGCTCAGTAACAACCGAACTATATTCTGGATTATCATAAACATTGTTCATCTCTTTAGGGTCGCTTTACAAATCACATAGCCCCCATCCTGGTGTTTATTAGGGACAGGTTGATAGTCATATTTAACACGCCAGAGGCGTGCAAGCATCGAATTTACCCGTCTTTAGCGGACATAGAATGGAAGAAAGTAAAAGAGGTTTAAAGACTAACAAGAGAATCTTTATTATTGATTCATCTTTTGCTAAATACGCAAAAAAATAATCAACAAAAAGGGTGCCTTATTTTAATACAATGTCAATTGAAAAATTTCTTTGCGAGGATCACAGAATCGTCATCTAAAAAATCAGATAACATTCATAAAAAAGAGAAAAATAGGGAAATAAAAAAAACATTAATTGCTGCGTTAAGCCTTTTTGTTAGCCGCCTAGTCAAAATCATTCACAGAATTTGTATTTTTTATAGAAATCAATTGGTAATCCTGTAGCTTTTAAGTATATTATAAATTCATATAAATAAGCATTTAACAGTTATTAATAATTTAGGGAATAGTTATGAGACAGAAAATTCTACTCGTTTTAGCAGTTATATTCGGCCTACTTTCAGCGTATCTATCCTATGAACACATGCAAGGACTTAAACGAAAATATCAAAGCAGAACAAAGAAGGTGATGGCCATAATCCTTACATCCTCAATAGAAAAGGGCGGCACAATTACTGAATCAGATATTTCAGAAATCGAGGTTGACCGTATGGCGAATCAGAATATCCAGGAGATACCATGGCAGAGACATAAGTTTGCAGTCCTCAAGAGAAAAGCAAATAGAACTTTACCAAAAGGGACAATTTTAAGGTACAACGACATCAAAATTGAGAGAAGAAGAAGTGACGGTCTTGCAGGGCAAATTGGCTCTGGCAATCGTGCGATTTCAATATCTGTCGATGCAACATCATCTGTTACTGGACTCATAAAACCAGACGATCGTGTAGATATCATCGGCACATTTCGTTTCCCTGAGATGAAAGGAGACAAATCCCTTGATGTTATTACAATGACAATTCTACAGAGTGTAAGAATCATTGCTACAGGCAAGAATATGGGTTTAGGCAGCAGTTCGACACTAAAAAAGTCAAGAGGATACAACACAGTAACCCTAGAGCTCTCTCCAAAAGAGGCTGAAATGATTATATTTGCCACTCAGAAAGGACGGCTAGTATTGAGTCTAAGAGATGCCGATGAGACTGGATTCACCAACGATCTTCAAAGTGTAAACTTCCGTTACCTTGAAGAGAACATAGATAAATATAACAAAGCCAGACAGAAACGGACCTACAAGTAGTGTTTAACTCAAATTTATTAAGCTAATTTCAACGGAATTACATTATGTACAATATCAAGATAAAAATACCAGACCAAAGCGAGAATGAGGGAAATCTCGTACCAGGAATATATAGGGTTGGTAGCAGCCCTGCATCTCATCTTCAGATTGATAGACCATCTGTATCCGGAAAGCATGCACAGATTACAGTTACTGAGACTGCAGTAAAGATTGCAGATCTCGACAGCAGCAATGGAACATTTTTGGACGGCAACAGGGTTGGATCAGAGTCTATTGAAGCGATGGCGGGTTCAGTGATCAAAATTGGAGATGTAGAGATCGCCCTTATCGGTCCAGAAATTCCGAATAAAAGCATCAGCCCAGAAAGTAATATTCCAACACCAAGGCCAAGGAGCACTCCTGAACGCCAAAAAGAGCTTACATCGAAACTTAAGATTGCCGTAAATGAGGTCCATAAGATGAAAGGAGTCGGATCTCCTATTCTAAAGATTTCAGGTATTCCTATTGAATCAAGACCTCTTGTTCAGGAGATTAAAAAACGTGCACATATTGAATTAATTACAAGATTAAACCTTAAAAGGCTTGCCGTTTCCGGAGTTTCAGAAGATGATCTTCAGGAGAAAGCGAAGCAGGCCGTTCATGATATTTTATCTGAACTATCTATTCCACTCCCACCCGGAGTTGATATAAAAATTGTAGAGAAGGAGCTCATACACGAAGCTATCGGACTAGGCCCCCTTGAAGACCTGATTGAGATGAATGATATCACTGAAATAATGGTCAATGGCCCTAATTTTGTTTATGTTGAAAAAGATGGAATTCTGCTCCGAACGGATACAGCATTTGCTGATGATAATCAAGTGCAGGCTGCAATTGAGAGAATTGTATCCCCCTTAGGGCGTCGAATTGATGAAAGTTCGCCGATGGTTGATGCTAGACTTCCAGACGGATCACGCGTAAATGCAGTTATCCCTCCCCTCTCCCTAAGTGGTCCGACTATTACTATACGAAAATTTTCTAAAACACCTTTTGTTGTCCAGGATCTGGTTAATTTCGGTTCACTAACTGCCCCGATGGCTGAGTTTCTTGATGCATGTGTTAAAGTCAGAAAAAATATTATTATTTCCGGGGGAACTGGTTCAGGAAAAACAACACTTCTGAATGTTATCAGCTCATTCCTACCAGCAACAGAGCGAATTGTAACGATTGAAGATGCGGCAGAACTGCAACTCACTCAGGATCATGTTGTACGACTCGAAGCTAGACCACCAAACATTGAAGGTAAGGGTGCAGTGACGATTCGTGATCTTGTGCGAAATTCACTACGTATGAGGCCAGACAGAATTGTAGTCGGGGAGTGTCGTAGTGGTGAAGCTCTTGATATGCTTCAGGCAATGAATACCGGCCATGATGGATCGCTGACAACAATTCATGCAAACTCTCCTAGGGATGCACTGGCTAGACTTGAAACACTTGTAATGATGGCGGGTTTTGATTTACCGTTAAAAGCAATTCGTGAACAAATTGCATCAGCAGTGACAATAATAGTGCAGGCTGACCGTTGTAAGGATGGAACTCGTAAGGTTACAAAAATAAGTGAAATAACCAAGATGGAAGGTGACATAATAACAATGCAGGAGATTTTCACGTTCAACCATGAAGGATGGTCGCAAGATGACAAAATTACTGGCAAACATACAGCATGTGGGAATATTCCTACATTTATGGAAGAGATAACACGATCAAAAATTGATCTTGATATCGCAATTTTCCGTGATGAACGAGAAGGCGGAATGTTATAAAAGAGAATTGTAGGTGCAGATTAATTATCTGCTAGGGTTAAATATATTTTAATAATAAACAAGATAAAATTATGAGTGAAGGTTTTAGAGAAATAATAGCAAGTTTATCAGCAGGGGTATCGATTCTGCTTATGACAATGGTCATTGCGGAGTTCTTTGCGTACACATCTAAGACCTACAAAGAGAAATATATTTCTGAAGCGGCAACAGAACTTGATGATGTATTACTGAATATGCCACCAGGACGCATACTTGATTTGAGTCTTGCACTTGCAGCAATAGCCGCATTTTTAGCAGTATCTGTTTTTGTGTTATGGAGTGATGCGTTTACATGGCCTAAGGCCTCTTTTATCGCTTTAATTACGGGTCTTCCATCATTCTTTGCTCCGCGTCTCTTCCTACGACACAAAAAGAAAATGAGACTTGTAAAATTTAATGAACAACTTGAAGATGCTCTGCAGGGGATGAGCAGTTCACTGAAAGCAGGATTCAGTATCAATCAGGCTCTCGAAACGGTTGCTCAGGAGAACAGACGCCCTATCTCTGTCGAGTTTAGACTACTTGTTCAGGAACTCCGACTTGGGGTGACCCTTGAGAAGGCACTGCACAATATGGAAAACCGTATGCAGAGCGATGACTTGGAACTTGTATCTACTGCAATTATAACTGCAAGGCAGACCGGTGGTGAACTTACTGTAATTTTTGAACGTCTTGCTGGTGTAATTCGTGAACGAACAAGGATTCAGGGAAAAATAAGATCACTGACAGCCCAGGGAACCCTTCAGGCATATATTGTCGGTATAATGCCGTTTGTTCTGATGTTTGCAATGAATTATGTTGCACCAAAAATGATGTCTGTATTCTTTGATAGTATAATCGGAATACTACTAATTGTCGGTGTTGTACTGCTCGTAATTATAGGATTTTTCTCAATCAAAAAGATAACCACAATAGATATATAAATTATGAATAATATTTTAATACCATTAACCACACTCGCAACAGGAATTTCTGTTACATGCGCTATACTCTATTTCATCTCTACAATGGAGAATATTAAGGTGGAAAAGCAGGAGAATGAAGAGATAAAAGAGCTGCCTATCATCTTAAAACTCTTTATGCCGCTGACTCCAAACTTTATGGCGATTGCGCGACACAACACATTTGAGGCATCGCGCACTCCTCTGAATGAAAAGATTACAATGGCAGGTTATGAAAATGTAATCGATGCCGAGAGATTTATTGCCCTAAAACTTGCTCTGTCAACTTTCGCCACAATTATCGCTATTGCAGTAGTTGTTTCCGGCAAACCAATTCTAGGTGTGATCCTTCTTCTTGTCCTCTATATCTATCCAGATGTTTGGCTTAAAAAAACTATTCAAAAAAGACATATTTCAATTCAACGTGCCCTACCTAATGTGCTCGATTTATTAACACTCTCTGTTGAAGCTGGAAAGGATTTTCTGACATCTCTGCGCGACATACTAGCTCGCAGAAAACGCGATCCACTCGGGGAGGAACTGGAACGAACATTTCATGAGATTCAACTTGGGAAGAAACGCGTACAGGCGCTGAAAGATCTAGTAAAAAGAGTACAGCAACCCGACCTATCTGCTGTAATGAATGCCATTATACAGTCAGATGAATTGGGGGTAAGTATTGCTAATCTGTTAAAGATTCAGGGAGATCAACTGAGGATGAAGCGGTTTCAGCGGGCAGAAAAGCTGGCAAATGAAGCCCCTGTAAAAATGATTTTCCCTATTGCTCTTTTTATCGTTCCAGCAGTTATGATTATAATGGGTGCACCACTTGTGATGCAGACAATGAAAGCACTATTCAAGTAGATAATATATTATGATAATAAATCTTACAAAAAAAAAGATTTTGGCACAAAATCCAAAAGCGGCGAGATCATTTGCAGAGAGAGGCCGTGGAATGATTGGTAGAAATTTTGAAAATTTTGATGCTATGGTGTTTGATAGATGTAATTGCATTCATACGCTTCTAATGAGTATCACTATTGATGTTTTATTTGTCAACCGTGATAATGTTGTTTGCGAATTACGCAAAAGCCTAAAGCCTTGGAGGCCGTTTATACGGTCAGGCAAAGCAATTTCGGTGATTGAACTACCACAAGGGGCAATTGAAAAGAGTGAGACAAAGATAGGAGATGTACTAAATTTGAATGCAGAAGTTACTCAGGAAAGAGAGGAAGAGTTAAAGCAGAAGATTCTCTCTACACCAGAAGTAGCAATATCAATGAACTGTCCACCGGTAATTGGGGATAAATTGGAGTTTATAAAAAATGGAAACACGACGCATGCGTCGGAAAAATAGAAACCCACATTATGGGAATAAATTAGGTGAATGAATGAAATTATTTTTTACAGATGGACGCAAAAAAGGTGATAGTTTTGAACTATTACCACCAAGTGCAAGCATCGGACGCGAATTGGACAACAATATTCAACTTGAAGGAGAAGGGGAATCCCGATACCATTCAAAATTTGAATTTGATAATAATGAATGGAAAATAAAAGATCTCGGTAGCACAAATGGAACAAAACTCAACGGAACGAAATTGACTCCGAATGAATCCGTGATACTGAAAGTTGGAGATAACATTTTAATTGGCAAGCAGACTATTCTATTTACAGAAAAACTTCCTACCTCAACAGATGATGACATTATTATTATTCCAAAAGAAGAGAAACAACCTTCAATGATTGCCATCAAATCTCCATCTCCTATGGATGAGACAATCCCAGATGAACCGACACCCCCCGAGAAGAGCAAGGAAGGTGACAGCTCTAAATCATTTTCTGATTTTTTTGAGGATAAAGATGCAACTCCAGCACCATTTAGTGAAGCAACTGATTTTTTCGGAAAACCGCACAAAAAACAGGAAGCGAGTACAGAGAAAAAGAAAAAGCATGGAGGCATACTTTTTTATGTCGGAGTACTAGGAGTTACTGTAATTCTTATTGCCATCTTCCTTTTAGTCAAAAATGAGGAAACCCGAAACTCGAAGAAAAAAATTATTACAGTAAAAAAACAGAAAGGTGCACCTCTGCTTATTCGTTATGAAAAACAGATAATAACAACAAATCCAAATCTGAATATTTTTCGTTATTTGATGGTGATTCAAAACGGAGAGGTAACAATAACAAGGGATGATCTACAGTCAAATTATAAACAGAAATTATCAAGAACAATTGATGAAGAGCAACAACAGACACTGCAAGAGGCTATAAGTGAAGCAAAGTTCATGAGTACCAAGCAGCCTCAGAGGGGAATTCCACAAGAAGGGGAAGATAAAATGCAGGTAATAACAATTGCATACGGTAAAGAGATGAACTCAATTACAGTAAAAAACTCCCCTCCCCCACGCTCATTTGTACAGGCAATCTATGCACTTGATGAGTTCTCTCGTAATGTGCTCAACATTCCGCCAATATCACTGACACCGGAAGAGACGAAAAAAGCCGGAATTTCTGCATACAGAAAAGCAAAACAGTTGTTTGACAACTATCAGGCAAGAAATCCCAACCTGTACTTATCAATAAAGTACTTCTCTCTAGCACTGGAAAACCTTGATGGGTTCCAAAATATTCCTGAATTTAATGAGGCCTACAAATACAAACAGGAGGCTGAAAATTTACTACAACAGTCAGTAAGCAAACACTCATTTAACTATGAGAGATATAAACAGTTAGGAGACCTCCAAAATGCTCGCGAAGAGTGCAGAATTATTATGGAAATAAATGATTCGAATGCAGAAGCATATAAAAAAGCAAAAAGTTATATTTTAACATTAGATGATCTAATAAAAGAAAAGAGAAAATAGAAATGAATAACATATTAGAGAAATATTACAAAAAAACGCAGATAACAAAAACAGTAAAACGTGGAAAGATTAAGCTCATTCTTGCTATGGTTTTGATCTCACTCCTACCTCTACTCATAACTAGTTGTAGTAAACCCAAGAAAAAAGTTACCCCAAAATCTCCTGTTTCGATTCGAAGCACACCTAAGGAAGTAAATATAAATCTGATCAGTCATAAAAGAAAATTTGGAGCCACCCCATGGAGTACAAACCTAGTTAAGGGTATGTATGTATTTGAATTCACTAAACCTGGCTACCAGACAACATGGCGAAAAATAAACTGCAATCCGCCCCTAAGAAAAGATCTAGAAGTGAAAATGCAACCAATGACAGCTGCGATAATTATAAAAACAGAACCTCCGGGTGTCACTCTCTCATCAGGAGAGAGAATAATAGGGCAAACTCCGTTGGCTCTTCAGAATATTTCACTAGGGATACATACATATATACTAACAAAACCTGGGTTCTCTTCTCGTGAAATAACAGTAAACGTCGAAGATGAACGACCTAAGATAATCTCAGAATCAATGGTGTCAAATATCGGTTGGATATCTGTAAACACGACTCCGTCAGCTTCGAATATATTTATCAATAATATTCCAAGAGGAAAGACACCTGCAAAGCTACAACTTGAACGAGGTGAATACGATTTAAGGGTAGAGGCTCCAGGTTACTCTAATCATAAAGAGAAAATATCTATTCTCAACGATGAAACATCAACTGTAAGTGTAAATCTTCAGGAACTTCCGTGTTCAATCACAATAGTTACTACACCTACAGGCTCCAACCTTACGGTTAACGGACAACAATACAACAATACACCGACAACACTAGATAATCTAAAACCTGGTGAGTACAAGATAGTCATATCCCATGACAAGTACGATACATCTACACGGACGGTAAACGTTGCCGCAGGCAAGGATTTGACTGTAAACGTTACCCTTGACACAAATATGGGTGGGGTTGACCTTGTCGTTCATCCTCCGGGCGTTACAGTCTATGTTGATGGAGTAAAGAAAGGACTAACACAAATGGGAGAAACTACCGACCTCTCAAAAGTATTTGAAATACGAGGTCTAAAAAGTGGAGTGCATACAATAACATTAGCTCATAAAAGAGCACAACCATCTCAGATAAAATTTAAACTAATGATAAAAAAGGGTCAAATAAACAGGCCTAAACAGGTAAGGTTCTGGGTTCGGGACACATTGTTAAAATTAAAAGACGGACGAACATTTACTGGTCGAATTGCTCAGGAAAATAAGACTGATATTCTATTTGAGCCAGACCGGACAATGAAGCTTAAATATGATCGTGAGGATATTGAAATTTTACGTAAACTGGAAGACAGCGAGTAGTATTACTTTGCACGGATGAAATCTTAATATTTTCTTTGAACTTAATTAGCTAGCAAAAGAAAGACAAGATATCTATCGTACGGTATAGAATAAAATTATTCGAATTTCCTGAGAAATTCCATAAAAGATATATCATAACGTTCAATGCCGTCTTCTGTAAAATTTTTCTTCATTTTTGCTTTCTCTTTTTCTACTGTATTTTCAGCCTTGGTATAGAGGTCAGATATCGATTTTCTTAAATCCAACTCACATCTGGAAAAGAGTGCAAGCATCTCATTTGCTTCATCCGATTTTGAATTACCCAATAAATAGATAATTGTCGGCTCATCAGCACAAATAATAGAACTACTACTTAACACAAAGAGTGCAGCTGTAATCATATCTGACAGCAGTCGCAGATATACTCCATGTGCATCTGCAAGATTTCGCTTACCAGCTCTAGATATTGCGTTAACCATCTCACGATGAGATTTTTCCGAAACATTTAATAGTTTCAGAGCATCAGTATAAGCTAGCAGTAACTCGCCCGAAGATGTGGATTCTATCTTATCATGCAAAATCCCCATAGCGATTTCATAAGAGGCATCACGTTTAGCGGCAAGAGGAGGAATATTCATCATTGTAACATGAGCAATAATATTCTCTTTACCTTTTTTAGAGAAAGATATCTTCTTAATCTGATCAGAGACAACACTAAAGACACCTTTGTCATTTTGCTTTAAGCCGCTCTCATCTGTTATTTGATATTTGTCACTCATAAAATTGACCTGATTAACTTTTATACCAATTTTGTATAAAAAGTATCTACATATTATTTAGAATACCGCATCCATTACCATCATTACTACACTTGATTAATCTACCACACATTCTTAAAAAGTACAAATAGCAAACCTATATAAAATTATACTTTCCCGACTCAGGAATAGAAATTGTGTGACGATTCATTTAAGTTCGCTGTATAATTCCTAAAAAAAAAGACCAGCCTCAAGCTATCTGAGGCTGATCTTATAGTTTATATTCCGCTCTTATAAAAGAACTGAAAAATCTGCGAA
>JAUUYH010000067.1 GCA_030590505.1 Kiritimatiellota bacterium
CTGGTATTGTAAGTTTCACGATCGATATCTGAAAGAGCAGATATTTCAGCAGCTTCAAAGAATGCTTCAAAAACAGCATTTCTCAGTGTTGCAGGTTTATTATCAAGTCGGGATAAGTTTTTAATCGTAAACATCCATTTATCAAAATCGGTTTCCAATTGATCAATAGTTTTGTTGAAGTTAGGCATTTAAAAATCCCATCAGGCACTGTTTTGTAGGTTCACTGCCAAACAACCTTTTAAAACCGAAATCGGTAAAAAAGTCAATATATTTATCTTTCATTATGTTTTCCTTATTTTTATAATAATTAAATATACTATAGCTCCGTGAATTTATCAACCATGATTAGTCGCCCTTGCCTGTTGGATAAAACTTTATATTGGGTTTGCTGGATATAATTCCTCCTTTTATCTAAAAACCATACTCCTATGCGAATCTCGCAGAGTGGATAAACTGCGTGCCCCCAAATTTATAATTGCGATCTACCACCGATGCAGATTAATCTCTCATATTATCACGGTAGAAAACATCCGCCGATTATTGAGATAAAAGCAGCAGCTTAAAGATCATCCTTAATCAATCATAAAAATTGAACCGTGTAACGGAGATTTACTCTTGCCTTGGATGCATGAAAAACAGATAAAAAACTGCGATTTTCGCAACATGATCTCATCTATGATCGATGAAACACCTTTCTTCCAAATTTAAGATGTCAAAAATAAGGCTTTTTTACTAAAAATTACCGCCATTAAGTCGCTGAAGCGCTACGCTCCGTTTATTGTTGTTAGAAAACTTTTTAGTGCATTTTGCCATTCTGGTCTCTTAAAATCTAAAACTTTATCAATTTCTGAGCAGTCAAACCTTGAGTTTTTAGGACGTTGTGCGGGAGTTACAAATTCGCTGCTTGAGCATGGAGATATTGGGGTGTTAATGTTAAGTTCATTTAGGATAAATTTAGCGACTTCATAGCGACTCGCATATCCTTTTGATGAAAAATGGTACAATCCTTCAGTTCTGTTTTTTATAAAACATATTGCGGCTTTCGCAACATATTTTGTCGGTGTGGGTGAACCGATCTGGTCATCAATAACATTAAGCTGATCAAGCTTTTCTGCGAGTTCCGCAATTTTACTGATAAAGTGATTCCCGTTGCGACCGTATGTCCATTCAATACGGATTATTCCGTGTTTACAGCCTGATTTTTCAAGTAGTTTTTCTCCATGAAGTTTTGTTGCTCCATATACACTCAGGGGATTGGTAGGAAAATTTTCATCCATTGGATTATTTGAGTCGTCGCCGAATACAAAATCGGTGCTGATATGGAGCAGGTATTTATCTGCTAGTTTCGCAGCTTCTGCGAGATTCGCAACAGCGGTAGCGTTGACAGCCTCAGCGATCTCAGGTTCCTCTTCCGCTTTGTCAACGGCAGTGTAGGCTGCACAGTTGATAATAATGTCGCACTCTGCAACCATTGCATCAATGAGTGCTCGGTCTGTCAGGTCAAATTCAGGAAGATCATATATTACGGGTTCGAATCCCTCTTGTTCTGCAAGCAATTTTATATCAGTTCCCAACATTCCACGTCCGCCTGTGATACCTAATTTCATATTATATCCTATATTTTATTCATATTATACCGCAAGCGGTAGAGATCTTGTATTTCTTTTATTGACTACTCAACCTTAATCGAAATGCTAAGATTTTACCCGCGTAAAGTATATGAAGAGTCGATCAATTTTTATTGATAAATAATCCAAAAAATAACTTTACATCATGATCTTGAATAAATCAACTCATTTACAGTGAAAAGCAGGTTTATTACGTCTCTTTAGCTCTTTTTTTTAGAAGGTGTATTCAAGGGAGATGAGTACCCGTAGGCGGTTGCTGCGAGTATTAGCAATACGGGTATTAAGTGTAAAATAACTCTATTTAAAGCTGTGTTGTATAAGAAATTAAGACTCCATGGTGTTATCGCAAATACGAAAATATATAGACAAAAATGTGTTATAAAATAAGAGAATAGTATCCAGGATAGTTTTGATTTGAAAAAAGATTTGTGTACAGTTACAAGAGCGAAAATTAAAGCAATTATTGCAGATACAAATTTAAGTGAAAGCATCTGTGAGATAAATTCCCATAATATTCCTGGTATTAAAGAGAACTTTTCAATAGTAAAAATTGAGAGTAAGTGTTGAGGATAATTTTCATCAGTTGCCGGCAGTTGATGACTCCATATAAAGTGTGGTAGCATAAAAATAAGAATAGATATAATAAAGATTAAAGAGTTTATTATATTTTTCTTATTCGGTTTAAGGCTGACAGCGAAGAGAGTGAACAGGACAATGGATATTCCCGATAAAGCAATTCCTTCATTTTTTGTAAGTCCACATAGAATCGTAAAAATGATTGCAATAAACATATCTTGTCGCTGGTTATTTTTTAAATATAGATATTGATAATATATTGATGCACAGTAGAAGATCGATAGAATTGTGTCAGCGACGCCAACTCCGCAATTAATTAGCAGTACAGGTGATAAAAAGATTGAAGCAAGAAGAGTTAGGCTAAAAATTGAAGATTTACTCTCTTTTTTTAATATATAGTAAAATAAGAGATTGCCTGCAATAAAGAAGAATATCTCAGGACTTCTAGCACAATTAATATTAAATTCTCCGATAAAAAGAGAGAAGGATGTATATATGAACGGTACAAGCAATGGATATTTAAGATGTGCAAATCCATAACTACGATTAGAGAAAAAGGAGGTTTCGGCGAGACTTTCATGCATTAATACCTTAGATTTTAACAGCCATATCATAAATCCATCCCAAGCGTAAAGCGGGAGAATGCACGCATTAAAAAATACAATGATAAGAGCACATAGGAGTATGCAATATGTGAAGATTTGTATAAACTTTATCCATCGTTTTTTTTCTTTAGTGTTGAATTTGTGTGATCCTGATAAACTCTGCAGTAGTTGTTTTCTCCTTAAAAATCCACCAATTAAACCTGCAGTTCCTAAGATCCCAAGTGTTGTTATTGATGGTCGCAATCCTAACATAGATAAATATTGAATAATTATTGCTGAACAGCCCATGCCAAATAGAATTGAAATAGATATCAGTTCGAGAGGTGTTGTACGTTTTAAAATGAAGGATGAGATTAGTAACCCAAATCCTGTGGTTAATAAAAAAGTGATTGATATGCCCCAATATATCATTATGATTCCGGGATTTAATCGCTCCTTTTGTTTTTTTACTTGCCGATGTTTGATAATATTAGTTGCAACATTTTTATCTGGAAGTTTTGTGAATGTTACCGTATGTGAAATATCCTTTGCCTTAAGCCACTCCGTATTATGAAAATTTATCTTTTCCTGATGATTATCAAATGGTGTGAAGTTTCCTGCATTACCATACAATAAAAAAGGATATATGTTATAAGCCGATCGTTGAAAAATTAATGCTGGTATTGTATTTGTCTGTTTATTCCAATTGTCGAAGCTTTTACATAAAAAACAGAGATTGGTGTGTGGTTTTAGAGTTTTAGGTATGGAATCAATTCTACTTAGGAGTTCCAGTTTTTCAATATTTTTTTTAGACAATGTACAGAGAACAAAGTTTGCAGGAGAATCAACATTCAGTTGTTCAATAACTGCGATAGCAATGGTACAGCATAAGAGAATTATTGCAATTTTTTCTTTATATTTGCTAATTAAATACATGTTATATCTTATTTAGAATGTAAAGTTTTCTAACGCCTTCTGGAGGGCCGCTACGCTTACCTTCTTAAATGCCTCCTTTGAGTGCATTTTATTAACGTAATCTGTAGGCAGTTCAGCTATAAATGGAGATATTCTTTGACGTGTTATTTTGCCAAAACGCATTCGTTCTCTGGAGTGAGTCATTGTTAATGTGTGTTTTGCTCGTGTGATTGCAACGTAGAAGAGACGCCGTTCTTCTTCTAGGGCACCTTCATTTAGAGCTCGTTCATTAGGGAAAATTTTATCTTCCATCGCAATAACAAAAATAGCTGGGAATTCCAGCCCTTTTGCTGCGTGTATAGTCATTAACGTTACGGAGTTATCATCTTCTTCATCAACCTTATCATTGTCATCAGCTAAGCTGTATTTTTCTATAAAACCTAATAGTGAAGCCTCAGAACCTTCTCGAACCTCATACTGACTAATTGCATTTATAAGCTCCAGTACATTATCACGTCTTTTCTCTGCTTCATCGCGGTTTTTATACATTTTAAGAAGACCGTCAAGGTATCCTATCTCTTTTAGATAGGTTTGTGCTTTAACTGCAAGACCTCCATTCTCTTTAAATATATGATACCATTTACCCATACATGATGAAAGTGCAGTTGCACCAGAGGTTGCTTTTGACGATAGTTGCGATATGAAAGTATCACTTTTTAGCAGTTCAGTAAGTGGGAAATAGGTTTTTGATTGTAGCTCCTTCAATCGGGAAATCGCTTTATCACCTATCCCCCGTGGTGGAGCACCAATTATTCTAAGAAGACTCTGATCATCTCTGTTATTTACAAGCAGTCGAAGGTATGCAACTGCATCCCGCACCTCTTTTCGTTCATAGAAGGATTTGCCTCCGACGAGACGATAGGGAATTCGCGCATTTCGCAAAGCATCTTCAATCTGTCGTGATAGATAATTTGAGCGATAGAGTATTGCAATATCTTTGTATGGCAGGTGGTCTGTCCCATCGTGTAGTTCTCCAATTGCATCTGCAATATATTGAGATTCCTGGATCCCGGAGTCGTTATTTATAACTTTAACGTTATTGCCTTCACCTTCACTTGACCATAACTCTTTTTCGTGCCGTGTCTTATTTCGGGATATCAGATGATTTGATACTTTCAGAATAATATTGGTTGATCTATAATTCTGTTCCAGTTTGATTGACTTTGCATTCTTGAATTTGTTCGGGAAATTGAGTATGTTTTCAATTTTTGCCCCACGCCAGCCGTAGATGCTCTGGTCATCGTCCCCAACAACGCATATATTGTGTTTTTTCCCCATTAGAAGTTCAAGCAGCCGGAATTGAAGAAAATTTGTATCTTGATATTCGTCCACCAGTAGGTATTGGTATTTCTCACTGTAGGTTTCGAGAATATCCTTCTCCTGTTCAAAAAGTTTAACAGTAAGGAAGAGAAGATCATCAAAGTCAAGCATATTCTGATTTTTCAGAACTTGTTGGTAACGTTTGTATATTCGAGGAAAGAGTTCTGAAATTATGGTATCTCCGATGTGCAGATCTGCTGGGTGAATAAGTTCACTTTTTACCTTGCCAATGATCGAAAGGCAAGTTGAGGTGTTGACAAGCTCTTTCTGTACGCCAATTTCCGCAAGAACCTGTTTGAGAATCCCATTTTGATCGGTCTCATCTGCAATTGTAAAGTTTGATGTATAGCCAAGTGGGGCGATCTCTTTCCTAAGCAACCGGGCACAGAATGAGTGAAACGTTCCGAGGTAAACCTTTTTAGCTGCACTTTGAGATATAACTGCTGATAGACGTTCACGCATCTCTTTTGCCGCCTTATTGGTAAATGTCATGCCGGCAATATTTTCAGGAAGAATTCCTGAATCGATCATGTGAGCAATGCGATAGGTGATCACGCGTGTTTTTCCAGTACCAGCTCCTGCTAGTACAAGAAGAGGGCCTTCTATCGTTGATACAGCTTCAATCTGTTCGCTGTTTAGCTCTTTAGATAATTTTTTTGATATTTGAGTCATTAATTTTTCACTATTTTCTGGACTATTCGATTAACTGGTATAAGTTATACACTAAACAATAGTAAAGAGATTGTATATTACAAATGAATATTTACTCTTTATGTGAAAAATAAAAGAACGAGGTTATGAATATGAAAAAGTTTTTTATATTATTATGTTGTTTTTCAGCGTTGGCTGTTACTTTGCTAGGAGGTGGATGTGCCACGACTGACACAGAGCAGGGTGCTGATGTTTCGTCAAAAAGCATTGAAGAGCGCATCGAAAGTGCTGAAGCAGAGAAGGCCAGCCTGATAAAGAAGCTGGATAAATCTGAGTCAGTTGATGATACTCTCAAGATTAAACGGACCTTGAGTGAGGTGCAGAAAGAGCTTGATGCACTTAACTCAGGTGAAATGGTCTCTGCCGTTACTGAAGAGAGTGATGATGACAAAGATGGATTTAAAAACACAAAAGATCGTACAATTTTATATGGGCCGCTAGGAGTAGTTTTGAAAATTACGGAGTGGGTATTAGTAAAGCTGTATATTCTAAATTAGGAATTGCTCAACAAAATGCTATACTTTACGCGGGTGAAATCTTAGCATTTCGATTAAGGTTGAGTAGCCAATAAAAGAAATACAAGATCTCTACCGCTTACGGTATAAATGCAACATTATTGAGTCTTTAGGCAGTGTAAATAAATAACATAGGAAAAAGCACAAGGAAAACGCGCAATGAAAAAGAAAAATATTTTATTTATATTATTGATTATTTTCGGAATTCCATTTCTATTTCTTGCTCTGTTAGTTGGCGGGGCAATTTGGCTCTTTACATCAGTATTTCCTCCCCCACCGCCTCCTCCTCTGGCTCCTGTACTGGCTGTGACGTCACAGCCAGTTCCTACTCGGGTTGAGGCTGTCAAGAGTGGATATAATATTGATACACTAAATTTTGTTGATTTTACGGATCACCTCTCTCTTGATAAAAATACATCTATGCATGTCTCATACTTTTGGGAAAAGGCAAAAGGACATAATGTGAAATGGACAGGGCAGGTTGTGGATGTAAAAGGAGGTCGAAGTAAGGCTGAGATTTCTGTACTGAATAATAAAAAACCATCACATAATGGGATTAATATCATTCTTATTTCCTATAACCCTGATCAGGCGGCAGCGCTTAAAAAGGGCGAAGATATCACTTTCTCCGGAGAAGTTTACAATTATAAAGGTCGTGCGGGTAATCCTATCATTGTCTATTTGAAGAATGTGGAGATTCTGCATTAAAGCATCTTCTATTTAACTAATGACGCTAAAAAAAACAATGTATTTATGTTATTAATTCTCTTTTTCATATCACTATTTACATCTTTTCTGCTAAGAGGAGGAGATATCCCCTCTATTGATGCACTTACAACCCAGGCAGATCAAGGTGTGCGAAGTGCGCAGGTTGCACTTGGAAATTCATATTATTTCGGGAAACATGGTATTAAAGATTATGATTTGGCTTTTAAGTGGTACACCAAAGCTCTTGAAGGCGGTAGCAAGGCTGCACTTTTTAATATAGCTCTCTGTTATGAGAATGGGTTTGGTGTCAAGCGAGACAAGTTGAGGGCATTTTCTTACTACAAAAAAGCTGCAGATGCTGGGATTACCCAGGCTGAATTTAATGTGGCAGTTTGCTTTAGGAGAGGGATTTATAATGATTTAGGAACGGTTGAATATCTTGCACCGAATCTGATAATTGCAGAACGTAAACTAAAAAAACTTAGCACCGCTAATTTTCCTCCCTCATTTCGAGAATTAGCTGAACTTTACATAAGCAAAGGTGGAGATGAGAACTATTCTGTGGCATTTGCTCTTTTAAAAAAAGCTGTTTACTATAAAGATATGGCGGCAATGAAGCTATTGGCTGATTGCTATCAGAATGGATGGGGGTGTGAGAAAAGTGACAAAGAGCGAATTAATTGGCTTGAAAAATCGACAGAACATGGCAGTATTGAAGCATTGGCAAAACTTGGTTACTGCTATGAGCGTGGCGACGGTGTTGTTGCTGATCCCGAGAGGGCATTTAGTTATTTCAGAAGAGCCGCACTAGGCGGACTGCCAATGGCTCAAACAAAAATGGGCGAATATTATGCGAATGGGACATTTGTAGAGCAAAATATTACTAAAGCTAAGCAGTGGTACCTTAAAGCAGCTAGGCAGAATAATCCTACTGCAATATTTACTTTGGGCTTATATGCACTTGAAGGCATTGGAGAGGATAAAAATGTAAAAAAAGCTGTTGTCTTTTTTTCGCAGGCAGCAAAGTTGAACGAGCCGCATGCACAGTATAATTTGGGATGTTTCTATATGCAGGGGCGTGGTGTTTTAAAAGAGTCAAAGACAGCTTTTTTCTGGTTTCAACGTGCCGCCGAACAGGGTGATTCAAAGGCTGAGCGAGAGCTGGCATTTTGTTATATACGAGGAGAGGGAACTGTAAAGGATTATGATAAAGGGATGAAGTGGTTAAAAAAGGCAGCAGAAAGTGGAGATGGTAAGGCAACAAAATTGCTGAAAGAGTTTGGTCTTAGCCCAACTGAGTAAAATTTGTAGAAAACTGGAGAATATATATAATGTGCTTAGCGATACCTATGAGAATAGTTGATACTGATGGGGTCTCAGCCCGGGTTGAAGTGGAAGGTACATCAACAGATGCGAATGTCTCGCTGATTGAGAATCCGTCGGTTGGAGATTATGTGATTATTCATGCAGGTTTTGCTATAGAGAAACTTGATGAAAAGGAGGCTAAAAACCGAATTGCCCTTTTTGATGAACTGGGAATGACTGAAAGTGCATTGTTGAGTTGAAAAATTATAAGACTATTTGTGGAAATTTTAAAAATGGAGATGATATGAATAAAATATTAATGATTTCAAAGATTATGTTTATTGCAATTCTATTGGGAGGGCTAACTGTACATTTGCCCCTTGCAGCAGCAGAAATAAAAAATAAACCCATTACAATAGAGTTAAAAAAATTATTAAAATCGGACCCTAAAATCAGAAAAATGCTGGAGTTATCTATCGCATCAGCGGTTACTATAAATAAGGATAAACTTACGAATCCAGTTAAAACTCTTTCTGATTACTACACATATATTGACGCAGCTTCTGAGCTGATACCGCAACAGATATTACAAGACCCAAAAAATCTGACTCGTGATCAGATTCTGCAGAGTATCTGCTATTTCTATTTTCTTGTTGATCAACCGATTCCCGAACTTGCAGACAAGGGGCTCTATAAAAATTCTTTGCAGTACTATCCACCTTTTTCTGAATGGTTGCGTAATTTTGCTAAAACCTGGGGGATATTTCTCAATACAGAGCAGTCATGGAGTGAAGAGACATATACACAATTTCTTGCCGATCCGCGTTTTGGTCTTAACAACAACTGGTATGAATCACCGCAAAAATGGAATACATTCAATCGATTTTTCTCCAGATATCTCAGATCTCCGTCCGTTCGCCCTATTGCATCACCTACAAATAGTTCAATCGTTACATCGCCGGCTGACTCTGTTCCACAGGGAACTTGGAATATCAATGTAGATTCAAAAATTCAGATAAAAAAAGGATTAAAGGTAAAACTTGCAACTTACTACAGTGTCAAAGATCTACTTGCTGAAGATAGTAAATATAAAGATGTATTTGCGAACGGTGTGCTTACGCATACATTTCTTAATGTAAATGATTATCATCGTTTTCATTTTCCTGTTTCAGGGATTGTCCGCGAGATGAAAATCATACCTCAGGATGTTTCTCTTGAGGTTCAGTGGGATGAAAAAATGAAGCGATATATCCCTATCGATTCCACAGGATGGCAATTTTCACAAACACGCGGTTATGTTATCATTGAAACAAAAAAATACGGAATGATTGCACTTATTCCTATGGGGATGGCGCAGGTATCTTCGGTTAATTTTGAGAAAAAGGTAACGGTCGGATCTAGTCACAAAAAGGGGGATATGCTCGGATACTTCCTTTTCGGAGGATCTGATTTTATTATCATTTTTCAAAAGGTTGCAACTTTTGAAATTATGGCACCTAAAGAGAGTCCTGAGAAATTTAAACATATCTTTATGGGCGAAAAATATGGAAAAATGAATGGTGATAAGGAATTTATGGCAGAGTATCAAAAAATTGTTAATCTTGACGTATTTGCACGATCATTTGACCTTCCTCCCTTGTCGCAAATCGATAAAACTGTAACAACGGCACAGGTCGATTTGATGATATATAAAAAGATCAAGGCAACAGAAATGGCACCATTTGATACTGAAAAAATCAGAAAAGAGGCCGAGGTGAAATATAAACTCTGGAAGATTGGAGATGAGGTTAAAGCAGTTGATGCACAGGGTTATAAGCATGATGGTGAGCTGAAAGAGAAAAACGGTAGCTACGTGAACATTGCATCTGTTAAGATTTATGCAGTTGACTTTTCTCCGTCTATGTTGATACACCTTTTTGAAAAACATAGACTCAGTGCTATTGATAATTATATAAAATCTCGAAAAAAATTATATTATCTAAAAAGACGTACATATAGAAAAGAGGTTAGTGAGAGGGTGGCATTAGAATATTATAAGAAATATACTTTTGCTCATTGTCGTGATAAGTGGTGGGATTATGCCACTTATCGTGCATTTTTGGAGCGTGGTAAGGTTAAGTATGACAAAAAACGTGCACTCAAGAAAGCCAAGAATGAAGCAAGGAAAAAGCTTGAGCAAGAGAGTGAAACAAATCTTTTGGGGTTTTAATTTGTGTTGAAATTTATCATAAAACGAGTTCTTTATTCCATCTTAGTCATCATCGGTGTTCTGATGCTGACATTTGTTCTGTTCCGTCTGGCGGCGGGAGATCCGGCAAGAACCGTGCTTGGCAAAAAACCATCACCGAAAGAAGTTGAAGACCTTAGGGAGAGTCTTGGGTCTGACAAACCTCTCTTTTGGGGCCACTGGAAGAAGACAGAAATTTTTTCATCTGCGACATTCGCAGAGGAGCGTATTCCTAATGGAGTAAAAGTTTCAGGTAATCATGCATTTGACGCAGATGCTTTGCAACTTGCAGATGGAGAGTTAATTTTTAATCGCAATTTTGAAGATGAAAATATTCGTATTAAGTGTGATATAACCTATCGTGGTGACATGGTATGTAATGGAACCTCTTTTAATTCCGATAGTTGGAAAACGATTGATCTGGAATTCGATGCTTCAATCGTAATGCCCGAACTAATTACACTTGCTCCTTTGAATAAATTGAGTAATCTTGAGATTAAGCAAGTTACTTTTTCCAGATATCAGAAGTACCCCTGGGATTCACAGATGAGTGCAGCATTTATGGAGATTTTATGGGTTAAGGATACATTCCCATATTTCTCAATCTTTAATTTTGGGCGTACACTTATTACACGTGAACCTGTCAGGGAAGTGCTAATGAGAGGAATTCCCCCATCTCTTGCCCTTATGCTACCTATCTTTGTTGGGGAACTTCTTTTGGGGATTATTCTTGCACTTATTTCGACGGCATATAGAGGTAAATGGCAGGATCGTACAATTATGTTTTTCTCTATTGCAGGTATGAGTGTGAGCTATGTCGTAATGCTGATACTTGGACAATGGTACATGGGCTACTACTTTAATTTTGTTCCGGTATGGGGTTATGGGTCAATAAAATACCTTATTCTGCCTGTTTTTATCGGTATAGTTAGCGGCCTTGGTGGCGGGGTTAGATTTTATAGAACAATTTTTGTTAATGAACTTAAAAAAGAGTATCTACGTACTGCTGAGGCAAAAGGATGTAGCAAAGTTAAGTTATATATGCATCACCTGCTGAGAAATGCGGCTGTTCCTCTAATAACACGGGCAACAACTCTTCTCCCATTTCTTTTTACTGGCAGTCTTCTACTCGAAAGTTTCTTTGGTATTCCTGGCCTTGGCTATGCAGGAATCAATGCTCTTAGGAACTCCGACCTACAGATGGTAAAAGCATTAGTGATCCTTACAGCTATACTTTTTGTGATAATGAATATGGTTTCTGATATTATTTACGCATTGGCAGACCCAAGAGTAAGAACACAATAATTGATAAAATTGAATCTTCACCTAAATTATTGGGTAACACTAAAAAAAGAGATCAAGAATAGACGGTCAAGTACGTTAGAGATGATAGTAATCATGCCTGAAAGGCTTCTGAAGTACGTTAGACATTCCTGTCTGACATGGGGCAAGAGATGAGGAATAAGAAAAGTCCTTTGAGAAGTCTTACAGGCTCTGGATGGGCATGTTTTTATGCTTGTTTTTTTACGCTA
>JAUUYH010000006.1 GCA_030590505.1 Kiritimatiellota bacterium
CCCCCTGAAGACGAGATTTCCCAGACCGTTAAGGTCTCTAAAGGCTGGTTGAAGACTACAACCTTGATAGGCTGGAGCTGTAAGTACAGTAATGTATTCAGGTTACCAGTACTAATAAGCCGTGCGACTTAACTACCTTTTTTTTCAAATTTGCGAATTTCGCAAATCTGAAAGGAAGGCGAGAATACCGTACATTGTGTATTCTGTTAGCCCTAATCTTCTTTTTTAATATTATAAGCCCTGATTTTCAGGACTTAATCGGTTTTACCCGGTGCGTATAGCGAAGTTGTCACACCCGTTCCCTTCTCGAACACGGACGTTAAGGACTTCTGCGGCGATGGTACTACATTTTAGAGTGTGGGAGAGTAGCACGGTGCCGGGTTTTTATTCTAAAAGCGAACTTATTCATTTAAGTTCGCTTTTTTTTTGCCTTTTTTCTCAAATCCCACCAAGGTGGGTTTTATTTCTCGTTGCTTGGGGCTATGTTTGTATAGAGGTCGTTTATTTGTGTCCCCATTCAGCTGCCAAATGTGTTTTTTGATCACAGATTGAAGAGTTTTAGTGATTGTTGTAATAAATTTTCTGCGATATTCGCATATTTAGCCCGTATTTTTTGCGAGTTAACGTGTTATTGTAGATCATTGATTGGTAAATATTAGTTGTTGTCCTTCAGGCTGTCAGCGTTAAGTTGAAACGTTCTGATTTTAGCAGTTGAAAAATTGCCACTTATCTTGCTGTATTTTCTTCTGATTTCCTAATTCTTCGTTCTTTTCTTTGATTTTCTTCAAAAAAGTCCAATAAAAATCATCTTTTCCCTCAACCTATATTTTTTTCTATGGATACATCTTTTGATGTGATAAGATAAAAAAGGTTTCATTGCTCACCAGTTTACAAATAAGAACTAACTGCTGTTTATTGCTGTTCTATGTTGCTAAATAGCATGATGTTCGACACAATTGGAGGCACAAATCTTAACCGTTGCAAGTTTGATGTCAAACCAATTTTTACAACTTGATAATTTGCCTGGAGAGTGAAAATATCCGTGAGTCTTTGTGTAGGTTGAGCATTTATCTCGCTTTATTTTCTTTGAAAAACTTCTTGAAGAATTACTCTCAAGAAGCCTGGCTTTTTATGCCCAAATCCAAAAAAACAACTGTTATATTTGTGTTTAGAGTCATAGATTTAATCCGGTTAATAAAGGTAATACGCACAAGATAAAAAGCTTATTCGTATTCTTTTGTGTATTTTATGGGCTATGCTATGCTTTTATTTTCTTTCTGCATAAGAATTCTCTGCGAATCCATGGGAATATTGAAATAAGGATAATTACTTCTGGAATAATCAATACTCGTTCCATTGCTCTTACATGCCACCATAACGGCATAACTGAAAACATGAATGCAAACAATAGCAAAAAAGCACTTAAAACTCCGA
The DNA here is from genome assembly GCA_030590505.1 of Kiritimatiellota bacterium. GTDB lineage: Bacteria > Verrucomicrobiota > Lentisphaeria > Victivallales > JAADHT01 > JAUUYH01. The sequence goes on from JAUUYH010000006.1 coordinate 1,435, forward strand.
CCATCACTCCAATATACAAACTTTTCGGCTTCCTTATAGAGCGCTTCCTATAAATGACAAGCAAAACTATATAAACGGCCAAGATAGAGACAATAATTCCAAGTCCTCTAATATTATAGAATGTTGTTTCAGTGAATACCTGTAGTATTTTTCCTGATTTTTTCACCCATGCCTCGGAAAAGAAAGCAGGCATTCCCGTTATTGAAAAGTCTATTGACGCAGTTCTGAAAATGAATTTAGACATAAATAACGGAAGTAATCCTAGAACTCCTGCAACTGTTGTAAAGAAAATAAATCTATATTTGTCTGATGAAATCGCAATTTTAATCTCTTTCCAGGATATCAAAAAAAGTGCGAATGCCATTGTTAAGGAATAAATCAGACCTTCTGTTTTCCACCAGCAACTCATGCTGAACATAAACATGGATAATATTAGAAAAGATTGTTTTTTCTCTGAATCAACAGCATCCAGAAAACATTTAACGCAGTAAAAGCCTGTGAGGGTCTGACATATCAATAACGTTTCAGCATACATCGTGAATGTAATCATAAACCAAATCGTACTGGAAACAATCAGAGATGCAAGTAATACGGAAACCATACTTTTTCTTTCTGTGCCATAATTAAATAATTTAAGAAGCAGTATATAAGATATCGCACTCCAGAAAATGGGAACAAGTTTAATCAACCAATCGTCAATTCCTCCTGCAACTGACCAGCACCATGCAAGCATTATTGGATATCCTAACGGGTATTCAGGGTGTATATATATTGTTTCTGGATTTGTATAAAGATTCCCGATCTCTCCAGTTATGCAAAGTATTTTTGCTTTGAAAGCCCAGACCGCAACGCCAGGCCAGCTGGCAACGGCCATACTCATGCCGTCAATAATCATCATTATGAAAAAGATAAGAAAGGATCCTGTGGCTATTATTATATAAAATCTATTTTTTTTAAAATTATTGATAGATCGTTTGATTAACAGATTAAAATATTTATAAAATAAACTGTAATTTAATCCCTCGGTTACCTTATGGTCTGGACCTGTATTCTTTCTGATTGTCAATATTAAACAGATAAAAGACGATAAAATAAGATAGACTGAGATAAAAAGCACGGGGTTCATTTTAAATCCGATTATTAGCAGAAAAAAAGTTATAAATGACAAGAGAAAATGCCCAGCAAGAAGAGATGCTGTGAAATATATAAAACTATTGATTTTTAAATTCGGCAATAGGACTTTAAGAGTCCCTGCTCCTGGAAACAGAGGCAAAAGAAGAGCACATATAATTAAAAACAGTCCAAACATAACGTAGGATAAACTTTTTTTATTTGGAGTAGATGAAACTTTACCGTCAGATTTCACATTTTTACGTGTAAATAGTGTATATTCCTCTTTTGTTTCATTTTTGATAAAGTTATCTGCTTCTCCTTGCTGTTGCAAAAAATATTTGGCATTTAATAAAGTTTCAATAAGAAGATAATCACACTTTTTAAGATCTGTGTCGTATATAGAATGAACAGGTAGCGGGTAGTAACGATAATTAATCATTCCGAAAGTTGCAATATCAATAACAGACGAGGGGGTTGGAGTTTTTGTGAATTTTACAAATAACCCTCTACTTCCTTCTATCCGATCGTCCAGTAATGATGTTATATCCAGTCGTTGTTTATAAAGTCTGTCATTAAAAACTTTGCCGTCAGTATGATTTTGAACAGCCCACTTTGTTCTGAAAATAATCCCCTGATAATCATAATAAAAGTGGATCCCGATAAAGATAAGCAGCACAAGAACAAAACAAACTCTGAAGAATTTTAATAGGCTTAGTTTCATAAATATTTACTTCTTCTTTTATTACAGATTTTTACCATGTTTTCGAGCAAGGTAACGATTGCGAAATAACACGCCATGGAGTATCATGAAGGGATACTGATAAGTAAACCAGTAATCTAACTAATCAATCAATAAGGGACCTGAGTGATAGAGAAAGCGGATGTGTATTTCACAAGCAATGATGATCAGAATTAAAAGTTTTTTTCGATTCTCTAAAAGCAAATTTCCAATTCGAGTTCTATTAAAATAAGGCACCCGTTTATTTATCCCGCTGTTGCGGTATTCCAGCAACAGATGAACCAATAAATGTTTTCAACATCTTTCTATTTTTCTGCTTTTCGCATTCTCTCGTACCTTTATTGGACAGAAATCTTCCTTTATTCGTGTCCATTATTGGTTAATATTGTTTTTCCTCTTCATGATTTTTAGAAGCCTTTGTGCTGTTTTTAATACTGAAGAGCCATGGGATTAAATCAGGTTCGGCATAAGCCCAGAGCCAGGCAGCATGGCGGTTTCCTTTTACTTTTTTACGGTTTCCTTTTGCATCCGTTCGATATTTTATATATTCAGTATATTTCGCTTCCCCTCCACAATTAGCAAATTTAACCAACATCTTTGCTCCACCTTTACGTGCTTTCATTTTTTCATTTGGATTGTTAAACGCCCAGACAGAATGTTTTTTTATTTTATCGGTAATCATAGGCACCATTTCGTCATATCCGCATGCGACGGGAAATGCCGCGGCAAAAAAATCAGGAAACTTGAGAAGAGATTCCCAGGCAGCAAAACCACCAGAAGAGAGCCCGGTTACGTAAATACGTTTCTCATCTATTCCTGGAAATTCTCTAAGCATTTTTTTTATAATACCTATAACCGGCAGTAGATTCATACTTACGCAACCTTCATTCATATTGCACCAGCTACTACCGTTTAAAACTTTGCCATTAAGCTGTGGAGCAAGAAAAAAACAGGGATATTTTTTTTGATTTTTAGGATCAATAAAGGTGAAAATTTGCGGATGTTTGGCCAGTTTGTATTCATCCCCTTTTCCATGAAGAAAAACAACAAGCGGCACCTTTTTATCTTTTTTTATATTCTTTTTATCAGGAACAAAATAAAAATATTCCATTATCGGGATTTTGCTTGCAACATAATACGGATCGACTTTCCAGAGCTTATTGCTGCCAGCGAGTTTTGTAAGTTCGCTACCGATATTTTTATACTCATCACGCTTCAATAAATCAACCATAGGGACAAGTTTTTCTTTGAATTCGTTCAGATTGAAATCATTGGGTAAGCGGCTTTTTACAGGAATGGCCTTCCCGTAAATATGAAGTGGCGGCAAGCGTCTTTCTGCTTCCTCCTCAGATAACTGAGAGCGCTTTAAAAGAACTTTTTGCCCATCTGTAAGAATCACCTGTAACTCGTTTTTTCCACTTCTCCGAAGCACAGAAAATGTCAGTTCCCCCCCGTTTTTTAATTTCAACGGGGCTGCAAAACCCGCAGATATGCTTAGAAGGAGGATCAAGCATAAGGGGAATTTGATTCTGCTTCTTTGCCTGAATATTAACTTTGTACATCTCATTCTTTTGTTTTAATAACTCTTTTTATCGTGATTGTGTTTAGAACTGTCTGCGTAGGTGCTTTGCTAGAAAAATCAAGTTGAATTTTTTGCGGGGTCAATTTCCCTGAAACAAGTTTTAATTTTCCTTCCATCGCGTTATCCTGAAAAAACTGCATCTGTTCATTTCCCATCATCTTTCCGAGATTTTTTTTCTCAGAGCTAATAAGGGTAAAGGTATCATTCGTTGATTTTTTGATTTCTATTTTCTTAAATGTTGCCATCATTTGCAATTTTTTTATGGAAGCAGGTTTTAGAATAAATGAATCTGAAATTTCAAATTCTTTTTCAGCGGGGATCAATGCTCCGAAAATGGCACACAACATCATTTTTGAACCTTCATTCAAATCACGTTTATTAATTGCGGGAACAATATCAACCTGCCCGTTCTTTTCGTTCAATAAAAATTCCCACTTATTGCTTTTGCCATCAAGAGTAGATTTACAGATGAATTTCCATTTTCTGCCCGAATCACTTTTTATCTTTTTGACAACTACCTTAATTGATATATTAATCTCATGCTTTCCCTGTGACTTCATCATTTGTTGTTTTTGTTCTTTTGTAAGTTTCTGGAGCATCTTCATTGGAAAATTAGAATTAATCATGGTTTTTACATTCCCAGAATATTCTCCAGTGAGGTCAATTTCGCCACCAAGTAATGCGCTTGTTGACGCAACTACAATTATTACAAATAATGTATGCATTTTATTTTTCATGTTTGGCTTTCCTTGTTAATATTAATGAATAGCAACCTTTTAAATATTTGTGTAACTTTGTTGTTGGGCTAAAAAAGGTAACCGTAACTTTAGATAATGAATACTGCGAGAGGTTTTTCTCTTTAACATAAAGGATCTTTTTCTCTATTTTTGCTACAAAACGATTAGATTTCTTTTCCCCAACCTTAATGCCACGTTCTAATCGACCATATCCTGAAAAAAGAAATTTATTGCTATCTCCTGTAATAGAATATTCTTCTGCAAAAGTAAAGGAATCTTTGACCATTAGAAGTTCAGTTTTAGATTCTGCACCATTTTGTTTTTTTAGTATTATTTTAACATTTTCATTTGGAATTAAACTAGAAAAAAGAAGTTCCTTAATAAGAAAATATTGCTTCTCAAAATTGTCGCTGCCCTTTTCCTTTTTTATGTATATTTTATCAAGATGCAAAAAATGTGTTCTTTTATTGAATTCAAATGTTATAATAGTATTTTTTTTATCTTGTATCTTAACATGCAATGTCCCCGTGTCTTTAGGTATAATCTCCATTTTATATTTGGAAGTTAATACATCAACAGACTCTTTGTCTTTTTTTTCTGACATAACAATCGAATAATGTCCAACAAGATTAAATTCGTCTGCATTTAAGTTTAGGCTGAAAAGCAATGAATAAAATAAATAAATAATTAATAATAGTGATTGTAGGATATTCATTGTTATTTTACGATTGTAAATAGTGCATGAAAAGTAGTGTCAGGCGTTGCGACATATCCTTGAGCCTTGGCTACAGCTAAGCTAGCATCTGCACCAGTTGCCATGATGCAAAGCATCACCATAATCGAAATCATAAAGATTTCCCAAAATTTCGTTTTCATTCCTTACCCTCCATAAACGGTTTTAATTTTTAAAGCATACTTTTAGAGTTTATAATTCTGCCTTTTAGTATTCTTCATAACACGAAAAATTGTAAAATACCCCCCCCCTTTTTTGATTGTCAAGTTGGTTTTTAAAGAAAATTCGTTTTTTGTTTGACATTGTATGGTGTGTGAATTTTTCTCACGTTTTATTAATTCAAAAACTTTTTGGATAAATAAGTGTTCATCTCTGAAGTGAAAGATGGGGATTGAATTACTTCAAGTTTTGACATTACATCTTTTTTATATTTATTTGGTATATTTATTTTATATTGAGTAATGCAATTTTCCCACCATTGTCTAAATTTTTCTTGAAGAAGTAATGAGTGAATCGTATCTTTATTCATTTTAGATGTTGTACCTTGATTTTTAGACTCAAGGAGCTTATTCTTTTCTTCTGTTTCTTTTTCTGTGATTTGGAAATTGGATTTTAATTTATTAAGCAAAACCCATTTGTATAAATCCATTTTAAATGAACTAAACGTTTTGCTCAGCATATCCTCCTTTGATTTAGGGGCAAGCATTTCATATTCTGCTATTTTATGTTTAGAATTATATTTTTTTAGTAATGACTTCCACTCTGTTTCGGAAACTTTTCCTTTTAGTATTTCATTATAAATCAAATCTGAATTATCATTATCAATGTAAACTTTTTTCAGAGCTTTTAGGCGTAAATCTATTGATTGTATCAGTTGCGCTGCAATTTCAGAATTAAAGCCAAGATCTTTGAAATAAAACTCCATTATACTCTTGATCTCTTTATCTTTAATTGTGATATTATTTTTTAACAGCTCTGCCTGTAATATTTCATTTTTCAAGGTTCTGGCACATTTCATAATAGTAGTTTTATAAGAATTATTCTGAAGGATAATCTTCAAATCCTTGTCATTGAATTCCATGATGATATTTGCTGCTTTTAAATGAATGCCAGAAATCATAATTAGCATAATCATACTATTGATATATTTATTTTTCATAGTTACTTATCCTCTTTAAGAATCTATTTACTATTTTCAAAGACCCTATAAGAACTTCATGAACGTTTTGAGTTTTATTATAGATTGAAGTACAGTGAGCAATTCCATCCACTGTTTTTTTGTCAATCCACTTATTATAAGACAATTTTCTCTGTGGAGTTGATGGATCATGGGAACTTGCATATTTCATTTGTTTTTCATTTTCTTCAAAAGAATATTTGTGATTTTCAACCCAAATAACGATATCCCCTGAATGGTGGCGATGAAATTTCAACCAAGCCGAAGATGCACCTAAGAACAATGTTTTTCCAATGTTTTTGATTGAATAAACAACATTGTAATTATAAAATTCTGTTGCACCGTGAGTGTAAGCAAAAATACCACCGCCTTCATACTTTCCATATCCAAATAATTTTCCTCTAGTTGTTGATATGATTTTAGAGACGGTAGTTTTTATATTTACGCTCCCTCCATAATCTAACGTAAGTTTTATATTTGTCTTCGTATTTTTGTTTAATCTAAGTTCATCTTGATCAAAGGTAAAAAAGAATTTCCCTGATACTAATTTAGTTTGTTTTTTATTGAAAATGGCTTGTGCAGAAAAAGCCTTTGGTTCAAGTAAGTAATTAACTTTTGTTGCACTTGGAGTTGTCGCATCTACCAAAAAGCGGTTGTTCTTGCAGCTACAAATGTTTTAGCTTTATCTGGGGGTTCACTGATGCTACCGTCTTTGTACTTGTATGTAGGAGTTACTTTTACTATTGTCGGTTTTTTAAATGTTACTGTTGCTTTAACAGACACCCCATATCCAGTTCCAGGTCTTTCGGGTGATACCGTTGCGACTGAACTTTTCACATCAATATTCAGTTCAGTGATTTTAGCATTTGGAGGACAGTCAAAAGTCGCACTTGCAGTTTGTTTTTTAGTGAAATCGATTACACTACCTGCTGCCCTCGCAGTTGCCATGATGCAAAGCATCACCATAATCGAAATCATAAAGATTTCCCAAAATTTCGTCTTCATTCCTTTCCCTCCATAAACGGTTTTAATTTTTAAAGCATACTTTTAGAGTCTATAAGTCTGCTTAGTAGTATTCTTTATAATAATAAAAAAAATAAATTACCCATCTCTCTCTGATTGTCAAGTAGGTTTTTAAAGAAAATTCGTTTTTTATTTGAAATTGTATGGGATTCGGATTACTTCAAGTTTTGATAGTTCCGCTGCATTCACTGCATAACTTTTTTTGTAATGTAAATTGCTCAAAAAAAAGCGGACAACATTGTCCGCTTTTATCAGTTTTCAATATATTTCTTTATCTGAAAATTAGTAGATAAAGAGCATCTCTGCATATTTTGGCAATGGCCAGAGTGTATCATCTACTTCTTTTTCAAGGCCATCAACAGCTTTACGAAGTTTCTGCATTGAGGAAAGTATCATTTTTGTTGATTCCGCCTTTGTAGATTCTTCAAGAGCAATTGCAGAATTACAGAGTTCGGCAATAAGATTACCTACAACTTCGAGAGTTGATTTTTGCTCTTTAATTCCTGCTTTTGCACCAACAGATTTCAGATTCATAATATTCTTAGAAATAAGTTGCTGTTGTTTAATTGCCACAGGCAGGATCATTGTTTTAGCTATATCCAGGGCAAGTTCTCCTTCAATCATAATTGTTGTCTCATAATTTTCCAGAAAAACTTCATATCTTGAATGAAGCTCTTTTTTGCTTAGTACTGCATACTTCTCAAAAAGCTTTTCTGCCTTCTTTGTCAGTATGGGTTTAAGGGCTTCTGGAGTTTTTATAAGGTTAGGCAGTCCGCGTTTTTCAGCCTCTTTTAGCCAATCTTCTGTATAGTTGTCTCCATTGAAGATAACTTTTTTGTGCTTTTTAACTATATTTTGAAGAATGGATTGAAGAGTTTTATTAAATTCACTTTTCTTAACACCTTCAAGTTTTGTAGCAATTTCATCTAAAGCTTCAGCAACGATTGTATTAATTACAATGTTAGCTCCTGAGCATGATTGATTTGATCCAACGGCTCTGAATTCAAACTTATTGCCTGTAAATGCAAAAGGGCTTGTTCGGTTTCTGTCGGTTGCATCTCTCGGAAGTACTGGCAGAGTATCAACTCCAACGGCCATTTTACCGCCAGATTTTGCGGATTTAGCAGGTCCCTTTTCTAACTGATTAATTACATCTCCCAACTGTTCACCAAGGAAAATTGAGATAATTGCGGGAGGTGCTTCATTCGCTCCAAGTCGGTGATCATTTCCAGCACTGGCACATGTTGATCTCATAAGGTCAGAATGTGTATCAACAGCTTTAATTACTGCACATAAGAATGTAAGAAAGAGTGCATTCTGATGTGGATTACTGCCTGGATCAAGTAGGTTTTTACCATCACATGTTGCAATTGACCAGTTGTTATGTTTGCCAGATCCATTTATACCAGCGAACGGTTTCTCGTGCATAAGGCATGCCAATCCATGTTTGTCTGCAACGGTTTTTAATATTTCCATTGTCAACATATTGTGATCAACACTTAGATTCAGCTCTTCAAACATAGGAGCGAGTTCGAACTGAGCAGGGGCAACTTCATTGTGCCTTGTTTTTGCCGGAATTCCGAGTTTCCAGAGTTCTTGATCCACATCAGACATAAAATTTAAAATGCGTGGTTTAATTGTCCCGAAATAGTGGTCATCAAGCTGTTGATGCTTGGGAGGAACATTTCCGAATAGGGTTCTTCCTGTCTGCATCAGATCTGGGCGAGCAAGGTAAATCTCTTTATCAATAAGAAAATATTCCTGTTCTGCTCCGAGAGTTGTTATTGCACGTCCTGATACATTTTCTCCGAAACATTTTAGTACACGTCTTGCTTGTTCTGATACAGCTTGCATTGAGCGGAGTAGCGGTGTTTTTTTATCAAGAGCCTCGCCTGTATATGAACAGAATGCTGTAGGAATACAAAGTGTAGCACTATTGTCATCTCTTTTTATAAATGCTGGACTTGTAGGATCCCAAGCCGTATAGCCACGTGCTTCAAATGTTGCACGAATTCCTCCAGATGGAAAACTTGAAGCATCTGGTTCTCCTTGAATCAATGTCTTGCCTGAAAAGTTAAGAACAACACCACCCTCATGGTCTGGTTCAATAAATGAGTCGTGTTTTTCTGCAGTTGAACCTGTTAGTGGTTGGAACCAATGTGTATAATGACTGGCACCTTTGCTCAGGGCCCAACGTTTCATTGCATTTGCTACGTCATCTGCAATTCCAGCATCAAGAGTCGTTCCATTTTGAATTGTTGCGAGCAGTGCTTTGTATGTAGGTTTCGGTAGGTAATCTTTCATCGTTTTGATGTTAAATACATCCTGACCATAGATATCTGAGATACTCTCCGCACGTCGGCTTGCTGGAGGTTTAGCTCCTTTTGACGCTATACTTGCAATCGCTTTCTTCCTTAAATTCATCAATTTCTCCTGTTTTTAATCTTTATAATATATTATACGTAATTATATGAAATTCATTAAGAGCAAATAATATGCCAAAAATAAATCATGAGTTATAAGGTGTTTATGCTCAAGGCTATAATTCTTTTGGTCTCCTGTTTCTTAAGGTATCTAGTTACGAAAGTGTAACTTTAATTATAAATGTTTCAAAATTGTAACAAATTTGCGATATTCATGTTGAAGCATTTATTATTGAAGTACTGTTTTTACTACAAAAGTAGAGCATAAAAAAACGGATACAGTATGCAAATGCATATTATATCCGTTTCTATTATTGTAAAATAATCTGATCAATTGTCCAGGTCATTTCTTATATACAAGTTGTGTCTAAAGATAGTAAAGTTAAATGCCCTTAACAGGAATTTATACAATTACTATATTTTAGATTGCCACTAGGCATTATTTACCACTCATCACACCGTGAAGTCTGAAGTGACGTGTAATGGCGAATTCGCCAAGCCTATGACCAACCATATTTTCAGTTACAAAAACAGTCGCAAAAGTTTTGCCATTGTGAACGCTGAATGTATGTCCAACGAAGTCAGGCATGATCATCGATCTTCTTGACCATGTTTTGATAGGACGTTTCATTCCACTTTTATTCATCGCCTCAACTTTCTTGAGAAGATGGTCATCGACAAATGGTCCCTTTTTTAATGATCTAGCCATTATTTATTCCTCCGTTCAACTATGAATTTGTTTGAAGCATTGTTTTTATTTCTAGTTCTTTTTCCTTTCGCCAGCTGTCCCCAAGGAGACTGAGGGTGTCCACCACCACTGGTTTTACCTTCACCGCCACCCATTGGATGGTCAACTGGGTTCATTGCAACTCCGCGAACATGCGGACGTCTACCTAGATATCTTTTTCTTCCAGCTTTACCGAGTTTTACTTTCATAAACTCAAGATTTCCAACCTGGCCAATCGTTGCCCTGCAGTCAATATGGATTAAGCGAATTTCACCACTAGGTAGTTTTACTTGAGCATATTTTCCTTCTTTCGCACGGAGCTGAGCGACCTGTCCTGCAGAACGTGCAAGTTTTGCACCGCTGTTTGGACGCATCTCGATATTATGTATGTCGAAACCTATAGGTATATCTTTCAGTTTCATTGCATTTCCGATCTTCGGTTCAGCTTTGTCTCCGCTCATTACAACAGTTCCAACTTCTAATTTATTTGGAGCTATAATATAGCGTTTTTCACCATCAGCATAGAAGAGAAGTGCGATATTCGCAGATCTGTTCGGATCGTATTCAATCGCTTTTACAGTTGCAGGAATACCATCTTTATTTCTTCTGAAATCGATATCACGGTAACGACGTTTTACACCACCACCACGAAAGCGGGTTGTAATGCGACCATTATTATTTCTACCACCAGTAGATTTTTTACCCCTTGAGAGGGCTTTTTCAGGTTTTGTTTTTGTTATTTCAGCAAAATCAAGAACCGTCATATCTCTTCTACCAGGAGTAGTCGGTTTATATTTTTTAATAGGCATTGTATTGTATCTCCTAAGTTATACGATACTAATCTCACCCTCAGAAAGGGTAACAATAGCTTTTTTCCAATTTGCACGGCGTCCGACCTTGGGAGATTTTCCCATTCTTTTCTTTTTGCCGAGACGGTTCATTACATTTACTGCACTGACTTTTACTTCATAGATTGCTTCAATAGCTCCCCGAATGTCAATTTTATTTGCATCCGGATTCACTTTGAAAACATACTTATTCTCGTCAGCGAGTTCCATGCTTCTTTCCGTTACGAGTATCGTTTCAATAATTGAGTATGGATTTTTCATTATTTGATTCTCCCTGTAAACTCTTCCATCGCATCTTTAGTAAAAAAGATATGAGTATAATGGAGTAACTGATATACATTAACTGATGCTGCTTTGATCAGAAGAAGTTTATCAATATTTCCGGTTGCTTTAAGGATATTTTCTTCATAGTCCTGAACTACAATAAGAATCTTTCCGCTTACTTTTAATTTATCAAGAATTGCAATAAAATTCTTTGTTTTATGATCGACGACTTTAAGTTCGTCAAGAACCATAACAGAACCCTCTTCAACTCTTTCTGAAAAAGCTCTTTTTAGTGCAAGCTTTCTAACTTTTTTATTTACATTTTTCGCAAAACTACGAGGTTTAGGGCCGAAGATTACTCCACCGCCTGTCCATATAGGACTACTTTTTGCACCAGCTCTTGCTCTACCAAGACCTTTCTGCCTGAATGGCTTCTGGTTTCCGCCTCTTACTTCTGCACGTGTTTTTGTTGATGCTGTTCCTGCACGATTCCCTGAGAGATATGCAACAACTACATCATGTACCGCCTGTTCACCTTTTTCAAGCTCAATACACTCTGCTGTAAGAGTGAAATCACCTTTGGAGGATCCGGCGCTATCAACTATTTTAATTTTTTTTGACATAATTTTTACCTAAAATTTGTATTTGAAATCACCGTTTATCTTATTTTTTCTTAGCGGCACTGATATAAATTGTTCCACCCTGAGGTCCTGGAACTGCACCTTTGACACATAATAAGTTGTCGTCTAATGATACTTTGACTATTTGAAGATTCTGAATTGTACGTGTTACGTTACCCATCTGTCCCGGCATTTTTTTGCCTTTATTGACACGACCAGGGTATTCGCACTGTCCAATTGAACCAGGTTTTCTTTTCCATCCTCCACCGTGACTATAACGTCCACCAGCGAAATTATACCGTTTAACCACACCCTGAAATCCACGACCTTTCATTGTTCCTGTAGCGTCAATGAATTCACCTTCAGTAAATGTAGAAACGTCGATTTTTGCCCCCGGTGCCAGCTCTGAGTCAGCATTAAGTCTGAACTCTTTGATTTTTGCTGGAGGGTTGCTTTCAAGACCTGCATGACGGACATGTCCGCATACTGCTTTGCTCACATTTTTAGCTTTGCGTTCACCTGCACCCAACTGGATTGCAGAATAGCCGTGCTTTTCCACTGTTTTGCTTTCGATGACAGTATTAGGAAGAGCCTGAAGGACCGTAACCGGTGTCAGTTTTCCTTTTTCATCGAAAATCTGGGACATGCCCATTTTTTTTACGATTAACACTTTTTCCATTTTTTACTCCCGAGTGCTTACCTTGTTCTGAAACATCAGAACTCGTTATACCGATGGTAGCGGCACTCTTGTTATTTGCTTATATGCAATTATAGCATAGCCAGATCTGAAATTCAGATTTGACTACAACGTATTCTCCAGAATAAAACTGGAAGAATTTTTTATTATCATTAAGTAATCAGTATAAAACTACTACTTAATTTTAATAGTAATGAACACACCTGCTGGCAGGTTAAGTTTTTTGAGTTCATCAACGGTTTTTGCTGTTGGATTAAGAATATCCATTAACCGTTTATGAGTTCTGGTCTCGAATTGATCCATTGATTTTTTATTCACGTGAGGAGAACGGTTAACCGTAATCCTTTCGATACGTGTTGGCAATGGAATCGGGCCAGCCACTACTGCACCAGTGCGACGGACAGTTTTCACTATCTCTTCAACTGACTGGTCAAGTATTCTGTGGTCAAATGCCTGCAGGCAAATTCTGATTGCTTGTTGTTCTTGTACTGCCGGGCTCATAATTTATCCTTTTCTAAAATCTTTTCCTGAATTGATGCGGGTACCTTCTCAAAATGAGATGGTTCCATTGAAAAAGCCGCTCTTCCTTTTGTTAGGGAACGAAGTGCGGTTGCATAGCCGAATAATTCTGAAAGAGGAGCCGATGCCAGTACCTTCGCACTGTCAATCTGGCTGTCAATTTCTTTAATCATACCTCTTCGACTTGTTATATCTCCAATAACATCTCCCATGTGATCATCGGGAGTTGTTATGTCAAGATCCATAATTGGTTCAAGTAGTGAAATTCCTACTTTTTTCGCAGCGTCCTTGAAAGCCATAGATGCTGCTATTTTAAATGCCATTTCAGATGAGTCAACTGCGTGGTGCGAACCGTCAACTATATCAATATGTAGATCAATGACAGGGAATCCTGCAATAACACCAGTTTTTGCAGCCTCACGTAATCCTTTCTCTACTGACCTGATATACTCTTTCGGGATATTACCACCAACGACTTTATTCTCAACTGTAATGCCATGACCCTGTTCTTTCGGTTCAACATTAATTACTACGTGACCATACTGTCCACGCCCACCGCTCTGTCTTACAAATTTTGTATCAGATGATGTTGGACCGTTAATTGCTTCTCTATATGCAACTTCAGGTTGTCCTGAGCTTGCACCGACTTTAAATTCACGGATAAGTCTATCCTTGATGATGTCGAGATGAAGTTCACCCATTCCAGAAATAATGGTCTGACCAGTCTCTTCATCAGTTCTAACCGTAAAGGTAGGATCTTCTTCAGATAGTGCACCTAAAGCAGTGAAAAGTTTATCTCTATCTGCAGCAGTTTTAGGTTCGATGGCAATTGAAATTACCGGATCAGGGAATGTCATAGACTCGAGAACGATTTGATCATTCTCCGTACATATAGTATCTCCAGTTGTAACATTTTTCAATCCGACCGCTGCTGCAATATCTCCACTGTAAACAGCCTCGAGCTCTTCACGTGTATTCGCATGCATCTGTAGAACTCGTCCAAGTCTCTCTCTTTTTCTTGTTCTCGGATTAAATACAGTCATTCCTTTATTTGCAGTTCCTGAATAAACCCTAAAGAATGTAAGTTTTCCTACATAAGGATCAGTCATTATTTTAAAAGCGATAGCTGAGAATGGCTGATCATCACCAACGTGTCTTACTATCTCTTTTTCTGTTTTAGGATCAGTTCCTGTGATATCCCAGATATCAATAGGTGAGGGGAGATAATCGATGACTGCATCTAGAAGTGGCTGTACACCTTTATTTTTAAAAGCTGTCCCGCATAGAACTGGGGTTATATCATTTGCAATAGTTGCTCGTCTGATAGCTTTTTTGATTAAGTCAATACCTGGCTTCTTATCTTCAAGGAATAGTTCCATAATATCTTCATCAATTTCGGCGAGACACTCTATTAGGAACTGTTGTGCAAGGTTAACTTCATCTGCGAATTCCGCAGGAATTTCTTCTGTGCGCATAACAGATCCAGTCTCATCACCATCAAAGTAAATGGCTTTCTCGTTTACGATATCGATAACACCGACAAAATGTTCTTCAGCCCCGATGGGGAGTTGAATTGGAATTGCCGTTGCTCCTAGTCTTGTACGAAGATCTTCTACAACCTTATGGAAGTCAGCTCCGACTCTATCCATTTTATTGACGAATGCCATACTAGGCACGTTATATTTTTTTGCCTGTCTCCATACGGTTTCAGACTGAGGTTGAACACCACCTACTGCACAGAAAACTGCGACAGCAGCATCAAGTACCCGAAGGGAACGTTCAACTTCTGCAGTAAAGTCAACGTGGCCAGGAGTATCAATGATATTTACTCTATGATCTTTCCAGAAGCAGGTTGTTGCAGCAGAAGTTATTGTTATTCCACGTTCTTGTTCCTGGACCATCCAGTCCATTGTTGCAGTTCCTTCGTGGACTTCTCCAATTTTATAGCTTACGCCAGTGTAGTACAGGATACGTTCTGATACTGTTGTTTTTCCAGCATCAATGTGAGCCATAATACCGATGTTTCTAACATCTTTAAGCGGGACACCTCGTCCTTCAGCTTCTTTCGCTTCGTGATTTTTCGGGGTAGTGGTCATTTTTATTATATTTCCTCAATTTTTGTTTTAATCCTGTGCTGTGTTAAGAGCTCAGATAAACAAAAACTATTATTTACCACCTATAATGAGCAAAGGCTTTATTGGCCGCTGCCATTTTATGTGTATCTTCTTTTTTCTTAACGGCTGAACCAGTATTATCAAATGCATCAAGTAATTCAGAAGCAAGCGCATCTTTCATCGGTTGTCCTTTTTTACTTTGTGCATAACCAGTTAACCAGCGGAGAGCTAATGCAACCTGTCTGCTATTATCAACTTCAATAGGAACCTGATATGTAGCACCACCTACGCGTCTGCTCTTGACTTCAAGCCTAGGCTTGATATTCTCCAGTGCCTGCAAGAATACCTCAAGAGGCTCTAAGTCTTTCTTCTTCTGTTTTACTACATCAAATGCTCCGTAAACTATTTTCTGAGCTGTTGCTTTTTTTCCCCTGCCCATAATCGTATTGATTAGGCGTGCGACAAGTTCACTGTTGTACTTGACATCAGGAGTCAGCTGTCTTTTTACTGCTTTATGTCTTCTCATAATTGTTTCCCTACCCGATACGGGCCTTTTTATATATTTATGAAAACTTTCTTAAGTCGTTTATTAATGACGACACTTCTATTATTGACCGCAACGGGCGGTTAAATTTTATTTACAACAAAACTGTCGGAGCTCTTTAAAGCACCGACAATTAGTAACAAGGTTCACATAGACTAAGGAGTATTATCTACTTCTTTTTGTTCCATATTTTGAACGACCCTGTTTACGATCATCTACTCCAAGACTATCAAGTGCACCTCTGACAATATGATAACGTACACCAGGAAGGTCACGAACTCTACCGCCTTTTACAAGTACAACTGAGTGCTCTTGGAGATTATGTCCTTCACCGCCAATATAAGCAGTAATCTCTTCTCCATTTGTCAAGCGCACTCTTGCAATTTTACGCAGTGCCGAGTTCGGCTTTTTAGGCGTTCTTGTTGTCACCTGCAGGCAAACTCCGCGTCTCTGTGGGCAATTGCCCAAAGCACGTGATTTGCTTTTCGTCGTCTTCTTTTTTCTGCCGTGTCTCACTAATTGATTAATTGTTGGCATATTCTATTCTATCCTATTTTATTCTTATTTTACCCCATCTTTAAAAACGGGCTCATATAATAATTCAAGTTCTTGACATTACAAACAGATATTTGCAATGAATATGTTAATTTTATTTAAAGAGAGTGTATTACTGCTCTCTTTTTCTTCAAAAATTACCTTATTCTTCGTCCTTTTCTACTTTTTTCTTTTCAGTTGAAGTATCTTCTTCAGTTACTTGAATTGCATTAGCTTCCTCTTCCTCATTCTCATCTCCTATAGATAGAGCCGCTTTTGCAGCTTCAAGCTTAGTAGGTGTGTCAACTCCTGTATCAGAAGAATCCTCATCCTCATCCTCATCCTCATCCTCATCCTCATCTCCCATAGATAGAGCCGCCTTTGCAGCTTCAAGCTTAGTAGGCTTGTCAGCTCCTGTGTCAGAAGAATCCTCATCCTCATCTCCTAAAGATAGAGCCGCTTTTGCAGCTTCAAAATTAGCAGTTTCATTTGCAGTAAGTACATCTGAATCTTCTTCAATAATTTCAGGTTCAGGCTCTATTTCAGTTCCCAGTTTCTTCATTTTGATCGCCTGCATCTCCGCAGTACCAGTTCCGGCAGGAATAAGGTGTCCTGTAATAACATTTTCCTTAAAACCTTTTAGATTATCAATTTTGCCGAGAGTTGCTGCATCTGTGAGGATTCGTGTTGTATCCTGGAATGATGCTGAAGATATGAAACTTTCTGTTTCCAGGGATGCTTTGGTAATACCTAGAAGTACAGGTTCCGCTTCAGCGGGCTGTCCTCCCCTCATTGCCACATCTTGGTTCTCTTTAAGGAAATTCTGTTTATCAACCTGCTCTCCTGATAGAAACTTAGTGTCTCCAGCTTCAGTAACTCTGACCTTTTGAAGCATTTGACGAACAATGACTTCAATATGTTTATCATTGATTTCAACACCCTGGGCACGATATACCATCTGTACTTCGTTGACCAAGTATGTTTGAAGTGCTTGTGGACCACACACTTCAAGAAGTTCATGTGGGACAACTGAGCCTTCAGTTAGTTTCTGACCTTTTCTGACTTTATCACCTTTACCAGCAGATAGATGCTTATTGATGGGAACTAAATGTTCTTCAATCTGATCATTTTCAGGGTCTCTGATGATTAACTGTCGTTTTCCTCTCGTTAATTTTCCAAGTTCAACGATTCCATCGATTCTTGCGATTTCCGCAGCATCTTTAGGAATACGTGCTTCAAAGAGTTCTGCAACCCTTGGAAGTCCACCCGTGATATCTTTATTTTTTGCAGTCTGTCTAGGCATTCTAGCAAGTACAACACCTGCTTTCACCTTAGCTTTCTCTTCAATCATAAGATATGCACTTGCAGGCAAGCTGTAGTGAGCGATTATTTCACCTTTTGCATCAAGGATTACAACCTGAGGATGAAGATCCTCACGGTGTTCCATAACTGTCATCTCTATGACACCGCCGCTCTTCTCTTCACGGTTAAGAGTAATACCTTCAATCAGGTCTTTAAACTCAATTGTTCCTGCCTCTTCTGCAATTATCGGAACGTTGTATGGATCCCAGCTTGCAATCTTTTCGTTGGCTTTTACTTTATCACCATCTTTCTTTGTGAAAATGGTACCAACTGGAAGTTCATAACGGTCAATCTCGTTTCCTTTCTTATCCGCAACGACAGCAACTCCAGTTTTATTTACAACTACTGTTTCATCTTTTTGATTCGTAATGGTACGTACATCTTCAAGAGAGACAAATCCGGCATTTCTTACACGGATCATAGGTTGTTTGAATGATGATGATGCTGTTCCGCCAATATGGAATGTTCTCATTGTTAACTGTGTACCAGGTTCACCAATGGATTGAGCTGCAATAATGCCCAGAGCATCTCCAATTTCTGCAAGGTTGTCGCAGGCAAGGTTGCGTCCGTAGCATTTTATACAGATACCATGATCGGTTTCACATGTTAGTACGGAGCGGAGAAGAACTCTATTTATACCTCTGTCGAGGAATTTGTCAGCAATCTCTTCTGTTATCTCTTCATTAGCCGCAACGAGCATATCACCTTTCTTTCCTAAAGGATCCCTTACATCTGTACCACTGTATCTTCCGACAATACGATCTTTAATAGATATGATCTCTTCGTCACCTTCTACAATGTTGCTGATCCAGATACCTTTGACTGTACCACAATCTTCCTCTTTACAGATTAGATCCTGTGATACATCAACAAGTTTACGTGTCATATAGCCTGAATCCGCAGTTTTAAGAGCAGTATCGGCAAGACCTTTTCTGGCACCATGAGTACTAATAAAGTATTCGAGTACTGATAGTCCTTCACGGAAGTTTGAAAGAATAGGTCTTTCAATGATATCTCCAGAAGGTTTAGCCATCAATCCACGCATCCCTGCAAGCTGTCTAATCTGGTCACGACTTCCTCGTGCTCCTGAATCAAGCATTGCATAGACTGGATTTATTGAATTAGCTCCAGTTTTATCAAGGACCTTGAACAGGTCATTTGCTACATGGTTACTTGTCTGAGTCCAGATGTCAATGATTTTATTATGACGTTCACCCTCAGTTACAACACCTTTTGCAAACTGCTGCTGAACAATCTCAATCTCTTCTCTTGCTTGTTCAATATGTGCTGGTTTTTCCTTAGGAATAACCATGTCTGAAATTGAGATTGAAAATCCTGCGAGAGTCGCATGTTTATACCCAAGTTCTTTGAGTTTATCAAGATGTACAACCGTTTTCTCGCGTCCAGCAATTTTATATGAATCACTGACAAGCTGTCCAAGGCATTTTTTATCTGCTAATTTATTAAACATTCCTAAAGAGTCATCCCATATCTCATTAAAGATACAGCGACCTGGAGTGGTAATGATATATTTAGGCTTTTTATCTCCCCACGGAGTATCTTTTCCTAAATCAGGATTAGGAATTTTAACAGCATCATGGATCTTAATTACTTTTATATCAAGCAGAGAAAGAACTTCAAAATAGTCTTTACAAATGCGTGGTTTTTTTACATTAATAGGATTCAATGTTAGGTAATAGGAGCCCAATGTAATATCCTGAGTCGGCGCCATAATCGGTTTTCCGTTGGCTGGCGAGAATATATTGTTAGGTGCAAGCATCATCAGCTTGGTTTCAAGCTGTGCGGATGCAGATAATGGAACATGAACCGCCATCTGGTCACCGTCAAAGTCCGCATTATATGCTGTACATACAAGAGGATGTACGCGTATAGCAGACCCCTCAATCAATACAGGGTTAAATGCCTGAATACTGAGTCTGTGCAGGGTTGGTGCGCGGTTCAGCATTACTGGGTGTCCTTTGGTTACCTCTTCAAGAATATCCCATACCATAGGATCACCGCGCTCAATCATCTTTTTTGCACTTCTTACAGTGTGAACATGATTACGCTCTTTTAAATGCCTTATGATAAACGGCTCAAAAAGTACAAGAGCCATTTTCTTAGGAATACCGCACTGATCCAAACTAAGTTCAGGCCCAACAACGATAACAGAACGTCCAGAATAATCAACTCGTTTTCCGAGCAGGTTCTGACGGAAGCGTCCGCTTTTTCCTTTCAGCATATCGCTGAGAGATTTTAGAGCTCTATTTCCTGCACCGGTGACAACACGCCCGTGACGTCCATTGTCCATTAGTGCATCAACAGCTTCCTGGAGCATTCTTTTTTCATTTCTGATGATCACTTCAGGTGTTCTGAGTTGGAGTAGATTTTTAAGACGATTATTACGGTTAATCACTCTTCTATAGAGATCATTAAGGTCTGATGTTGCAAATCTGCCACCTTCAAGTGGAACAAGTGGACGCAGATCTGGAGGAATTACTGGAAGCACATCAAGAACCATCCAAGCTGGATTAGATTTACTGTTCATAAAACCTTCAACTAATCGCATACGTTTAGCAAGTTTTTTACGAATAGCTTTACTTTTTGTTGCAGCCATTTTTCCTTTTAACTCTTCCTGAAGAGCCTCAAGATCAAGTTGATCAAGAAGTTGTTTGATAGCGGGTGCGCCCATATCAGCGACAAAAGAGTCCCCATAACTTTCAACTGCTTCCATATATTCAATTTCATTTAGGGACTGTCCAACCTGAAGTGGTGTATCGCCTGGGTCAATTACAGCCCAGTCTTCATAATACACAATCTGTTCTAATGTGCGTGCAGTTAAATCAAGCATTAAGCCGATTCTACTTGGCATACATTTAAAGAACCAGATATGAGTTACAGGAACTGCAAGTTCAATGTGTCCCATTCTTTCACGTCTGACACGGGACTGAGTGACTTCAACTCCACAACGGTCACAGACCACGCCCTTATGCTTTATACGTTTATATTTTCCACAGTTACATTCCCAGTCTTTGGTCGGTCCAAAAATTCTTTCACAGAACAGACCTCCCTTTTCTGGCTTAAAACTACGGTAATTTATTGTTTCTGGATTTTTAATTTCCCCATGACTCCAGGATCTAACAACATCAGGTGCAGCAACATTAATTGTTACAGCCCCGAAAGATGAAGATTCATCCTGTCCGAGAAGTTCCCTATATGCAAATTTATTATCAACCACGACTACCTCCGTGTATTTAAATTAAAGAAGTCTCTGATGCGTTTACAAGACGGATATCTATACCCAAACTCTGCATCTCTTTCATTAGAACGTTGAATGATTCTGGACGACCAGACTCTAGAATATTTTGTCCTTTGACAATAGATTCATAGATTCTCGCTCTTCCTGCGACATCATCACTCTTGACAGTTAGCATTTCTTGGAGAGTGTATGCTGCACCATAAGCTTCAAGTGCCCATACTTCCATCTCTCCAAACCTCTGTCCACCGTGCTGAGCTTTACCCCCCAACGGCTGCTGAGTTACCAAAGAATATGGTCCAACAGCTCTTGCATGTATTTTATTAGCAACAAGATGGTCAAGCTTTAACATATATATGTATCCGACCATAACTCGTTGATCAAACTCTTCACCGGTTCTGCCGTCATAAAGTGCTGTTTTACCATCAAATTTCTGAGATTTACCTTTACCGGTAAAGCCCCAGTTAAAGTTTTCACCAGTCTCATCTTTCTGTTTTTGATTGGCATCTTTCATATACTGCACAATCTCATCTTCAGATATACCATCAAATACTGGTGTTGCTACATTAATTCCAAGTATTTTGGCAGCCCATCCAAGATGAGTCTCAAGTACCTGTCCTACATTCATACGACTAGGTACGCCAAGTGGATTAAGTACGATATCAACAGGAGTTCCATCTGCCAAGTAAGGCATGTCTTCAATAGGTACTATTTTTGCAATAATTCCTTTGTTTCCATGACGTCCCGCCATTTTGTCTCCAACCTGAATCTTACGTTTACAAGCCACATATACTTTAACTTTTCTAACAATTTTAGGTTCAATTCCGTCACCAGTTTCAAGAGCTGTAATAAGTTTATCCCTTTCAACTTCATACTCTTCGATACGAGGAGCATATAATTTGATGATTTCATCAATATTGTTCTTTAGAGTACAATCATCCATTCTGTAATGTCTAAACTTATTTGCCAACTTAATTACAGAGCTTCTTGTTACCTTACGATTTGATGAGATCAAAATCGAATTTGGTTTTGATGATGAATCATCAAATATTGGACAAGGAAGTTTCTGGGCAAGCATTATATCTGCAAATTCCTCTGACATCTCTTCAAGTAACTGTGATGTTTCAAGTTTGCAGTTGTCTTTTGCGTGTTTAATCTGGCGACGTACTTCTGATTTAGTAAGTGTCTGTCTGTTTGGATCAGATGAGTATTCAACTCTTACATCCATAACAATTCCACCTTTTCCACTACTTACGACTAGACTTGAATCTTTTACGTCAGCAGCTTTCTCTCCAAATATTGCACGAAGCAGTCTCTCTTCAGGAGCCAGTTCCGATTCAGATTTAGGTGTGATTTTACCTACAAGAATGTCTCCGGCTTTTACTTCAGCTCCAAGTCTTATAATACCATCGGTACCAAGATTTCTTAAAGCATCTTCACTGACATTCGGGATATCTCTTGTTATCTCTTCAGGACCAAGCTTGGTGTCACGAGCTATGAGCTCGAACTCTTCTACGTGTACACTTGTATAAACATCGTCCTTCACAAGTTTTTCACTTATAACAATAGCATCCTCAAAGTTATAACCGCACCATGGCATAAATGCCACCATTACGTTTTTGCCAAGTGCTAGTTCAGCATTATCAGTTGCAGCACCATCAGCAACGGGATCACCTTTTTTGATTTTTTGACCCGATTTAAGAAGGGGTCTCTGATTCATAGATGTTCCTGCATTACTGCGGAGAAATTTATTAAGTTTATATAAAGTACCAATCTCTTCTGTGAAAGGTTCTCCATTTGGTGTAGTTTCAACCCTGTCTGCAGAAACTGAGATAACAACACCGTCCTCTTTTGCTCTAACAACTGACCTCGAGTCATAAGCAACTTTTCCTTCAAGTCCTGTTCCTACCAGAGGTGCCTCTGTTGTCATAAGCGGAACTGCCTGTCGTTGCATATTTGATCCCATAAGTGCACGGTTCGCATCATCATGTTCAAGGAATGGAATAAGTCCTGCAGCTGCACTTACCAGCTGTTTTGGAGATACATCCATATATTGTACCTCTTTACTTGTTACCTCTTGAGAGTCTCCCATATAACGGGACATAACAAGTTTATGGATAAACTTTCCTTTTTCATTAATTGATGCATTTGCCTGGGCAATTACAAAAGTCTCTTCTTGATCAGCAGTCAAGTATTCAATCTTGTCTGTTACTACTTCATTTTTTACTACACGGTATGGAGTTTCAAGGAAACCAAAATCATTGATCTGCGAATATAGAGACATTGATGAGATAAGACCAATGTTAGGTCCCTCAGGAGTCTCAATCGGACAGATTCTTCCGTAATGACTTGTATGTACATCACGAACCTCAAATCCGGCTCTTTCACGACTCAGTCCACCTGGACCAAGAGCACTTAAGCGACGTTTATTTGTCAACTCAGAGAGTGGATTAGTTTGATCCATAAACTGTGAGAGCTGGTTTCTTGCAAAGAAATCTCTTATAACACCAGCAAATGCTTTAGGGTTAACCAATTTATTCGGTGTAATATTTGTCTCTTCAGAACCTAATAGTGTCATGCGTTCACGAATAAGTCTCTCTGTTCTAGATAGACCAACTCTGCACTGATTTTGAAGCAGTTCGCCAACGTTACGAACGCGTCTGTTTCCAAGATGATCGATGTCATCAGGGCGACCACCAGTGTTTCTTAAGTTAAGAAGCAGTCTTGTAGCCTCAACCATATCTTCCTTGCGGAGTATTCGTTCCGTAAGCGGAACATCCTGGTTGAATTTTTGATTCAATTTTAATCGACCAACAGCACCAAGGTCATAACGACGAATGTCAAAGAACAGTCTATGTAGTAACTGCTTTGCATTAGGAATGCTCGGAGGATCCCCGGGACGCATTCTTCTGTATATCTCTTTTAGTGCCTCATCGCTTGTACGCGGAGGATCTCTTCTTAAACAGGTAATCAGGTAGTTGTTATTTGCCGGGATATAGGCAAGTTCAACCTTTTTAATTTTTGCAGTCTGAAGTGTATGAACATGAGCTTCATTTAATTCAACTAACTCATCAAGCACTATCTCTCCAGTTTTGTCTGTTATTGGATCAATTGTATAATATTTTTCAAGATCATCCGTTTTTAGGAGCTGAGGAATTGTCAGACTCTTAATCTCATGAAGTTGAGAGAGAATTTCTTTGTTTGTTTCATACCCTATGGCACGGAGAAACGTAGTGATAAGAAATTTACGACGACGACGACGACGATCCATGTAAATATAGATTAAATCATTAATATCAAATTGTACTTCCATCCAAGATCCACGATCTGGAATTATACGGAATGAGTAGAGGGTTGATCCACTGGTATGCTGACTTGTTTCAAAGCAGATCCCGGGTGATCTATGCAACTGACTTATTATAACACGCTCAACTCCATTTATTACAAATGTTCCTCTCTCGGTGATTACCGGCATCTCTCCAATATAAACTTCCTCTTCGGAAACTTCACTGCTGTCTCTTGTCAGTCTGAATGTAGCGTATAAGGGGGAACTATAAGTAACACCATCTTTGATGCAATCGATTACATCTCCATTTAAATCTCCAATACGATACGAGACGTACTCAAGAAACAATTTTCCATCGAAACTTTCAATAGGAAAAACTTCTCTGAATACCTCTTCTAATCCCTTGTCCCTTTTATTCGCAGGAATATCCTGCTGTAAAAAACCATTGTAGGAGTCAACCTGTACACTAATCAAGTCAGGTATATCAAGAACATCCACTAGTTTTCCAAAATTTTTGCGCTCAGCCATAAATTCACCTGTCTGTTATTTTCAAACAACCGATTAAAAACTAATACAGATAGCCATTAAATCTGTAATTGTTATTTTTATAAAGAAATCAGAATTTTCCCATACACGACAAAATTCGTCGATCCAATTTTAACAGTCGGAACGACGATATTTTGAAGGATACGGGATCCTCTGATATATTTTGACAATATTAAAAAATATTATTGTCAATTATTTTACTTCTACTGTTGCTCCAGCTGCTTCAAGCTTATCTTTTACTTCTTTAGCTTCATCTTTAGCAACGGCCTCTTTCACTGCTTTTGGTGCACTTTCTACGAGGTCCTTAGCATCTTTAAGTCCAAGTCCAGTAAGAGATCTTACTTCTTTGATTACTGCAATCTTGTTAGCTCCGAATGAAGCAAGGATTACATCAAATTCAGTCTTCTCTTCTTCTGCTGCTCCATCGCCAGCTACAGGTGCTGCGGCTACTGCTACAGGTGCTGCTGCTGTTACTCCAAGACGATCTTCGAGTGCTTTTACTAGTGATGAGAGTTCAAGAACAGTAAGGTTCTCAACGTAGGAAATAAACTGATCCATTTCCTTTGATACTTCAACTTTTGTTTCTTCTGACATGATATATTGCCTCCATGTTATTTGTTAATTAATTTAATTATCTTTTTTGTTTTTATATGCATTTAATACGTTTAATATCTCAGTGCTCTTAGCATGCAAGACCCCAAGAAGATTTCTTGAAGGAGCTTCCAGTACGCCAAGTAACTGTGAAAGCAGCATCTCTCTTGGAGGGAGTGTCGCTATTATATTGACATCTTCCTTACTGAGTACTGCACCGTCCATATAACCAAATTTGGGTTCTACGACGTCGAACGATTTACTGAATGTATGGATGACTTTTGCAATAGTACCAGCATCACCAGTACCGCTTACAATTGCAGTATCTCCAGTCAATGTCAGTTTCGCAAGATCATCTATGCCTTCGTTGGATGCAGCTTTTAAAATTAGTCTGTTTTTTAGGACATGACATACTGCTTCCTGCTCGGCAAGCTTGTTACGCAATTCAGAGAAATCCTCTACTTTTAATCCCTTATATGAAATAAAGAATACAAAGTCTGATTCCTTTAGAATTGCACCAATATCTTTTACTAGTTGTAATTTCTCTGTTCTCATGATGCCGCCTTCACTAGATCTTTAGTCTCAATTTTCATACCTGGACTCATAGTTGATGAGATTGAAAAGTTCTGTATGTATATTCCTTTTGCTGAAGCTGGTTTTGCTCTTAAAAGAGCAGCAATAACTGCTTCGGCATTTGCAATAAGATCTTCAGCTGAAAAACTTAACTTACCAATGCCTGCATGTACACATCCACCTTTATCTGCACGAAGCTCAACTCTACCAGCTTTTGCTTCAGCAACAGCTGCTTCAACGTTGTCCGTAACAGTTCCTGTCTTTGGATTCGGCATTAGACCGCGAGGTCCAAGTACTCTACCAAGTGGACGAACCTTCTGCATAGCATCAGGAGTAGCGATAAGAATATCAAAATCTAACCATCCACCCTGCATCTTTGCAATGAGATCTTCCATTCCGACAAAATCTGCACCAGCAGCTTTTGCCTGATCTGCAGCCGCATCAGCTGCGACAACCGCAACTGTCACTTTTTTCCCAGTTCCCTTAGGAAGTGGAATAGCAACTCGCACGTTTTGATCTGATTGACGTGAGTCAATTCCGAGTTTTACTGCAATATCAACGCTCTCATCAAATTTTACATGAGGCATCTCTTTCAATATAGCAAAAGCTTCTGAAAGCTGATATTTCTTCTCAATATCAATCACTTCTGATTGTGTTTTATATAGCTTGCTTTTAGGCATCTTTCACCTCAATTCCCATACTACGGGCAGTTCCTTCAATAATCCGCATTGCAGCTTCTTCTGTTCTAGCATTTAAGTCTTCCATTTTTGTCTTTACAATTTCAAGAACCTGAGCCTTTGTAACTGATCCAACAATCTCTCTTCCAACTTCGCCAGAACCAGCAGCAAGTCCCGCTGCTTTCTTTAGTAGTATTGCAGCTGGTGGGGATTTTGTGATAAATGTAAACGATCGATCCTGATAAACAGTAATTACAACAGGAATAATCATTCCTGACTGCGATTGAGTCGCAGAGTTGAACTGTTTACAGAACTCCATTATGTTAACTCCTGCTTGACCTAAAGCCGGACCAACCGGTGGTGCAGGATTTGCAGCACCTGCCGGTATCTGCAATTTTATTTGACCTGTAACTTTCTTTGCCATTTCATCTCCTGTAAAAGGATTTTTTATATTACTTTAAACTCAGCCCAAATAAGAATCCATAGTTCTTACTCTGCTATTTACTTATCAAATAACTGTCTTGAGGCAGACAGAAATTATTACTATATATTAAATATATGATGTTGAACCTTTATATAAAAGTACAATATCATAAACTTCTAAATTCTCTTTAACTTTTCAACTTCTTCAACTCTAGAATTTCTTCAACTCTAGAACTTAAAAACTCTAGAACTTCTTCTACTCTCTCTCAACTTGCCAGAATTCAAGCTCTACTGGTGTGGATCTACCAAATATAGATACTAGTACCTTTAGCTTTCCTCTCTCATGGTCAATATTTTCTATAGCTCCTTCAAAATTCTCAAATGCTCCATCCTTGATCCTGACGTTTTCACCAACTTCAAAATTAATCTTAGGACGGGCCTTGTTGTCTTTTCCGCTAGCTTGATCAAGCATAGCTTCAACTTCATGCAACGGTAATGCTGCTGGCTTATCAGCGACACCTACAAAACCTATTACACCTTGTGTATGACGAACAAAATACCAAGTTTTCTCGTTTAATTTTTTCTCATCATCATATAAATCCATTCTAAAAAGCAGATAGCCAGGGAAGAATTTACGAGTTGTAGTCGTCTTCTTGCCAGCTCTTACTTCAGATACCTGCTCCGTAGGAATAAGAATTTCATATATCTTAATATCTTCATCTTCCTGAGTAAGATGCTTCTCAATAGTATTCTTGACCTTGTTCTCATGCCCAGAAAGTGCATTGACAACAAACCACTGTCCTTGACTTCTATCAATTTCAACTTCGATATTTTCTTCCATAATTTCCTACGTCCTGTAAATAAAAATAGTAATAGATTTTTCTCTATTTTGTTATAAGCATCTTCAGTATTTCCATAACAATAAAATCAACACCCGCAACAAATAGTCCGAGTATCGCAACTGCTACGATAACCAACAGAGTTGATTCCATTAACTCCTTTTTTGGGGGCCAACTTGATTTTTTGAGCTCACTTATAGTATCAAGGACAAACTTTTTCCCTCTAGGGACTATCGTCAATACTATATTTTTACTTTTCTCATTTGATTCACTCATCATGAACTCCCAAAATCTTTTTTGCTAAATTAGCAGATCTTCTCGTTAATACTTTAATATAATGTCTAATGTCAACTAACTTTAATTCTCTACTCTTTACCACTTATCATTAGAAGTGGCAGGTGAGCTGAGATTCGAACTCAGAACCTTCGGTTTTGGAGACCGATGCACTAGCCAATTGTGCTACTCACCTAAAAATTCAGCTAATGCTGCCCTCTTGAGTCCCTAGGGATTAAAGAAAATAGTTTGTCAACGCCCGAACTTCTATCGTGTCTCTTTGTGCAGGGTATGCTTACGTTCAAACTTGCAGTATTTTTTTAACTCAAGTCTGCCCGGTGTGTTGCGCTTCTCTTTTTTTGTCGTATAGTTACGCTGCTTACACTCTGTACATTCTAATGTTATTATCTCTCTTGCCATAATTTATGCCTAAAGTCAACATACTGATTATTTCAGTTTATGCTGAATGTTTACAATAAGTATCCCGAACAGTCAAATGACTGTTCGGGAAGCTCAATTTATATTTTTCGATATAGTAATTATTTACTATTCGATAATTTCTCCAACACGTCCTGATGCAACAGTTCTGCCACCTTCACGAATCGCAAAGCGGAGAGTTTTCTGCATCGCAATCGGAGCGATAAGTTCAATCTCAACTGTTGTGTTATCGCCAGGCATTACCATCTCTGTTCCTTCTGGTAAGTTTACAATACCAGTTACGTCCGTTGTACGGAAATAGAACTGTGGACGATAATTTGTGAAGAATGGAGTATGACGTCCACCCTCTTCTTTTGATAGAACGTAAATCTCAGCATTAAACTTTGTATGAGGGTTAATTGATCCTGGCTTAGCAAGAACCTGTCCACGCTCTACATCGTCTTTCTTTGTTCCACGAAGAAGACATCCAACGTTGTCTCCAGCACGGCCTTCATCAAGAATCTTACGGAACATCTCTACACCTGTTACAGTTGTAGTTGCAGTATCTTTGATCCCTACGATTTCAACCGTATCTCCAGTATTAACAATACCGCTTTCGATACGTCCTGTAACAACTGTTCCACGTCCTTCAATTGAGAATACATCCTCAATCGGCATTAGGAAGTCTTTGTCAATTTCACGTTTAGGTTCTGGAATATAGCTGTCAACTGCATCCATAAGCTCGAAAATACATTCAGCTTCTGGTCCCTCTCCTTCTGCTTCCATTGCTTTAAGGGCTGACCCTTTAACTATAGGAATGTCATCTCCAGGGAAATCATATTCTGTTAGTAGTTCACGTACTTCCATTTCTACAAGCTCAATCAGCTCATCATCATCAACCTGATCTGTTTTGTTTAGAAAAACACACATTGCAGGAACACCAACCTGACGTGCAAGTAGGATATGCTCACGTGTCTGTGCCATCGGTCCATCTGTCGCAGCAATTACAAGAATCGCTCCGTCCATCTGAGCAGCACCTGTGATCATGTTTTTAACATAGTCAGCATGTCCAGGACAATCAACGTGTGCATAGTGACGGTTTTCAGTCTCATACTCAACGTGTGATGTGTTAATAGTTATTCCACGTGCTTTTTCTTCTGGTGCATTGTCAATCTCATCATACTTCATGACATCTCCACCACCACTTCTTTTCATCAGACTCATTGTGATTGCAGCAGTTAAAGTCGTTTTACCATGGTCAACATGACCGATAGTACCGATGTTCAAATGCGGCTTATTCCTCTGGAATGTTTCTTTAGCCATAGTTATCCTCCTGAATTATAGACTAAAATACCTTTTTCGTACTTTATTTTTTTATATACTTATTTCACTAATACAATTATTTAAATTTTGGAGCCCACAACCGGATTTGAACCGGTGACCTCGTCCTTACCAAGGACGCGCTCTACCGACTGAGCTATGTGGGCCAAATACAAGCTCAAACCCTGTTCTCATTAAGACAAAACGAGTCGCGAATATATAGCAGATCCAATCTTTGTCAATGCCATATATTATATAATTTCAATTTTTTTTGAAAAAAATGCAAAAAACATCGAATATGCACTCAAATCGTGCTTTAATTCATACAAGAATCACATATCCCACACAATTTCTTCAAAATCTACAAATTTTTCAATCATTCCAATAATCGATGGTACTCGGGGGGGGATTCGAACCCCCACGGATTACTCCACATGGCCCTCAACCATGCGCGTCTGCCAGTTCCGCCACCCGAGCGCGTTATCCCACAATTTTATTGAAAGGGCTTGTATTTTATACTCATGCGGGTTTTTTGCAAATCAATTTCATCTTTTTTTTGAAATAAATTATAGATTCTCTCTAAAAAATAGCATCCATCAGTCAACTCTTTGCCTTTTTTTCCACCAAACTCGAAGG
>JAUUYH010000018.1 GCA_030590505.1 Kiritimatiellota bacterium
CCAAAAATATCTTTGGGATTGGGGGCTCCATACTCTCCTGGGCCTTTGTTTCCAGTATCGCCATCATGATAATCAAAACCATGTTTTCCTGGGCCTCCACCATGAAGATGCCATTTTCCATAATGAGCAGTAGCATATCCTCTTTTCTTCAAGAGCTCAGCAATAGTTGTTTGCTTCTCTTCGAGGTAGTTGAGATGAGTAGGAGAGATCATTTTATTTGATGCCGAAGCTTTTTGTGCAGGACCTGGAGTAGTTACGTGTAGCTGTGCTGGACTCATGCCAGTTAAAAAGCTTGCCCGACTTGGTGTACACATTGGGGCTGGGGCGTATGCGTTGGAAAAAGTCATTCCTTCCGCCGCGAGCTTCTCTAAATTAGGAGTTTGATAAAAATCACTTTTTGACTCTTTTATATTTTTATTTAATTGAACAGATGTCCCGCTCCATCCCATATCATCAACAAGAATGAAGACGAAGTTTGGTTTGTTATCTGCAGAAACTCCTATGCTACATGCTATGGAGCATGCAGATATTCCAGCAATTATTGATCTAGTTTTTTTCATAATATCTCCTTATCTTCTCGGCCTTTGTTTATTTGGAGGTCCCTGCGGTGCTTCATCTTCGGTAATATAACCATCACCATTTTTGTCTAAATGATTAAAATGGTTTTTTGGGCCATCAAATTCATCTTTTGAAACTTTGCCATCGCCATCTTTATCAAGTCGTTTTGTAAAACTAGGAGGTTTACCTTCCATCTCATCTTCGCCATTTGGTCTACGTTGAATTTTAGCTCTTTTATTTACATTTTTTTCAACTTTAGGGCCTCTATCTTGTGGAGTGGCTTTACCGCCTCTTACACAAATTGCGTAGTTATAGATACGTATGACATCTCCTTGCGGGCCACGACCGTATGGGAATTGTTTTGGATTACCTGATTTCGGATCGCTACGCTGTGAACCAGCTCCGTGGACATCCATCAACTGCTTCTTTCCCGTACGACGATTTTTCATCCACCCAAGAGCTTCTCCAAAAGCTATGTAATCAGCCGCTTCTGCACTGTAGAGACTTTTGTGAGTTGAGCTAGACCAGTAAGCGGGATAATTTTTAGAGCCTCCTTCATCTTTTATTGTTGAAACTTTGAATAGTGGATTAATTGCCGCTGAGTTTGTTGTTTTTGGAGAGCGGGTATAATCGACAATACTTTGTAGCTCTTTTATATTCGGAAGACGCCAGTCTGAGTGGCCCCCGTAGTTCATATTTTCTGCCCATGCTAATGCCTCTTGCCAGTTTAATTTGCCATCTCGCTTTTGACCTACTTTAAACGCACCGCTGTCAACAGCCATCCATGTCAATCCTGTCGCTCTGTCAGTTATTGTTTTATCTGCATTTTTCTTGAAATCATTTTGTCCATATTTTTTATTACCACGCAGATAGATGAAATAAAACTTTTTATCTTCAGAGTGATTTCGAGGATTTTTAAGTCCGTAACCTTTTATACGTCCATCAGCAAAATTGACACCGAACAAGGTCGTATCCCCTCGCATAGTTGTCGATACGTATTTGGTGCAGGATCCATATTGCGAATCGATTATACGCTCTCCTTTACGCTCGTCACCGTATTGAAATTTAAAAAAATCAGTGTCAATAAAGGGTTTAAATTTTGAAATATCCCTGCTTTGAGGATCTGGGTCAGTTCCTGAGAAGAGAATTAAAGAATAAAGCTCTTTTATTGTAGGTATTCGCCAATCAGAATAACCGCCTGTTCTACATTTTTTTACATTTGCAAAAGCCTCTGGAAGAGATATTTTTTCTCCTGGAGAGCTCTGCCACATCAGTCCTGTAACTAAATCAGTTACTGTCCCGTCTCCATTATCTTTATAATTTGGAATATTTCCTTGATAGTTTCCATCTTGACCGAAATATTTTTCACTTTTGCCTGGAAATTCGATCTCTTTTTTATCATTATAACAGCGAATCAACCCTGTATCGACAATAGGATAGGTAAGTTTTTCATCAGCTAAAATGATAATGGAACTCAACACTCCAATTATTGTTAGTGATATTTTTGTTTTCATTTTAATATCTCCTTCTGTTAATGTTACCGTACTTATTCTATTTTTTATATGCAACGAATTCTGGAACCTTACCACCTAACACATCGCGAAATGCTTCAAGTTGTGAAAATAAGATTGGCGCCTCTTTATTTTCTATAGAATCTACAAATAGCTCCTCTATTTTATTCCAGATTTTAATCACCTCTTTTGCCAATTCCTCACCTTCATCAGTTAGTGTAACTACTACTGCACGGTTTGTTTTTAGATCTATAGAGCGTGATATCAGTTTTCTCTTCTCCAAGGGCTTTAGCATATTACTTATTGTTGCGGGTTTGACTCCCATTCCTCGTGCTAAGTTCGCCTGGGTCATATCGCCAACCTGAAACAGCGTCACTAAGGTACGAGCCTGTCCATGATGTAACCCAATTACAGAAAGCTCTTCTGACATTACCTCATCCAGCATTTTTCCAATATGCAAAAGGATGTGAAAAAAGGTCTTCTTTCTCTTCATAAATCCTCCTTTTATTTAAACTGTTATTAGTATACTAATGTTAGCATACTACCATTGATGAAGAAGTCAATAGATAAATTAAAATTTTTACAAATTAATATCAGTTTTTTTTATTCTAACCAGCATAATGAAAGTAACAAATAAATCGAAAGGGTTTTATCTTTTTTCATGTTATATGTTGGAAAGAATTATACCATTTATTCCCACCAAGGTGGGGTTTATTCCCCCCCGTCCCTTGGGGCGCCCGCCAAGGTGGGGTTTATTCTCATATAAAAATATATTTTGCTAGCTAATTATGTTTAAATAAAATGTTAGGATTTTATCCGTGCAAAGCATATCTGATTTGCAAATCTGTCGCAATGCTCGAGTAGACATCGAGGTAATTTATTGATAAATGCAGAATCATGATCTATGCTGTACTAGTGTTCATGAGAATCCCCCGCTCAAAGTTACGGTGATTCACAAATCCTTTTCTCTATATTCGAGCGATTGCGAATCTCGCACGTTGAGTGAGGTCATTTTCAATTCTAATATTTTTATAGTTGTTTGACTCAAGAAGTTCTACCATTGCGTCAACCTGCTCCGGAGAGAATTCAAAGATAATATGTCCACCGGTGGATAGGTGTTGCTTTGCGCAATTCGCAGTTCTGCGGATAAGGTCTAATCCGTCTTTGCCTGAAAGGAGAGCGATTTCGGGTTCAAAGTTATGCACTTCGTTTGGGAGTTGATCAAATAGTCTCTGAGATACGTAAGGTAAGTTAGCAGTTATCAGGTTAAATTGCAGTGGCTTATCACTTTTCTCAAATGGCGAGAAGAGATCTCCAAAGATAAAGTCGGCATTGCCGATTTTGTTTTTCAATTTATTATTTTCCGCATATTTTAATGCATCTCGACTGATGTCGATTCCTTTAATAATTGAGTTTGGAGATTCTGATGCGATTGCAAGTGCGATTGCACCGGAACCAGTACCAAGATCACATACCTCAGGCTCTGGGATATTTTGAATTAATGTTAGTGCGATATCCACCAGTGTCTCTGTTTCAGGGCGGGGTATCAGAACCCCTTCTCCAACTTCAAGAGTCAGGTTCCTAAAATGAGTCTCTCCAAAGATGTATTGCAATGGTTCGTTTTCCGCCCTATTGAACAACATCAGATCAATCTCTGTAATCTCAGACTTGGTTAGATCCTTCTCCTTATATAGGTAAAGATCAAGTTTTGCAATTCTGAGTGCTTCAGAGACAATAGACTCCGAATCATCTTTGGATACAGATGGATATTTTATTTTAATGGATTGTAGAAATAGTTCTAAATTCATTTTATGCACTCTTTGTATATTTTGCACGGATGAAATCTTAACATCTTCTTTAGCTACAAAATCTTCGATTTTGTGGCTTTTTTTAATGCAAAGATTTCAGTCAAAAACAGACTTCTTAGCACTTTTTATGCGAACCTCACAACCTATTATGCCTTAAATCAAACTCATTGTACCCAATGAGTTACGTGCAGATTCGACAAGGTTCGGTATTTCAGGACCTTTTCGAATATGCACTAGTTAGCAAAAAAAGACAAGATATTTACCGCTTGCGGTATCGCGATAAGCATTTCTAAAAAAAAGTACCTAAATTATGCAAATATAAGTACTTGCACAATTCAGGTAGTAAATATTAAATTATAAGAATCAAAATTTACTATCTTTTAGAATACATTTTGCGTATGAGCATTAGAATTACAGCTCTTCTCCAATTTCCCATCTTACAAAACGTTTAATGACAAGACCTGGATTCGCTTTCTCTACAGACTGCTTATCATCTCTGATCCATGGCTGCTTTGTAAGGCACACTTCAGTATACCATTTGTTTATTTTGCCCGTAACAATTTTGTCGAGAATCTCAGCAGGTTTTCCTGCAACCTGTCCAGCTGCAATCTCTTTCTCTTTTGAGATTACTTCTTCAGAAATGTCTTCAGGAGATACAAAGTCAGGTTTAAATGCAGCAATATGCATACAGAGGCTACGTAATGTTTCATCGTCAGGAATATCTCCCTCAACATCAATCATTACTCCGATACGTCCACCCATGTGTAGATATGAAGCACATTTGCCTTTGCTTTCCCAGCGAAGAGCTCTGCGGAGCTGCATATTTTCACCGATTTTTGCAATCATATCTGTTAATGTAGCATTTTCCATCTCTGCAACTTCTGCTGAAAGGTCGCCATCTTTAGACATATCTGCGACTTTCGCAGCGACACTATTGACGTAATCAATGAATTTGTCGTTTGTTGCAACAAAGTCAGTTTCACATAGTGCTTCAATTAGTACACCAGTAGTTCTGGATATAGCTGAAACAATTTTGCCTTCTTTTGTTGCGCGTCCTGATTTTTTCTCAGCTTTGGCAATGCCTGACTTACGAAGTACATCTAAAGCAGCAGAGAGATCGCCATCGGTCTCTACTAGTGCTTTTTTGCAGTCCATCATTCCGGCGCCAGTTTTATCTCTAAGCTCTTTTACTATTTGTGCAGTAATATTAGCCATTATTTAGTCTCCTTCTTCTCTTCTTTCTTTTCTTCTTTTTTAGGTTCTTCTTTTTTTACGGCTGCTT
Organism: Kiritimatiellota bacterium; assembly: GCA_030590505.1. Classification (GTDB taxonomy): domain Bacteria; phylum Verrucomicrobiota; class Lentisphaeria; order Victivallales; family JAADHT01; genus JAUUYH01. Next base: position 5,160 of record JAUUYH010000018.1, read on the forward strand.
TTTTAGGTGCGGCTGCTTTTTTAGAATCTTTCTTCTCTTCTTTAGGCTTTTCTTTTTCTACAGTTTTTTCCTCTTTTTTCTCCTCTTTCTTAGGAGCAGGTTTTACTGCAGTTGTTTTAGGGGCTACTGTTTTAGTTACAGCTTTCTCTTCTTTCTTTACCTCTTTTGGTATCACTTTTTTAGAAGCAGCTTCTGCAGCTTTTTTCTTAGCTAACCTTTCAGCCTTCTCTTTTTCTCTTTTTTCTGCAATTTCTTTTGCTGCTTCTTCTTTTGCTTTCTCTGCAGCAGCACGCTCTTCAACTACCTTTTTCGCATAAAGTTCAGTGGCAGTTTTTACAGCACCTGAAAGAAGTTTTATAATTATACCTATAGATTTCAGTGCATCGTCATTCGCAACAATTGGGTGAGAAATTTTATCAGGATCAGCATTTGTATCAATAATAGCTACAACTGGAATCTTAAGTTTAAAAGCTTCAGCAACAGCGATATGCTCCTGGCATACATCAACAACTATAAGTACTGATGGAAGTTTTTTCATATTCCAGATACCACCGAGGTTACGATGAAGTTTATTAGACTGACGTGTCAGAGATGAAATCTCTTTTTTCTTCATACCTTTGGCTTCTTCTGAGTCAAGAATCTTATCGATATCTTGCATTTTTGTGACACTGCGTTTGATTGTTTTGTTGTTAGTCAGTGTTCCGCCAAGCCAACGTTCAGTTACATAATACATATCAGTATCTTCAGCAGCTTCTTTAACTACATTCTGAGCCTGACGCTTTGTTCCTACGAAAAGAATTTCTCCACCCTCTGCTATTGTGTGCTGAAGGAAGTTGCAAGCCCCTGCGAGCTGGTGCATAGTTTTTGCAAGGTCAATAATATAGATTCCATTTTTTACGCCATATACGTAATCCTGCATTTTCGGGTTCCAACGTTTTGTTTGGTGTCCGAAATGGACTCCAGCAGCGAGTAGATCATTTACAGTAATTTTAGCCATTACAGTGTCTCCATTTGTTACGACAACTTTACCACGGCAATTGCCGGGAAGAAATCTTTGTTGTTTAGTGTTATTTTACTAATTTTTTCAGAATTATCTTTAATTCTGACTCATTATATATACCATTATGATATATATTTAAACTAATTTTTATACCATATTCCGAATGAATATAGGCACAAATCCCTTCTCCAAATGAATTAGGGCCTGCTATTATAACACGAAGTGCTAATTACGCAAGTAAATTTATCGCATTTTTTACTATAATAAGATTGAATCTTTTGATACTTCTATTAATCTTTATGTGTAACTGTATTTAAAAAGGATAAATAAAACCTACCTTGGTGGGATTAAAAATTTTGCAGACGTAATTTTAATGGATGAATTATGCTTTTGATTACAAATCGATATTGTAGGACGTTTTGAACAAAAATTGAACAAAAAAAGAGAGACAATTATTAATGAAATCACTTTTTTCCATCTTTAAAAAAGGTTTACAGAAGACAGCGACATCGGTATCGCGTTCTGTAGGTAGTATATTTTCCGATATTGAAAAATGGGATGAATCAACATTTGAAGATCTTGAAGCTGCTCTAATTGGAGCGGACTTCGGAACAGAGACGACAATTCAGCTTGTTGATGATATCCGAGATCGATATGAGCGAGGTCTGATCAAAACAACAGATGACGTGAATCAGATTATCTCAAAGGATATATGTAAGATTCTTAATAAGAACCAGAGGGAGATCGCATTTGAGCCCAATGGCCTTACTGTTATATTTATGGTTGGCGTAAACGGGAGTGGCAAGACAACAACATCTGGCAAACTCGCATGGCAGTGGAAACAAGAGGGGAAAAAAGTATCTCTTGCTGCTTGTGATACATTCCGTGCAGCGGCAGTTGAGCAGCTAAAACTCTGGGGAGATCGAGTGGACTGCCATGTTGTGGCATCAAAAACTGGGGCTGATCCATCATCTGTTGTTTATGATGCACTCGAATCTGCGATTGCCAGAGAGAGCGATATACTGATAATTGATACTGCGGGTCGCCAGCACAACAAAAAGGGATTGATGGAGGAGTTGGCAAAAATGAAAAGAACAGCGGAAAAAATCTGCCCAGGCGCTCCTCATGAGGTCTGGTTGACTATCGATGCAGGAATCGGTACAAATGCTCTTTTGCAGACAGAGGGATTTACAAAATATGCCGGCGTTACAGGTGTAATTCTTACCAAGATAGACGGAACAGGAAAGGGAGGAATGGCTGTCGCAATTCAAGGTAAACACGATTTTCCTGTCTTTTTTGCCGGGTTTGGTGAACAACCTGAAGATCTGCAGCCGTTCGACTCGAAAATGTTTTCTGAAGCCATCTTCGGAACCCACAGGGAGTCGGTACAATGAAGACATTAATTCAATTATTCATTTTTCTTGCTCTTATTTCTGCCACTATGGGTGAGGAGCCTAAACAAGCAGATGAGAATCAAGCAGTCAAGGATGCGCTCAAATCTCTTGAGGCAGAGTTTAAGGATATCAAATCAATCTCAGCCGATTTTCTACAGACAAAAAAAATGTCGCTATTTAAGCGAAATATTATTCTTAAAGGACGACTTAGGATTAAATTTCCCCACTATTTTAGATGGGAGGTTGACGAACCTGTAAAGACAACGGTTACGGCAGAGGGTGACTCAATTGCAATATGGGATGAAGAGAGTGGAGAGACGCAACGGACATCGATGAAGGGTAACCCTATAGTAAAAAATATATGGGCTCAGGTAGACTCATGGTTTATGGGTAAATATGCGCTCCTCGCAAAAGATTACACGATCTCAATTTTAGAAGGAGGCAAAAGCGACAGCACAATTCCAGTACTTGTATTCAAACCGCGATCAAAGCCGCTCTCACTGGCAATCAAAAGCGTTACAATCTATTTTGCAAAAGCAACGGAGAACACCTCAAGGCGACAATATCTGAAAAAAGTAGTACTTGCAGAGAAGTCAGGGGATGCAACGACAATAGAATATAATAATACAACAATTGTATTGCAGGAAAAATAAAAATATATTGTGCGAATAATAATGGAGGAAATTATGAATTTTGCATTTTTACCAGAGAAAATTAAAAAACAAATAACTGAGATGGCAATAACGAAGAGTCCAATATCCATTGCGCGCTCCAGTGCATCGATTGAGGGAAAATCAGGTGAAGGATACCTTGTTGCGTTTTGTGATGAAATTCTTATATTCTCCAGAGAGCTTGGTGAACCGAATTACAAAAATATCTCTGCTAATCTAGTGGATATCGGGAAATTGGATATTAAAAAAGAGGGAATCAACACCTTTTTAAATTTAGCCCTCGGCGATAAATCATATTCGATGAAATTCTCATCCTTCGAAGAGGATAACCTCAAATCAATTCTCGAAGCGTGGTCCACAATAAGTTCCCCTCAGAGATCAGTTGCAGAGAACTCTAACAAAAAATCACCTAATGGTTACGACACAGATGCTGTTACTCTTGAAGAGCCATTCTCTTCTCTTATAGGACTAGCCGCTGCATTGATGTATGTTGCAAGTGTTGATGGTGATATTTCAAAAGAGGAAGATTACTATATTATCGCAATAATGCAAAATAACAGAATAATTCTCGGTGCCGGTCTAGCATATTATAAATCGCATAGCTTTGATGACCTCTTGCTTGAGCTACAGGGAATTTCCGAAGACGAGAAATTATGCTTTCTCGCGAACATGATGGAGCTTGGAATGAAGGACGGAATACTCCATAGATCAGAGATGAATCTTGTCAAAAATTTCGCTAATTCGATGGATCTTGATGAGACTCAATATGATACAATAAAACAGGTGTTATTAATAAAAAATAAGATTTCTGTTCTAAGCACTTGATTTTTACGAATTTGGATGTTAATTCTATGTACTGGACTGAAGTGCAGTTCATTATTATTATAGAAATATTAATTGATAGGAGGGATTTGCTATCGCTAAATTGATTAGGGAAGGTGGTCGGTTATTTGCCGGACGTGAAGTGTTGGTTATTGATCATGAAGGAGAAAAACGAGGAGCTATGAAGGTTGAACAGGGCCTTGCAATTGCAAAAGATGCAGGCTTGAATCTTGTAATGGTGTCTGAAACTTCAAATCCACCTGTATGCAGGATTATGGATTACGGGAAACTGCAGTACGATCGCAAGAAAAAGATTCGCGATCAGAAGAAATCCCATCATGCTCAGAAACTCAAGGAAGTAAAATTCCGTTTGAGAATCGAAGAACACGATTATAATTATAAAATCAATCATGCTATTGAATTTCTCGGAAAAGGGTATAAGCTAAAAACTTCTATGATGTTCAGAGGTCGTGAAATGGCTCATAAAGATATGGGTTTCGGGCTCATGGAGCGCGTTATAAAAGACCTTGAAGAGCATGGGAAAGCGGAAGCTCCATTGAAATTAATGGGACGTAATATTACAGTTACGTTTACTCCACTTAAGAAGAAATAGAAAAATAGAATTTTTAAAATACGTTCAGACTGGAATGGGCAAGTGTTGAAAAACACAACGGCATGGCCTCTTCAGAATGAACAGAAAAGAGGGAAAATGTTTTTCCTCTTTTTTCACGGGTAGAATACCCGCATGGGAATTTGATATCCCAAGCAATGTATCAAAAGAGAAAAGGAGAAAACAATGCCTAAAATGAAGACAAGAAAATGCGTGTCAAAACGCGTAAAAAGGACTGGAACAGGAAAGTATATGCATTCCCGTGCTGGTAGCCGTCACATTCTTACCAAGAAGAGTTCAAAACGCAAACGCCGTCTGAGACAGGATGGAGAGATCAAGAAGACTGAAATGAAAAGAATTAAAGCAGCTCTCCCATACGGGTAACTGTTAAATCTTCAGATCTTACCGCTTCTTTAAGTGGTAGTATTGCGAATAACAACTAAATAAATTCACAAAGTGAATATAGGCAGAGTTATACTCTGTATTTAAGGAGAATTATCATGGGTAGAGTAACATGTGCACCATCATCAAGAAAACGCCGTAAACGCGTACTAGAACGCGCTAAAGGTTTCCGTGGAAGAAGTAGCAAAAATATCAGGACAGCTTATGATGCTGTAGATAAGGCTATGAGCCACTCGTACGAAGGCAGAAAACTTAAAAAACGTCAGTTTCGTCGTCTATGGACTGTTCGTATCAATGCTGCATGTCGTCAGCTTGGAACAAACTACAGTACATTTATGAATGGACTGAAAAAAGCTGAAATCGATGTAAACCGTAAAGTTCTTGCGGATATCGCAGTTAAAGACCCTGAAGCATTCAAGGTTTTTATTGACAAAGCTGCTGCAGCTCTCAGCTAAAGAGTAACATTATGAGTTCCGGATCAGTCAAAAATGGCTGATTCCGGCACTCTTTTCTTTTATATATCAATTAATATTAAACCCTATATCTCATGCTTCAAAAACTGGAAAAACTTATAAGCTCCGTTGAATTAAAACTGAGCACTGTGAATGACAATAAAGAGTTAGAAGAGGTCAGAATTGAATTTCTCGGCCGCAAAGGACAACTTCCAGCTTTGACTTCAGAGATGAGAGACCTCACTTCAGAAGAGCGACCTGCAGCAGGCAAGGCGCTTAATCAGACAAAACAAAAAATCAGCTCTCTTTTTTCAGAAGCTGAAGGTAAACTTTCAGATTTAAAAGGTAGCGATAGCACTTCAGGAATTGATGTTACCCTACCAGGACGCAAGCAGAATTTAGGCTCCAAGCATCCCATTACAAAAATTATTGATGAATGCTCAAGAGTCTTTCGCAGAATGGGTTTTGTTGTAGCCGACGGACCAGAAATTGAAACCGTATATAACAATTTTGATGCCCTCAACACTCCGAAAGATCACCCATCAAGGGATGAACTTGATACCTTCTATTTTGACGACGGCAGACTTCTACGAACTCAGACATCTCCTGTTCAGATCAGAATAATGGAGAACAATGAACCGCCAATTCGTATTGTTGCTCCTGGTAGATGCTTTAGAAGAGATACTCCAGATGCAACTCATAGTATGAATTTTCACCAGATTGAGGGACTTTATATCGATAAAGATGTATCTTTGGCTGATCTAAAAAGTGTGCTTATTACATTTGCTCATGAACTTTTTGGTCCTGATGTAAAGATCAGGTTACGCCCACATTTTTTCCCGTTTACCGAACCGAGTGTTGAATACGACTTCTCATGTATCATGTGCAAAGGCAAGGGATGCAATGTCTGTAAAAACTCTGGCTGGCTGGAGATTGCTGGTGCCGGAATGGTTGATCCTGAAGTTCTGCAGAATGTGGGATATGACCCTGAAATATGGAGCGGATTTGCGTTTGGAATGGGTATAGAGCGCATTGCTATGATTAAGTACAGAGTCAATGATATAAGACTACTATACGAGAACGATATCAGATTTTTAAAACAGTTCTAACTGGCTTTCTTTGTCTTAATCCTTGTATTCTTCCTCTTCAAGTACGTTAGGCATGATAGTAATCCGTCACTTCGTTCGGGGACCTGCCTGACATAGCGTAAAAAACAAGCATAAAAATATGCCCTTCCAGAGCCTGTAAGGCTTGTCAAAGGACTTTTCTTATTCCTCATACTTGCCCCATGTCAGACAGGAATGTCTAACATACTTAGGCTTAGCACATTTTATTTACGTCTTTTCTTAATCTAAAATCTTTTTTTTCTTAAGCAAAAAATCAACCCCCTAACATTCAAAACTTGCGTATTTTGCAATTATCTGCTAATCTCGCAATTTAGTGTTCCATTCCGAACTGGATATCGTGTAGGCTTTTGTATTTGCCATCCATTGCGATTAGTTCGCTATGTGTGCCGCTTTCGATAATTCTGCCTTGTTGCAGGACAATTATTTTATCAGCATGTTTTATGGTGCTTAGGCGGTGAGCAATTGCAAATACTGTTCTATGTTCCATTAGATGGTTCAGTGCATCTTGCACTAAGCGTTCGGTTACTGTATCGAGTGCACTTGTAGCTTCGTCAAGAATCATAATCGGTGGGTTTTTAAGAATTGCACGGGCAATGGAGACGCGCTGTTTTTCTCCACCACTTAGCTTAGAACCTTTCTCCCCAACGACTGTTTTATAACCTTCAGGATGGCGACCGTCAACAATAAAGTCGTGAGCATTTGCTTGTTTCGCAGCTTCGGTAATCTCTTCCATTGAAGCATCATCCTTGCTGTATGCAATATTGTTAGATATGGTTTCATTAAAGAGTAGTGCATCCTGTGTTACAACACCTACCAGATTACGAAGTGATGCAATTTCAATATCTTTTACATCAACACCGTCAATAGAAATGCTGCCTGAATTTACATCATAAAATCGTGCTATAAGATTTGCAATTGTTGTCTTTCCAGATCCTGTCTCGCCTACAACTGCTACAACTTCACCTTTTTTAATTGTTAGATTTATTCCATTAAGAATTTTAGTGTCTTCGTATGAGAAGTCAACATTCTTGAACTCAATTGCAGTATTGAAAGTTGTCAGTTTTTTAGGGTTTTCTGCCTCTTTCAACTCAGTATGGGTGTCCATAAGATCAAAATAACGGTCAGCTGCAGCCATACTTCTTTGTGCGTAGGTTCTTATTTTTGCAAGTTTTTTAATTGGTTGATATGCTAAGATTGCCGGTGCAAGAAGCTGAGCAAGTTCAGTTATGTTTACACCTTTAGAGTATGAGTAAACCAGAAAAATAAGTGTAGCACTCACTGTTACTACCTCCATTGATGGAGCCATTAAAAGTTCTGGTCGGAGGGCTCTTACTACAGTTTTGAAGTATTTTTCATTGACTTTTTTGAAGAGTGTAAACTCTTTCTTTTCTGCATGGTATGCTTTTACGATCAGGATGCCTGTAAAGATCTCATGCATACGGGATACCACATCCGCAATCTGACGAAAAGCCTTTTGATATAGTTTTCGAATTTTACGTCCGAGAATGATAAGAGGAAGAATTGCAATGGGCAACCCGAGAAAGAGTATTAGAGGCAGGGCAAGGTTCTCCATCTGTATGCTGAAATAGATAATTGCGGTACCGCAGGCAAAAATTTCAAGCGGACAGCGTGTTGCATCTGCAATGGTGTTGGCTACAGCGGACTCGATCTGTGCGGTATCATTTGTGCATCGGCTGATAAGCTGCCCTACATCAATTTTTCCATAAAATTTCAGAGATTGGTGGAGGAGGTTATTAAATACTTCATTTCTGAGATCTGCTACGACTCTTGTTCCCACCCATCGGGTAAAGTAGCGGTTGATAAACGTTGCTAGGTTTTTCATAGCCCATAGGGAGATAAAGCAGATAACAAACAGCAGGAAGAACTGCCAATGCAGCTTGCCCATTGCGTCTTCTGTCTGAATTTTAAATGAGACCAACCAGTTCCAGTGTATTGCTCTATCCTTGTATGTGATAGGTAGATTAACACCGTAATCGGATGCCTTCTCTTTTACCTCTTCAATTTTCTGCTTGACATCGTTTTTTTGTTTGGGCTTTAGTGCTTCAGCAACAGCCTGAATTTTTTCCGATTCTGTCATTTGACTATTTTTATTGACAATCGAAATAATATTTGCGGCTTCAGTATTGATTTTTTCATCTTTTACGTCAGGAGGAATAACCCCTTTCAGTAGCTGAGGTATCATAAGAATACTGCCGAAGAGTGAACCAGCGACAATAAAGCCAGCCAGAATTCCAATACTCAGGCGCATCTTATAAGGAGCGGCATATTTCAATATTCTGAAAAAACTCTGCCGCTTGAATTGATATTTTTCTTTCTCTTTTTTTGCCATATTATTTTATTTGTGTAAAGGTTCTACTTTATTTTTGCAATATAAAATATTCAGTAGTTATTTTAACATAAACTTCTGCATATTCCTGTTAGCTGTAGTAATTAGATCCGGAATTTAGTTTAAAAATTTTTCAACCTCAGCAACAACATATTCTCTCTGTTCGGATGTTGATTCTGGGAAGATTGGAAGTGCAATAATACGCTCACACGCCCCTTCACTGACGGGGAAGTCGCCATCTTTATATCCGAGATACTCAAAACACTCCTGTTTATGCAACGGAAGAGGATAGTAAACATCCACTCCGATGCCCGCATCAAGAAGAGCCTGTTTTAATCCATCTCTAGTTCCTTCAGGAACAAGAATGCAGAATTGGTTGTAAATATGACGTGTACTGTGTGTTGCTTTTTTTGGTAACTCTACCTTGTTAGCAACTGTTGATTTTGCGAATAACGCACGGTATTCAGCTGCATTCCGCTGCCTTGCCGCACTCCATGAGTCGAGATATTTCAGTTTAATTGAAAGTACTACAGCCTGTAGTGCGTCCAGACGGAAATTCCCTCCGATATATTTATGAAAATACTTAGGTTCTGAACCATGATTTCTAAAGATTTTTAGAAGTTTATATTTCTCTTCATCGTTGGTTGTTACAATGCCGCCATCTCCGAATGCTCCAAGATTTTTACTTGGGAAGAATGAAAAACAGCCGTAATCGCCAATACTTCCAGCACGTTTGCCTTCATACTCTGAACCAATTGCCTGAGCACCGTCCTCAATTACAATAAGATTATGTTCTTTGGCAATAACCATAATCTCTTCCATCTCAGCACACTGTCCGTAAAGATGTACAGGAATAATCGCTTTAGTTTTCTCTGTAATTTTTTCTTGGATTGCCTTGGGGTCAATATTGAATGTATCTGGATCAATATCAGCAAATACAGGTGTTGCCCCTACTCTGGCAATTGCTCCAGCAGTTGCAAAAAAAGTAAATGGTGTAGTAATAACTTCATCACCCTGACCGATTCCTTCAACCATCAATGCGATGATCAGTGCATCAGAGCCTGATGTTACACCACAGGCATATTTTGTACCGCAATATTCAGCAATTTCCTGCTCAAATTTTTCAACATCAGCTCCGAGTATAAAATATTGTGAATCACAGATTTTCTCCAAGGCGGGCAAAATCTCCGATTTCATCTCTGCATATTGACTCTTAAGGTCTAGTAAAGGTACTTGCATTGTTGTTTCTCCTATATATGAGCTTTAACTCTCTTGTGTATTTGCTCTATTAATTATATTATTTTTTAGTATAGATAATGCAAGAAGAATAGTGCAGAATTGGCAAAAGTCCAATCTATATGGATCTTTTTGCCCTAAAATAGAGAATTTCGCTGTCGCAATTATAAACTTCATGGATCATTTTGCCTGTAATTACCTTTTCCGGGTCACCGTCATCAACAACTTTTCCATCTTTTAAGATAATAACTCTGTTCAGAAAAGATGAAACAAGCTGTATGTCATGTGAAACTATTGCGATGGTGATATTGGCAGTTCGATTCAGTTTCTGAATCAGCTGCATCAGATTGATGGAATGACCAATGTCAAGCTGTGATGTCGGTTCATCTAAAAATAGTATTTTGGGTTGCTGTGCAATGGCGGCAGCTATTTTTACTCGCTGCTTTTCTCCGCCACTAAGCTCATTGAATTGACGCTCTGCAAATGGCAGTATATCCAAGTCATTCATTGCTGCGTTGACGGCATCAATGTCTTGTTTGCCAAGTGGCACAAAGCGTGATACACGGGCAAATCGACCCATCTCAACAATTTGCCTTACGGTATAGGGCATAATAGAAAAGACATCCTGCGAAACTACGGCAATCAGTTCAGCACGTTTTTTATGTGATAAACTGGCAATGTCGATTCCATTTGCATATACAGTGCCACTGGACGGTTTGAAAAATCCGCTTAAGAGACGCAATAAAGTTGACTTTCCAGCACCATTAGGCCCTAGTAGTCCTATTAATTCACCTTCTAAAATCTCAATATTGAAATTTTCCAGAATATTGCTGTTTCTTCTATAGCCAAATGCAAGATTTGTAGTTTTTATTATATGTTTCACTATCTCTTTTTTTTCCTATTTATCAGCCATATAAAAAACGGTCCCCCGAGTGATGCTGTAATAACCCCTACTGGAATCTCTTTCGGGAATAGCAGTGTTCGTGCAAATGTATCACAGAGCATTAGAAAAATTCCTCCTGCGAAAAACGCAAGTGGAAAAAGTCGTCGATGTGTTGCCCCGCAAAGCCGTCTGAGAATATGTGGAACGATAAGTCCGACAAACCCAATAATTCCAGACATTGAAACGGCGGCGGCAGTTAGGAGGGATGCTGTCCCGAGGATTATCAACCCGGAGACTCGCGGAGATATTCCGAAATGAAACGCAACTTCCTCTCCCATGGATAAAGTATCTGCATCGCGTCCGAGAATAAAAAGCAAGACAACCCCGGCAACAGAAAAGCTTAGAACCATATAGAGCAGTGATCTACTGCCAGGCTGGAGACTCCCTAGCATCCACCAGGTTACGCTATGTAAGGTTTCCACATCCATTACCGAAATCATAAACATCAGCAGGCTCGAACATACCGATCCTGCAATAATCCCGCTAAGCATAATATTTGTAGAGTATTCACTGCCGGCACCTCGAGAAAGAATTAAAACAAGAGACAAAATAACGATTGCACCCAAGAAAGAGAGTGCGGGAATAGCAAAAAGAGTATATGCTGAGATTCCTGATGCGATAGCGATTGCCGCACCGACACTTGCCCCTCCGCTGATTCCTAGAATAAATGGCTCAGCAAGTGGATTACGCAGAACTGCCTGATATGCAACACCCGAAACCGCAAGAGCAGCGCCGACTGTAAATGCAGTAAGTAGGCGAAAAAACCGTAATTCAAGGAGATTTGCACTCATATCCTCTCCAAAAAAGTTCATCGGATTGATAAAAGTTCCGCCAATGCTTACGCAGATTAGAAAAACCGCTGGTAACAGCAGTACCAACGCACCAAATATAATTTTATTTTTCATTATTTATTATCTGCTTTGCAGATCTGCCACAATGTTCGAGTAGACATCGAGGTAATTTATTTATATCAATCTTTATTGTTGTCTTCCAGTTGTTTTGCAATTTTTTTACTTTCATCAAAGTTTTTTGGTTTTACGGCTTGAGAAATATCTTTCGTGGATGCTTCTGCAAGCATATTAAGGATTAATTCAGTATTAGTCATATTATCCCTTAAATTCTCCTTTTTCAAGCCTTTAAGTATCTTATATTCTTTTGTGTTTTTATCCGCCCAAGCTTTTGTGATGATATTGGTCAGTGTTTCTCATCTTTCCATCGACTGCCAGCATTTTCAAACCGTGACAATTTGTCACGGTTTCATTCCCTTCTGCTTTCAGTCTTTGTTTTAGCTTCCGCCAATAAGCCGTGGGATCAACACTTTGTGTCAAAACAGCAATCACATCAATAATTGAAATATACCATTTTTCAGCATCACTGTCACATAAAGTTCTTATTTTACTATCTTCAAATACTTTTATATTTTCTTCTTTTGTCATTTATCAAATCCTGATTTTCAAATTGCCTTGTTCCGTATCACTCATTTTTATCCTTATATCATCTTCTGCGAAGTTCGCAAAAAATACTAGACAGTCAAATATATTATAAACCTTTTGGCCTGTTTTTGCAAGGGGTTGTTGCTATTTTGTAATTATTGTTCTTAATAACTCAATACCCTCAAGTATTCGCGGGCCGAGGCGGTATATGAGATCATCATTAAGTTCAACATATATTCGGTCATTTTTTACGGCACTTATATTTTTCCAGCCGTTTCGACTTTTTACATCTGCTTCACGGGCAGTTTTCATTGCTGGGCAGATGATGATTTCTGGGTTGGAGGTGATTATCCACTCCACGGAACAGTTGAAATAGTCTTCATTCTGATCTTTCGCAATATTTTGACCTCCGGCATATTCAATTAAATCGTTTATAAATGATTTTTTACCAATCGTCATATATGGTTTATCCCAGATCTCCATATAGATCCGTGGAGGTTGTTTCTTCAGTGCTTTATTCATTTTTGCGAACTTCGCAAGTCCGCTCTTTACACGCTTAATCTCTTTTTTCGCTTTTTCTTCACAATTCAAAATCTTCCCTAGGATACGAACGGTTTGAAAATAGTCATCAATTGATTTACCTGGTAAAAGATAAAATTTGATACCAAATTGCTCTATTGACTTTTGAATTGCGGGATTCGCAAGTGCAGATGCAATAACGACTGTGGGTTTCAGGGATATCAATTTTTCCAACGAAGGTTTACCAAATCCTCCTGCCGATTCAATCTGTTTTGCGCCCTCTGGATAGTCACATGCTGAACTACGACCAATCAGGTGTTCCTCTTCACCTAGGTGAAAAATTAGTTCCGTCAGGCATGGGGATAACGAGACAACTCGTAACTTTTCCTTCTCATTTCCGAAAACCGAAATTGCGAATATCGCAAATATCAATATAAGGTAAAATTTAATCCCACCAAGGTGGGTTTTATTTATTTTTACAATATGTCGTATCATTTTTATTCTATTACTTCATTATTAGTTGAATATATATCATCTTCTTCTGCTGCTGTGTTATTCTGGAATACGCAGTTTGTAAGAGTTAGTGTTCCTGATGTATAAACCGCACCGCCTTTTCCATATAAAACCCCACTCTCGTGGGCTGCGGAGTTCGCATTCCCGTCAAACAGGCAGCTGTCAAGTTTTAGATTCTCACCGTTGTTGTAGATCGCTCCGCCGAATTCATCGGAGCTATTTTGTGCATCTACAATTCCGATGTTACTGATCATGACAGTGATCTCGTTATATTCATTATAAACCTGGAAAATACGAGTCTGTTTCTCACCACTGATAATTGTAATACCGTTTCCGTCTATTGTGATCGATTTATCTATTAAGATCTCACTTATCAGAGTAATCTGCTTTAGGGATTTATCAAATGTAATGATGTCACCCTCTGCGGCATTCGCAATTGCATTACGGAATGATCCAGCTCCAGAATCTGCGGAGTTCGCAACTGTGATAGTTTCACTAGGAGCGGCAGGAATTACAGGAACTACTTTAGGAGCCGACGCAAACTTAAGAGGTCCACCTCTGTCAACATCATAGCCGTCAACCGTACCAGCTCCCTGGTCGCCTATATATTTTGCAGAATCACTGCCGTTGTAAAGATAAATAACACGCAAGACTTCTCGCATTGTTATGCGGTCAGGATCATCAAAGCTTCCAGCATCGCCTGTTACTTCATTACTGTTATTAGCATAGAGCCCGATAAAGTTATTAACTTCATCTTCTGAAATACTCCAGTCTGCTGGACTGTTATCCGCAAAATGTTGACTTCCATCTATGCTGAATTGAGCAGTAACTGCTATGTTCGCAGTAACATTTGTATCAGTTCTAGTATGCTCGGGAAAGCTATCACTCCACGCTACAAATTGATAACCTGCATTTGGAACTGCAGTTACGGCTGTTCCGTTTAAGCCATGATCAACTGACTGTGAAGCATCTCCATTAATTGAACCATTAGCGTCAACTGTATATGTCAAGGTATATGTGTTAGTTGCGAAGTTCGCAGTTAGAGTTTCATCTATTGCTGCCGTTGTATATGTTGTATCTGCGGAATTCGCATTAGCAAAATTTGCTGGTGTTCCTCCTGTCCAGGTTGTAAAGTGCTCTCCAGCAGGAATATTTGCACTAATATTTACGTTAAGGCCTGCTTGGTAAGAACCGCTTCCGGTTCCTGAATTCACAATTAATGAGTGTGAAATATAGCCTTCTGTCGTAGCATATCCTTCACTCACAGAGCTGTAGTTAAGGCTTTGGTCATAAGCGTAAATATGGTAATAATACGTCCCTCCAGAAGATAGTCCAATATCTGAGAATCCTGCATCTTTGCCATTATAAACGACAACAGCGTCTTCGATTATTTCATTATAACTCGGGAAAAATGCTATTCCGTCAGTTGGAACTCCTGTAGGTGCTGATACCTCTTTTCGCAATACAATCACTCCCGCAAAATCCTGAGTAGCAGGATTTGTCCATGTTAAATCTATTGTTCCAGGTGCCGGAGTTAAGGCAAGGTTGGAAATTGAATCTGGGGCATTCTCGTCAGCAACGATTCTAGCATCAGAGATAGCATCCACCTCGGGGTTTCCTCCGTCACCAACATTAAATTTAACATACTGTATCCATTCCAAACCAAACGAGGCAATATCAAATCCAGCACCGCCTGCAGCGCGCCCAAACATTTCGGATGATTCCTTTACTGTTTTCCCTGCGCATGTAGTAGCATCCCATGCTGGGTTTATTGGTAATGTCGCATCAGTTGGAACTCCCCACCAATTATTCCAATCCCAGCTGACGTCAGGATGGTGTGGATTCTCAGTGTCATAAATCCGTCCGAAGGTGGGAGCAAACCCATCAAAAACTGGGGTTGCATATTGATGCCATGTGATTCCGTCTTGACTGACAGAAATTAGACCGTTTTCGGCAAAGATTCCTCCACCGGTCGATGTTAAGTTAGGATCTCCGTTTGTCCAGCTTGCACCTCCTCCAATCTCCTGAAACGCATTGCCAAAAACAATGAGGTCAAGACCATAGCGATTATCTGGATCATTTTCTATGGGATGATCAAATTTTATAACTAAATGCCTGTCACTTGTAACAGTCAGCAACTGATCCAGGCCCCAAGCGGGATATACATTTACAACCGGGGGAGGTCTTCTATCTGGTGGAATAGATCCATCTGCTAGAGTATCGACTGAAGGACGTCCCAATGCATTGTTCGGATCGGCGAAACCTGTGCCACTATTTGGGCATTCAACAACCTCATTTGCATAGTCATTACTGGTGGAATAGGCATAAAGCACCCCGTCTGTTCCAGTGGAAAAAAATGTTCTTGCTCCGAATGCGACCGGACCGCTGCCGCTTAGTGTTTTAATAATAGTTCCATCGTTACTATTAAGAATATAAAGATTATTAGCACTCTGATCTCCAACAAAGAGGCAGCCATCTGCCCAAGCGGGGAACCCCAACCACCCACCACCTAGAGTAAAATCTGATTCCCAAAGAGTGGCTCCAGTATTGTCGTAAGCACGAGTTTGGCCAGTCGCTGGCGGGTCTTGTCCCCACACACCAGAATCACCATAAACATAAACATTTCCGTCGCTATCGACTACTGGCATACCATCTCCAGAAACTGGAGTAGGAGCTGTCCATATTTTTTCCCCGTCAGCAGGGTTGACTACATATATTTTACCATCTCCATAGAAATTATAATCCTGAAAATATAATTTATCAAACTTAAAAGTTATAGCACACTGGGAAGCACTATTATCACAAACCCAATCCGCAGTCCATGCAACAGAACCGTCTGCGACATTATAAGCACGAAGAATATGATTGGTTCCGTCATAAAATGTCTGGTATACGCGATTGCGACTCTGGTCATAGGCCATAGCTCCCTGTCCGCCACCACCATCATTATTGGACCAGATAACAGATCCATCCGCAATATTCAAGGCAAAATGACACGCATTCACCGAGGTCCAGCCTCCGTAAGTGCTAATGAAAACCCTTTTTGCGCCAATAGTAGGTGAAGCGTTGACAATAGAATGGAATACAATCCCATCGGCCTCCGGTAGCAATGTTATCCATCCACCAGAGGATTCTTCGATGGATCCGTTTGCGGCATTTATTTTGTAAACATAAGCATTTCCCGCATCATCAGATCCGGCCCAGTAAACATATCCATTATTAAAAACTGGAGAGGAAGAGGATCCGTAACCAATATATGACTGGACATCCAACGACCACTTAACGGTTCCATAAAAAGCATCAAGTGCCACAATTTTACCATCAGAGCCACTGATGTCTCCATAGAGAAAAACAGTGCTGCCGTCTTCAGATACACAAGGTCGTGCTGTTGTTAGAAAATCATTCAAACCTAAATCACTATTTTCTGCTGGATTAAAACTCCAGCGCAGCTCGATTTTTTCAGGATTTATAACTCCATCCCAGGCATTGCCTTTCCCTAATTGCTGACTTGTTGATGTTGCAGACAGAATTCCGCTGATGAAAATCAAGCATAGGAATAGAATTCCTTTTATTGGGTTCCGTTTAAATTTTCTTTGTTTCATTTTTTACCTCTTTTATTGTTTATTTAATTTTTGTATATTAATCTCTATTCTAGGTCATATAAAGAATCATCATGCGATACCCATCCAGTCCCTGGGGAGACATTGGCGGATTCAAAAGCGTATGAATTTCTGAAAGATTTCTTTAAGGAATGTGCACTTCCATCAACAAAAGCAGCGTTGGTTTTTCCATTGTGTCGAAACCCTTGTGTGCCGGAGGCTCTTCCTGAGAATCCCTTGTCATTGAAATATTTGTCCCCGAATGGAGCTCTCATATATTTGTTTGCGCCGATTGAATATTCTCCGTCTCCGAAAATAATGGTTTCTGATGGGGATCCCACCATTCCTATTTTTGCAGGTGCGGGAGTGCTCTCAAATTGGCCATGACCAATGTAGCTGGTATTGTAATTATATCCTGTAAATTCTTCTCCACCACACATGTCAGCACCATTAAAAGAGGGACATTGGAAAGCCGAGCTATTGTTGGCACTGAGATCTGTGCTCCCATATAGAATGCCAGGAAGGTACTTCCCTTCTTTTAGTGATAGATCCCAAGCAGTACAGTTGAAGTTCGCATCAAAAGAATATGCAATCGGAAATTGATCTTCATAATTTAAAGTATATGCATGAGCTGCCTGAACCATATTGCGTAGATTGTTAATGCAACAAATGGAACGTCCCAGTGCACGTGCTTTTTGTAATGCAGGCATCAGCATTGCGGCAAGAATGCCTATTATTGCAATGACAACTAGCAATTCAATTAATGTGAATCTTAGTAGAGAACGAAGTTTACATCGCTTTGTACTATAGAATACTTTATTTTTCATTTTTTCCTGTTTCGATGTGTATATATTTTACAAGGGAGAAATCTTAATATTTCTTTTAATGCTAATCAGCCTACAAAAGAAAAACAAGATCTCTGCCGCTTGCGGTATAACACATCTTGTGTCGTGCGCACTCGTCCAAATTGGACAAAAAAAAGACCGATGTCCCTGCATATGGAAACATCGGCAAAATGAAAAACAAATTCATTGTACAGAATCCCTAACGCGGAGACATCACAACTAACGTATCAATTAAAGTGTCTGGCTCAGGATTTATTTAAGATTTAATGATTTTAGGATTGTATGATTTTTACATCAACCAATCGCAAAATTAATAAATCTCCAAATCCTTTACAGTGGCGCGACCGCCTCCGGATTTAACGGAGTTCCTTTATTGAAACAGACTCATTATAAGTGCCCTGACAGTAAATGCAAGGCTTGATTTTATTAATTATGATTTTTTTTTGATCGTGAATAATTGAAAGTTTTAAAGAGTGAATTGTGTAATTCTGGCACATTTGTTTACTATGATTTGTGTGTCATAATTGCACATAATCGGATCGTGCTTTTTGTGGATTGTTATGTATTACTTTTGACTCCAAGCATTTATCTATTTAGATTATTTTTTGGCACGCCGTTTGCTAAATATAAATATAGTAAAGATGAAGGTTGTAAAAAAAAAGATATGCAACTGGATGTAATAATTGTTTAAAGATGAAAAAAAGGAGGTGCTATTATGTTTGCACTAACAAGAAAAAATAACGGACTTCTTAATCCCTGGAATGATTTTTTCGGAGATTTCGGAGTGTTAAACAAAATGGGACATGCTTTGAGAGAGATGGAAGAGGGGCAACCTGTATTTCGTGCAAGAACTGCTGCGAAAGAGGATGAAAGTACCTATCACATCACAACAGAGCTACCTGGTATTAACAAAAAAGAGGTTAAGGTTGAACTGAATGATGGCATTCTTACAATCACTGCTGAGAAAGCAAAACCTGCAGAAAAAGAGGGTGAAAAGGAACATTTTGATGAAATAGTATATGGACAATACGTTACCCGTTTAACTCTTCCGGATAATGTAATCGGAGATAAGGTTGAAGCAACATTCAAGGATGGTATGCTAACAGTGACAATTCCGAAAGCTGAAGAAGTTAAACCGAAAACCATTGCAATTAAAGTTAAATAATCTGTTGCAAAAACAAAACAAAGCCGTTACCTGAATTTTCGGGTAACGGTTTTTTGTCTATATATACTTTGCATACAGATTCACCTTCAAAAAACTTGCGAGTCGCCCTGTAAGCAATCGGCTAAAGAATGCGCCTTTTTTTTATCTTTTTCTTCCATCCTTCGAAATCTTCAATGGTTCCAGGGTAATCTATGATTTC
>JAUUYH010000195.1 GCA_030590505.1 Kiritimatiellota bacterium
CAGCCTTATGCATAGCGTAGATAAGCTCTGGCAGAAGTTTTCCTTTTGGGCCGGGTGGTGTAATTGCAACAATCTCTTTAACGCCTGCGGTTTTCGCAATTGCTGCAGTGTGGACAATGGTTGAAACCAGCGGTGCCGTTCCACCTGGAATATAGACAGCGACTCTATCGAGCGGTTCAAATCGTTCTCCAACCTTAACACCAGGACGCGGAGAGAAACTCCACCCTTTCGGCAACTGTTTTGCGGCATACGCAGAAACATTTTTAATTGCAGCATTGATCGCTTTTTTCTTTTTCGATGAGACTTTCGCAAGAGCTTCATTGATTTCGTACTGAGAAACTCTAAATTTATTCGGGGAAAGTTCAACGCCGTCAAATTTTTTTGCGAACTTAGCAATTGCCGTATCACCTTTTTTACGTACAGCATCGAGCATTTTTTTCACACCTTCTTCAATTTCAGGAGGGTATGCCGTTCTATCAAAAAGCGGAGCTATCGCTTTTCTATAATTTTTATCCTTAAAACTTATCTTTTTCATAATAGTACCTTTTTATTCATTTCATTTGAGAGAAATAATAGTGTTTAATTGCTATTCTTCAACTAAAAAATCATAAATCAAGCTATAAAATCTGATCGTATTTTTCAAATTTATCAACAATCGCGAAAAAGTATCAAAAAAAACTAAAAAATATTGTATTTAAACCTGAATATGCTAATGTATAATTATTGTACAATAGCATTTGTTTGATTGGAGTATTTGATGGTTAGATATTTGAAGTTGTTTCCATTGATGATTATACTGGTTATTCCAGGGTGTTTTCATCTTCAAAATGAACCTGAAAAGGAGCTTGAAAAGACTTCAGATATTAAAGATCAGGCAACTCCTTTCGTAGATAACTCTATAGAAAAAATTACCGAAGAAGAAATTACCGACTCTAAAATAGACTCTTCTGCTACATCGACTGATCAGGGTTTTATTCAATCCGACATATTGAATATCCCACAGGATGAATTTGTGGGCTCAGAAGAGCCTAAAAATAGAGGCCCATATCGCCTTAACATTGGAGATGTTTTGGAAATTTCCGTTCTTGATGAGCCTGAGATGACTCGTAATGTCGCGATTATACCTGATGGCACAATTGCTTATCTGCTGGTTGGTGAAATCAAGGCTGAGGGGTTGACAATTGCCGAACTCAGGGCATCACTAACCGTTGCATTGAAGGAGTTTTTTATTGCCCCTTATGTGAGTGTTCTGACCCAAAAGATAAATTTGCCACAAGAAGAGGTAAAGAAGATCTCAATACTAGGTGCCCTGAAAGCTCCTGGCAACTATGATTGGCATAAAGGCAACAGAATCCTGGACATTCTTGCACAGGCTGGGGGTTTGCTATATACGCAGACAGATATCGGTTCTCGTGCAACTGCAAACCTTAAGGCATCGTATCTTTCACGTAATGGAAAAGCTGTTGATGTGGATTTTTACAAACTTATGATTCTTGGCGATATGAGATACAATATCCCAGTTCATCCTAATGATTTTATCTATATTGCAGATGCAGGTGAATCAACAATCATTGTTATGGGCGAAGTGAATGCGCCACGAATTATTCCTTATACCCGAGATTTTACTCTAGTTGAAGCACTATCTGTATGTCGAGGTTTTACACGAGATGCATACAAATCCCGTGTAATCATAATCCGAACACCACTTGGTGGGGAAACAAAATATGTTGAAGTTGATGTAAACGATCTTCTTCACGGGAAAGACATCAAAAATCTTATGCTCCAGAGTGGAGATATTGTATATGTGCCAGAGCAGACCCTTAGCGAATATGCGAGATGGGCTGGATACCTATCAGATATAGCTGGATTGATATTAAAAGCATATCAAGTTAAAGATGCTATACGCTTCCCTCAACTGAAGCGTGAGTAAAGCTGATTTTTAATCTAAATCTTTTTGTATTATGAGATGTGTGGCATTTTCTATTCGTGTACTGTTATAATTTATGGTTTTAAAAAGTCTTAGTATTAATGAAAAATATATCAACATATCTAACTACTGTTTTTGTGTCGTTTTCTCTGCTATTGGTGATTATGCCTGTATTGATCTATTTTTTGAAAAAATTCAATATACTGGACATTCCCAATAAACGAAAAGTGCATAAAGCCCCCATTCCGAGAATGGGTGGGGTTGCTATCTATATTGCTTTTGCAGTGACGGTGCTGATCATGGCGCCGCATGATGTTAAGTGGCAAGGCATTGTCCTAGGTGCCGGAATTGCACTCTTAATTGGCTGTGTTGATGATATCTGGGGTGTTCATGCCGTTGTAAAACTCGGATCTCTTTTTGCCCTTACTCTCCTAATTTGGCGGTTCGGAATTATAACGAATATGCCGTTTGATAAGATTTTAGGTATTCCAAGAGGACCATTCACAACTGCCTGCAATCTTGTTGTTACAATGTTATGGATGACTGGGATCTGCAGTGCGATTAATGCTCTTGACCATATAGATGGTCTTGCAGGTACTGTTGCATTGATTGCCGCTTCTGCGTATTTCGCAGTTTCGATTCAGTCTCAACAGTATGAGTGGGCAATAATCTCTCTGGCATTAATAGGCAGTCTGGCTGGATTTTTATGTTTTAATTTTCATCCTGCCAAGGTTTTCATGGGGGATAGCGGTAGTTTTTTTCTTGGTTTCAGCCTTGCTGCCATCGGCATAATGGGAGGCTGGTCTCCAAATCCAATCAAAGCGGCAATAATTCCCGTAGCAATTTTGAGTTTGCCGATTTTTGATCTGATATTTGTCATATTCATAAGAAAGTTTAATGGAACAACAAATAGTTTAATTGAATCGATAAAATACTGCGGAAAAGATCATATAGGGCATAGATTAAATAATCTTGGATTTTCACAGCGAGTCGCTGTTTTAATAGTTTCTCTCGTTTCAATTACAGTTTCAATTTCTGCATTAACAATAAGGCATACACTTTTTTGGGAGTCTTTGTTGTTGTTAATTCAAATATTGATGATATATTTAGTACTTGCTGTATTTATGCGCATTGCGATGTTAAATACTATAAAGGTGTATTATACTAACAAGAAACGGTCCAGTTCTAAAAAATAGTTATGGTAAATTTGAATAAAAATCAGAATTCAGTGAACAATTTTTTTGGTGTATCCGAGTGCACCTTTGTGGATGTTTCTGAACTTTCTCCAGAAGTGTCAGAGGAGAATCGAAAAGCATATTTTTATATTATTTCTGTATTTCAAAAATTGTGTTATGATTTAAAAACAACGGACAGTGCTGATGGGAATGAACTAAAAGAAGCCATTTCTGTTATTATCACCTCGCTGAAAACTGATGAACGAATGCTACTCGGCCTTGCAAATGCACCATACTCGTACCTATTTCGTAATATAGATGAAGAGATATATAGCTGCATCATTATTCACGGCGTTAATTCGATGATATATTCCTTAAAAATAGCTATTGATTTGGGGGTTCCCGATATTCGCTTACCATATATTGGAGCTGCCTCGATTTATCATCGAATTGGACTTCTTGATTTGCCCAGAGAGAAGCTTATTACAACATTTGATCAAGTTGAAATTCTTGATGAAATTGCCAAATATCATCAAGATCCAGAAAAAATTATTAAAAAAATCAATATTGATGATTTTCATATTGATTCAATTCTATATCTGATCAATCTCATACAGCAAAATGGGTTAGAGAAGAGAGAGGGCCAGGATGAAGCGATGTATCAGTACTCGATGGTCATTCACCTATGTTTTAAATTTGAGATATTGACACATCAGCCATCTTATGGTAGCATCCTCTCTCCAGTGGATGCTATGAAGCAGTTACGTGATGAAATGGCAAATTGCTTTCATAAAGATATTATAAAGATTTTCTTCAATAAATTATCTCTGTATCCACTCGGAAGCTTTGTTCAGCTAAGCTCTAATGAGGTTGCAAAAATTGTTGAAATAAATGAACGATTTATTATCAGGCCTATTGTTGTGGTCGTGCTTGATAATCGTGGACGCATAAAGAATGAACCCACTAGAATTAATTTGCGTGGAAAACCTAATCTTTACATAAAAAAAGCCGTAGTAGATGACTCCCTAACTGAAAAATATATAGACCTTTTTTGACCTTAACTATGAAGAAAAAAATACTTATTATAGATGATGATCTGAATATTATAGATCTTCTTACAGCGTTTCTTTCAGAGAAAGGCAGCAATGTTTTTTCTGCTATTACTGCAGAGGGTGGGCTGGCACTAGCACGCAAGCAGGAGTTTGATCTTATTTTGCTGGATATAATGTTACCTGACGGTGATGGTGTTGAGGTACTTAAGCATCTACAAAAAATGACAATCCTAACGCCAATAATAATGATAACAGGTGGTACCAATCTTGAGGTAGCAAAGCAGTGTCTACAAATAGGTGCCGTGGATTATATTACTAAACCATTTGATTTTTCATATCTTCATACCACAGTGACTGCTAATATGCTGGGAGCATAAATCAGTTAAATTTGGGGCGGCAATATACCAGGAGAAGA
>JAUUYH010000075.1 GCA_030590505.1 Kiritimatiellota bacterium
CATTTCTCAGGACTGAGGTTGCGGATTCAAGAGGTGTTGCCCTTTTTTCTGAGTTGAGGGTTTCTGAATTGAGGGTTTCTGCGAATCTCGCATCTTCTGCAGTTATATTTGCCTCTAGTTGTTTGAACATTTCTGCATCTGGAGTTATTATTTCACCGTCCCGATTGATAGTTCGCTCCAGACGCTTGAATACTTCACTGTTCGCTTCGGCTTTCAGGCACTCAATGTCTCCGACGATTACCATCTCTTTCCTCGAACGTGTATGTGCTACATTTATCCGGTTTGCATCATCTACAAAACCAATGGTCCCTTTTTTATTACTGCGAACATAGCATATAATTACTGCATCGCTCTCTCCTCCCTGAAAGCTATCAACTGTGGATATCGAGTTGGCTATAAAGTAAGTCCATAGTTTTTGGTTTAATTTTACCTTTGAGCATTCGGCTGCTTTGTTGTAAGATAAGAGACGTTTTACAAGATTTACCTGACGCTTGTAGGGAGCAATAAGTGTTACTTCATTTATCGGATATTTTTGTATCAGTCTGTAAATTTCATGTATGCATAGCAGTGCTTCAGTTCTGTTTTCTATACCAGGCTTTGTCCCTTCAAAGATTAGTGATTCTTGTCTGACGGATTCAGGGAGTTGAGATGTTGATATTAGCTTCAGGGTTGATTGTGGATATATCGCTTCACGTTCTGCGTATGAGAGTTTATAGTATTCGGCAGTTTCACTCGGGGAGACCATTGCATCGTAAAAAAGGATAGAGGAGAATCTAAGAAGTCTAGGGTTCTGACACCTGTATGAGCGTTTGAGTAGTATAACGGGGAAATTACGTGCTTCTGCCAACCACTCAAGGGCACTTCCGTCAAGAAGAATTTCTGCAGATGATAGAAATGGACCAGCTTCAATATTTAGTTTATTGCGAACACTTTTAGAGAGAGGGAAAGGTGGGAGCTGTTTGTGATCCCCGAAGAGTACAGCCTTCTCTGCAAGGAGGGAAAGCAGTAGAAACTCATTTATCGATGCCATTCCAGCTTCATCAAATATAATTGCATCAAAAAGGCCGTTTTTCTGCATATCCGCTTGGACAATATCATCCCAGAGCAGACCTATGTGTGTGCCTGCATATATTCCACCTCCGATTTCTTTTCGCATATCAGAAAAGCGCATGACCGCTTGGTCGTTACCAATCCAGCTTGCAGCCACGACATCCGATGATATGCTGTTCTCATTTTTTCCAAAACGTAGGATAGGCAGATCTTTGAGTTTTCGGCAGATATTATCGACAGCAGTATTTGAGGGTGCGGTTATCAATATACGCTTTCCTCTGTTACATAGTTCACGCACAACATCAACCAGCACTTTGCTTTTTCCAGTTCCTGGCGGGCCCTGAACTAGTGTTACGGCATTTTTGTCATTTACCGCACAACTCCAAGCACGTTGTTGGGAGCTGTCCATCTCCTTAGGTGGATTTTTCTTTAATGCTTCAATAAACGGCGTTTCAATTAACCCCGTAATTTTCATTAATAGATCGCTAGTTTTATTCGCTTCAATGGATTTTATTAGATTTTCGATACTCTCCGCAAGAAATTTTCGTGGTGAACGGCGGGAGAGGGCGTAGATACGATTAAAAGGGCCTTCCATGTAAGAGGAGTTGAAAAATTTCATTCGCCCATATATCGTTGTGCCGTCAAAAATATCGACCTTAAACGTAGCAATTGGTTCATTGATCCCACGAAGCATAATTTTTAATCTATCACCCTCAGCAAGTGGGCTCTCTTTTGGTACTTCCAACTGAAACAGTATCTCTTTATCACCTGATGTTTCGACAATCTTTGCATCCGCAAATGATAGAATAAATTCCCGCTCCTCCGCAAGAGCGAAATGAAGAGCATGCTCTTGAACCTGCAGATCCCGGATAACCTCCCAATCCGTTCGGGCACGAATCATCATCTCAATATCGAAACTTTTAGGAGAATCATCAAAATCGCTCTCATGTTCATTTTCATTTTCATTAAAGGTAGCATACGTTCCATTCAGGGGCAGTGTTAATTGTGGACTGAGATCATCCTTTGTCATATCCTCGGATGCTTTAAGTATAAATCGTTCAATCGAGTGTTTAGAAAGTCGTTTCATTACGGAGAGACTTTTTGAGTCATAGTTGTTTTCTATTCCTTCAAGCCCCTTTAGGAAATCTTTTTTCTTGATAGATAACAGATCTATTGCAGGATTTTTCTTTTTCAGATGTGCAATTACATCGTAAATTATTTCAAGACGTTCTCCGTATGAGAGGCCCATAGTTTCCAGATGAACAGGCTCCTGTTTTATAAACGTAGGCTCACCGCCATCAATATTTATCAGAATACGGTCAATCCATTTATCACCTTCAATCGTAAGTGCAACGCACTCCTCAGCGTGATCCCAGTTAAAGGATGCAACTTTTTCCGGGGAGTCATCTGTAAGTTTAAAGAGTTGTTCGGCAACTTTTATCTTTTTCCCCTTAACTGCAAATGGTTGAGGTCGCTGTACATTTTCCCATGCGGAGTAGAATTGCAAGCCTGATGCAAAATCGGGATTGCCTTTACTGTGCTGCTTTACCTCTGCAAGGTAGTAATCAATTTTTGTCAATTCATTGTTCATAAATAATAGATGCTATAGAAAAATCTCTTATAGGAGAGGTGCGAATTTCGCAAAATGTTTTTTATATAATTATGTCTCTTTGTGGATAGTTTTAAAATTCAATTGGATTTGCTTTTGCAATACGTGTCTCTTTTTCAATACATAGAAGCAGTCCGATACAGCAGAGACTCATAAACATATTGCTTCCTCCGTAACTGATAAACGGTGCTGGCATACCTTTTGTTGGTAGGGCTCCAGCGACTACACCTAGATTTATGATTGCCTGAAGAGTTATTAGAGATGTAGCACCGACCCCGAGCAGCATGTGAGCTCGATTTTTTGATCTTGAACTGATCCAGAGACCGAGTCCCATTATAATGAAATAGAAAATAATAATAATAATAATAAAAACAACTCCGAGCTCTTCGCCAACAATTGATATGATAAAATCAGTATGTGACTCTGGTAGGTATTTCGCCTTCATGCGACTTTTGGTAAAACCAAGCCCAAGCCAGCCACCTGAGCCGAGAGCCATAAGTGAGTGCCAGAGTTGATATCCGCTCTTTTTATATACTGCTTCAGGGTCTAAAAATGACATAAGTCTGGCTAATCTCATTGGGTCAAAAAAGTAGATAAGAGTTGCGATTAGAGGGATACCTAGAAGAACAGGAGGCAGTAAGAAAAGTAGTCGCATTCCAGCAACATAGAACATAATCCATACAGTAGCAAGAAGAAGTAGTGTTGTTCCTAAATCTTTACCCACCATTATTAGTGCAGCGAGGATAGTAATCCAGGCTAGTGCTGGAATTATACTAAAGAAAGAATTTATAAAACGTTGATTTTTTGCTAGGAATTGCGCAAGATATATAACAAGTGCGACTTTCGCAAATTCTGATGCTTGAATGCTCATAAACGGGAGTCTTATCCAACGTTGTGCTCCGTTTATCGGTCTGAAAAAGAGTGCCGCTATTAGAGCTGCAATGGCGATAAAAAGAAATAGGGTAGAGTATTTTGCTAATTGATTGAATCCAATAAAATATATTGAGATTGCCGCCGCAGATCCCATCGTTGCCCAGAGTCCCTGTTTGATGAAAAACATCATGTCTGAAGAGATCTTGAACCCCATTATTAGCTTTTCATTAGGCGAGATATTTCCAGTTGATGTAGAGTATAGCATAATCAGCCCGAAAGAGATAATGATAAGTACAAAGACAGATAGCAGGAGTGAGAGGGATAGAGAGGTTTGCTCTATGTCGGATTTAAGTTGCTTACCTTCAGGAGATGTTAGAATATTTAGTTGCATGATTTTTTAGATATATTCTTCTATGTTTATGGCTGGTTATTATTAATATAGCCAAACTCACAGGCTAGAACAAATCTTTCAAGTACAATTTTTAGTTCATCCCACTCTTTACGTATTTTTTCAGCTTCGTCTGGTGTTATCTTTTCATCAATCATTGCATTGCTAATTTCGCGTATTACATCACTGAACTCTTTCAGTGCCGCGGGGACATAAGACGGAGTCATCGAGTCATGCTTTGCTATAACATTAGGATTTCTTACAAATATTCCATTGAGCTGTTCGGAGACCCACTCGACTGGAATATCATTTTCGCAGGCGTTGGTGAAGTCCACAAATCTGTTTAGGATATCACTTTTGTCAGGATCGTTAATCTGGTTGTAGATAGCAGTCGGAGAGATTTTAAGACTCTCTGCAATCTCTTTCACTCCGCGTTTTTTGCACGATTTTTTGAGTGCCTCTTTACTGTTCATTTTTCCTCTTTTTTTTTCTCTGTGAACGATCATATATCATTGTTGCTTTTCTGATAATTGATTTTATAAGTGCCTTGTCTTTGTAAAACTCTTTTCCAACGGCATCTGTATATTTCTGCCAGAAAAGAAGGCGGTCTGTAAGCGATGTAACTTCAAGAGCAGAAAACAGTAGTTGTCCGAGATCCTTGACTCGCCAGCGGCGCCCAAACTGCTTGCCCATAATAATTCTCTGAAGATCTATTGGCAATATTTTAAGATTTTCTTTAACAAACAGATGAACAAGATAGAAGTCCTGGTGTGCGAACTTCGCAGAGTGCATTTTTCCGGCAAGTTCTGCGATATTCGCAATAAGCTTGTGGCGATCTTGTCGTTTCGAAGAGTCGTCCTTCCAGGTTTCAAGCAGATCTGATGCTCTGGTGTAATCTGTAATCGCAAGAGTGAGAAGTATGCTTTTGCCCTCTGCATTGCGTCCGGCAGCAATCGGTAACATTGTTGGAATTTTTTGTTTATGAAATGCGAGAATCGCATCCCATTCATGCACTGCACCCGAAGGGAAAAATGGACGGAATGAGGTAATTGCCTTAAAGTACTCCTTTAGGGGGAGGGGGAGGTAGCGTTTTATGTATGTCTCAACTTTTTGGCCGTCTAAATCAAGAAAAACACGTTCTGTTCCGCGTTCAACCAGTTTCTTCTTAACATCTTCACCCTTTAGATCCCAGAGATCCTCAAATGAATTTATACTGTTTTTGCTGAGTAACTCTTTAAATTCTCCGTTGAACATAAAAGTCATATCATTGCTATGTTTAATATCTAAATCCAAAATTCACTCCTAATGTCAACGACCTGATACGTTTACTGTTATAAGTAGGTAACCACTATTATCAATGTAATTGTCCCATTCAAAAGGACCGAATGATAAAATTCCCAGTCAATTTTTATTGTTGTATTCTACGTAATACGAATAGTCTTGAAAATTACTTTTACAAGCTTTAAATAGTTATTTGATGGTGGAAATATTATTCCCTAAATTACGAACTTGAGATGTATTTATCTACATTATTGGCCATTATTACGCCGTAATTTGCTGCACCTAACCAGCCTGACATAATTATGCCGACCGAACCCGCATGAAATAGACCCGGAACTTCATTGTGGAGATTCATACTGACATCTAGTCCTTTGAATTTTGTTCCGAAAGAGGAGCCGTTTCCGTGTAGGGTGTAGTGCTGGAATGTTCTCGGGGTGGCTGCTTCTGTGTAATCAATTTTGTCAGCTATACCAGGTATATATTTGTCAAGTGCGATGATTGTATCGTCGATCATCTTCTGTTTTGCTATCTTGTATTCTTCGTCTGTGTAATTAGCCCAATCTGCGTAATTCGCATTCATAGATGCTACGACTGTATAATCTTTGGAACCGGGGCGAATTTCGGGGTAGTAGATAGAGAATGTCTTACTTGTCATGTCGTGGGCAACCAGTTTTGCAGGATCAAATGTCGGATATGTTGATGTAAAGAGCAGATCTCCGATATAATCAAAACTTTCACCAGGTTTTAGCCCGATATATACCTGGCAACTGCTATTGTTTAGTCGGAGATCCTTGACTTTTTTCAGAAACTCAGGAGAGAATGCGCTGTCGCCTGTCCACTCATGGATTGTAGATAGAATGTTTCCGTTAGATAGTACTGCCTTCGCCTTAATCTCACAACCATTTATTAAAGCACCTTTTACTTTACGGTTATCAAGAAGTACCTTTTCAACCTTGCTGGACATTGCGATATCGACACCATTTTTGCTAAGTTCGCATTTCATCATATCAATCATAAGATCCGTGCCGCCGTTGAATGTATAAACCCCTTTGCTCATAAAGTTGGAAAAAACGATTCCATAAGTAATTGCAGGTTCATCAAGTGTAGAGCCGTTTGCATAAGTTATCGGTTCCATAAGAAAGCGTACTACGTCATTACGACCGGGGAAATATTTATCAAAGAGTTCCCTGTTTGTCATTAAACGGTCATCGTAGTAGTTCATGTTATCCAACTCATCATAGAAGGCGTCCACTACTTCACGTTTTAAATTAAATTCAGTTACAAGTTTGTCCGTAAAGTCCTCTTTTGTAAAAGTGGTGTCAATGGAGAATTGAGGATTGTCGAAACGTATACTTTTTACCTGAGTAATGTGCTCTGACATCTCTTTAGACCAGTATTTTCGAAGTGTTTTCTTCATCCCCACAGGAAACCCATGCAGGGCTACATCAAATATATGCTGCTTTCTTTTAAAGTATGTCGCGAGGCCGCCAAGCTGAAAATGCTGTTCAGCAAGTAAAACCTTTCTGCCCTGTTTTGCAAGTACATTCGCTGCAGTAAGACCACCAAGCCCGCCACCTGCAATAATTACATCATATTCCTTATTCATCTTTTCTATCTTATTTGATATCATAATCGTTATTAATCCACAAATTGTTTTATAAAATTGTAAAGCTTTTTTTGCCTGAATCCCATTACGGTTGGGTTTCTTAGACGCTTCTTGTGCACTCTTCCATGGGGAGTGCCTGTACGGAAAAGATTTATAATAGCTTCAGGTTGCAATCTTTCAATAAGCGAAACTGGATAAAATCGCAGAGTTATGCGAATTGCGCATAAAACCCACCAAGGTGGGTTTTATTCCCCGTCCCTTGGTGCGCCCACCAAGGTGGGGTTTATTCTCATATAAAAATATATTTTGCTAAGCTTTTATTAAAAGCGTATATACCTCGTATGGTTATCTGCTTTGCAGATCTGTCGCAATGCTCGAGTAGACATCTAGATAGTTTATTTAAGGAATAATTATCGAGACAATAATTATTTTACTCAAGCGAGACGCTTAAGGTATATTGTGAAATCATTTGAGTTAGATTGAAAATTACTTGCAATAGTTGCAGTATGGTGTTACTGTTAATATTATCATACTATTTCTTTATTCTTTAACATTAGGAGATTTTGCAATGAAATTAACATCTTACGGTGCAGCGCGCGAAGTTACAGGATCCAACCATGTACTGGAAATCAATGGAAAGAAAATTGCCATTGACTGCGGTATGTTTCAAGGACATCGAATTGAGTCTGAGCGGAAAAATCAGAACTTTTTATACGATCCATCAACTATCGATGCTGTTATCTTAACTCATGCACACTGTGATCATTGTGGAAGACTCCCTATGCTCTGCGGAAATGGTTTCCATGGTAATATTTACTCAACCCCTGCATCCCGAGATATTGCGGGGCTTATTATGTCAGATACTGCTCATATTATGCAGAAAGATGCGGAGTGGTTACGCAAAAAACGACCAGATCACCCTTTCAAACCTCTCTACGGCGTGGATGAGGTACTAAAAACTCTTGATCAGTTTATGACAATTAGTTATGGGCGTTCATTTCCGGTAATCGACGGAGTAACCTGTACATTTTATGATGCTGGTCATATTTTAGGTTCAGCAATTGCCGTATTAGATCTTGAAAATGGAGAACGTATCGCTTTTTCTGGAGATTTAGGTCGTGCTGGACTTCCGATTATTCGTGATCCAGAAGTCATCGGGGATGTGGACTATATGGTCTGTGAAGGTACTTACGGAAACCGCCTGCACGACCCTATTGAAGATGCAGAAAATCAGATGGCTGAGGTGATCAAAAAGACTGCAGAGCGCGGTGGTAAAATTATTATTCCGGCATTTGCAGTTGAAAGAACGCAGGAGCTTATCTACTTTCTTCATAAACTTACAAATGAAGAGAAAATTCCGAAACTTGAGATCTTCGTTGATAGTCCAATGGCAACAAATGCAACAAGTATTTTTCGCGTACATCAGGAGTGCTATGATGAAAAGGTGCGTGAGCATTTTCTTGAAGCACATAAAAATCCATTCGGATTTGACTCACTGCACTTCACAACTAGCGTTGCTGATTCCAAAGCAATTAACAAGCTTAAAGAGCCGCATATCATCATCTCAAGCAGTGGAATGTGCGAAGCAGGCAGAATTCTTCATCATCTGAAAAATAACATCGAAGATGCAAAAAATACAATCCTGATTGTGGGATTTATGGCTGCTCATACACTGGGTAGGCGTCTTGCTGAACGAAAACCTGAAGTTAAAATTTTCGGACAGATTTATAAACTCAATGCACAGGTAAAAATTATGAATGCCTTCAGTGCCCATGCCGACTATAATGAGATTTTGGACTACGTAGGTAAACTGAATAAAGAGCGCCTTAAAAAGATCTTCTTGGTACATGGTGAAGATGATGCACTGAATAGCCTGAGCAAACTGTTGCTAGAGGCTGGAATCAAAGATGTACAGATAGTCGATCCTGCAACAGACTACGAATTGACGTAGTTTATTTATTTCTATTTGCTCGAATAATTCGGGGCATCTTTTGATATTTTTATGTCGTGCGGATGCGCTTCTCGAAGTCCTGCACCTGTTACTCTTACAAATCTTGCTTTCTTCTGAAGATCTATAAGGTTTGGTGTTCCACAGTATCCGAGTGAATATTTAAGTCCGCCCATATATTGATGAATAACATTTGAAACTTCACCACGAAAGAGAACCATTCCTTCAATTCCCTGAGGTACAAGTTTATTTACGGTGTTTACATCTTCCTGCCCGTAACGTTCGCGGCTTCCTTTAGCCTCTTGCATTGCTGCGACACTGCCCATTCCGCGATATACTACATACCTTTTTCCCTGGTGGAGTATCTTTTCGCCTGGACTCTCATCTGTTCCTGCAAGTATGGATCCCATCATTACAGTTGATGCACCCATTGCGATAGCTTTTGCTATATCTCCAGATTGCTTTATTCCGCCATCTGCTATCAGTGGAATATTTGGACCTATCGCTTTGCGTACTTCGTATATTGCACTCAACTGCGGAACACCAACACCTGCAACAACTCTGGTTGTGCATATAGAACCTGGACCAATTCCTACCTTTACTGCGTCTGCTCCCGCCTTGACAAGAGCCTTGCCGGCTTCGCCTGTTGCAATATTTCCAGCGATAAGGTCAACTTTATCACCATACTTCTTTTTTAGATTACGAACTGTCTCTATTACACCCTTTGAGTGTCCATGGGCTGTATCAATAACCAATACATCAACTTCCGCATTTACAAGTTCATCAGCACGCTCTTCATCATATGGTCCAATGGCTGCGGCAACTCTAAGTTGATGCTCTTCATCACGATTATAATCAGGCTCAACATTCTCAATAAGGGTTTTTACATCATGGAAACTGTAGAGTCCTGTAAGTTTTCCGCTTTTGTTTATAATCGGCAGTTTTCCTACCTTATTTTTAACCATTACCTGAAATGCTTTCAACAGTTGTGTTGATGCAGGACCAGTAATGATATTAGTTGTCATAATATCTTTGAGTTTTATGTTATAATCTGACAGAAATTTAATATCCCGTGAAGTTACGAGTCCGACAAGCTTGTCATCATTGTCTGTAATAGGAAATCCAGAGAAGGATATCTTCTGCTGTTCTTTTTCTTGCATCATTTCCGATACTGTAAGATTTTGATTAAAAGTTACTGGTGTTTTTATTAAACCATTCAGGTAGTGCTTTACGTTTGCAACCTCTTTTGCCTGCTCTTCTATTGTTAGGTTTTTATGAATTACACCAATTCCGCCTAAGCGTGCCATAGAAATTGCCATCTTGCTCTCTGTTACAGTATCCATCGCTGCACTGATTAGAGGTATGTTCATGCTGATGTTTTTTGATAACTGTGCTGTCGTAACGGATTCTGAGGGTAAAAAGTCAGAATAGAGGGTTACAAGGGAAACATCATCAAATGTAAGGCCTTCATATTTGTATGTCTTCATGAAATCGTCTAGATGTTTATTTGCCATTTTCGCACTCTCCAGTATTTTTATCAACTCTTTTTATTTTTATATATGCAGTTTTTACCTTTGTCATTATGTAACAAAGAATAAAAAAGTAATTACTTAATGCCTTAGCAACTTGAAATTAGTGGTTTAAATAAAAAAATCAACCTATTCTTGTAAGAAGTTTGCATAAATTGTTTTTTAGATACTGTCATTTCTCTGATTATTATTCATCCAGCTCCTTCGGAAGGAGTGAAATAATTTTCGTTCGCCACCAATGAAGTTCAAAAAAATGATCTATGGCACGCGAGTGCAGTTTACAGTTTAAGATTTACGCTGTACTCGCTCGTGAAAAATACAGCAAGGAGTCACTGGGGGGTATTTATGATGCTTTAGGTCATATATTGCGAACTTAGCAAGATTCGATATAATGGCGACGATTAATAACAGCGAATACCAGTTTGTTACTCGTTTGGTTTCTCATCCTCATCCGTTTTTTGGTCAAAATATTTCTGTATTGATTTATGATAGCCTGGTGGGATCTGTTCTTTTAGTATGGCTTCGCTTACGCCCTGTTTTACCTTTTCGACTGCATCCAAATACTCCTCGTTGGCTTTACCAGTTTTTCCCATTCCTTTAGTTTTCCATTTCATTAAAATTTTTCCAGGCTGGAGTTGTGACTTGGATATCTCCTTTTTTGTCCCGGTTTTCGCATCAGCATTTTCTTCGGGAGGTTCACCGCCACCACCTGGGTCGCCTGGTTTACCTTCTCCTTCACCATCTCCTTCTCCTTCCTTATTTCCTGCACCTGCCATCATTTTCTTGTAGAATTCTGCGTAGTCCTCCATTGACTCCATTCCACCTTGATCGGCATCCATCATCTCACCAAGTTGGTTGAGTTGTTTTGCTAATTGCGCAGC